>NZ_AP028127.1:2422500-2431147 GCF_037076425.1 Turicibacter faecis | reverse complement strand
CCATTACGATTCTATGTTGTCAAATATTTTTTTATTTTATGCCAACATAAATAATGATTTCTAATAGCCTATTATTACCTTATTGATAATTATACTACCTCCCCCCCATTAAACTTTAAAATTTTAGATAAGTTTATATTATAATTATTAATAAAAATATAACTGACATTAAACCTTTACTTATTATACATATACATGCAATTATTTATATCTGGTGCTAGTATAGTTTTATGGACACATCCTTTTATTAAGTCGTTACATTAGATTTAATAAAAGAATGCGACTTTATGAAAAAAATATAATTCTGAATTTAAATCAATGATTGTTGAACTTTATAAAACTGGTCGTACCGTCAAAAACCTTAGTCGTGAATAAGGCGTTTCAGAAGTAACAATTTACAAATGGATTAAACAATGTCTCCCATCGCTTCAGTGGATGATACTGAAATGACTCTCGAGAAATTTAAACGTATGAAGCAAGAAATTTTACGCTTACAAGAGGAAAATGAAATTTTAAAAAAGGCTATTAACAGTTTCCCTAGCAGTTGAAGAATAGATTGCCGTCGGCAATCGCCAGATGACCATTCCCCACCAAAGGAGTAGATAAATCGTGTGGGGGCCCCATTCACGAGAAAGTAACTCGATCTGAATTATGTCAATTTATTGATCAACATCAAGGGGAACATGATATTTAGCAAATTTGTGGGGTCTTAAAGTTTTCCAAGAAGCACTTATTATCAATCGAAACATCAAATCGAATCGGAAGCGTGAAAATCAAAACCTACTTTAACAAATCAAGCAGATTTATTTTGAATTTCGTCGTCGATATGGAGCGATTAAGATACACCGTCAATTGATTAAAGAGGGACACTCCATTAGCTTAAAACGCGTTCAGCGATTAATGAAATCGGTTGGATTAATCTCGATTATTCAAAAGAAATATACCCTTATAAAAAACCTAAAAAACTTGTTTTAGAGCATCATAATATTCTAGAACAGGACTTTTCGAAGACTTCAATTAATCAAAAACGTGTATCGGATATCACTTATATTCACGTTCAAAAAGAAGGTTGGTACTACTTGGCTTCAGTCACCGATTTACATTCAAAGAAAATTATTGGTTATCATTTTTCTAAGCAAATGACAACGGACGTTATTATCCAAGCTTAAAAAAATGCCTGTGCTTCGCAAAATCCAAAAGAAAAAGTTATACTTCATGCCGATTTAGGGACGCAGTATACTAGCCAAGATTTTCAAAACCTAACCTCAGAACTTAATCTCATTCAATCTTTTAGCCGTAAGGAATGTCCTTACGATAATGCTTGTATTGAATCATTTCATGCCACAAAGAATTCAGGGTTCTATTAATTATTTAACACCTGAAGAATGTGAGCAACTTGCACGACAAGTAGCTTAAAAAATTAACTTTTTGGTGTCCAAAATATTGACCTAGACCCAGCCTTTTAATCAGATAAAAATTTAAGAATATCAAAATAGGCTATATTTCCCCTCTATTTGTAACAATTAGGTATATGTCTTCTATCTTCTATGATATTTCTTTTAAAAAGGTTTTTATATTATTAGGATTTTTTTAACTTTTGGTGCTAGTATAGTTTTATGGACACACTTAAGTTAAGTCGTTACAATAGACTTAATAAAAGGATGTGTCTGTATGAAAAAATATAATAATGAATTTAAATCAATGATTGTTGAACTTTATAAAAATGGACGTTCAGTTAAAGATCTAAGTCGTGAATATGGTGTTTCAGAAGTAACAATTTACAAATGGATTAAACAAATTTCTCCGATTGCCTCGGTAGATGATACAGAAATTACCCTAGAGGATATTAAACGCATGAAGCAAGAAATGTTACGTCTGCAAGAGGAGAATGAAATATTAAAAAAGGCTATGACCATATTCGCGAGAAAGTAAGTCAATCTGAATTATGTCAGTTTATTAATCAACACCATCAGGAACACGATATTAAGCAACTTTGTGAGGTCTTAAGTGTTCCAAGAAGTACTTATTATCAATCGAAGCATCAAACTGAATCAAAATGGGAACGTGAAAATCAGAAACTACTTGAACGTATTAAAGAAATTTATTTTGAAAGTAAGTGTCGGTATGGTGCTATTAAGGTACACCATCAATTGATTAAAGAGGGATTCACTGTTAGCTTGAAACGTGTTCAACGGTTAATGAAATCAAGCGGTTTAGCTTCGATTATTCAAAGAAAATATACTCCTTATAGACAGTCTAAGGAACTTGTTTTAGAACGTAATAACATTCTAGAACAGGATTTTTCGACGACTTCAATTAATCAAAAATGGGTATCCGATATTACTTATATTTACGTTCAAAAAGAAGGTTGGTGCTACTTAGCTTCAGTGATGGATTTACATTCAAAGAAAATTATTGGTTATCATTTTTCAAAACAAATGACCACAGATATTATCGTAAAAGCTTTAAAGAATGCCTATGTTTCTCAAAAACCTAAAGATGAGATTATTCTCCACACTGATTTAGGATCACAGTATACTAGCCAAGAGTTTAAAGACTTAACTTCAGACTTTAAGATGATCCAGTCTTTCAGTCGTAAAGGATGTCCTTATGATAATGCTTGTATCGAATCTTTCCATGCCACTCTAAAGAAAGAAGAAGTGTATCAAACTACATATGTGACATTTGAACAGGCTAGAATGGCCCTATTTCAATATATTGAAGGCTGGTATAATCGCAAAAGGATTCATGGTTCCATTAATTATTTAACGCCAGAAGAATGTGAGCAACTTGCACGACAAATTGCTTAAAAACTTAACTTTTTTGTGTCCAAAATATTGACCTAGATCCATTTGCTAACATAGTTTATTTAAATATTATTATATATATTTGGGTGTTTATATTGCTCTGTTAAGCCTACATACGAAATAGCTTTCCTTGATTTATCGAGTGAATTAAAACCATTAAATAATCTATTGTAAGTATTTAATTTCTCTTTCAATAAAACACTACTTAATTATTACAGATCACTATCTTACTATAATCTATCTTTTAAGTGCTTAAAATTTAAAAAGTCTATATTAGTCATACTATAAAAGGGGAGTTATTTGAATAAATAAATCAATAACAAAATTAAGAGTATTAAAGGTGTTAACCTGAAAGACTACAGATTCGTATAAATGTCAATAAAAAAGTGGTTCTTCCTGACTTTTGGTGATAAAACGCTTTACCTGATATAATGAAAAGACATCGTAGAGAGGTATATCATCATGAATCTTAATGTCTTTTTCCCTGAAAATCTTATGATTCAATCCATTGAAAATAATGAGCATATAATCTTGATTTGTTTAAAATCTGAATCAAAATTTAACCACTGTCCCTTATGTGGGATGAAAAGTCACCAGGTACACAGTACGTATCTTAGAAAACCATTAGATGCGTCTATCCTTAATAAACCTGTTCAATTAAGGATACAAGCTAAAAAGTTTTTTTGTTTAAATCCTAACTGTAAACGTCAAATTTTTACTGAAAGATTTACTGGCTTTTTAAATGCCTATCGGCGTTTAACCATTCGTCTTGAAGAGGTTTTTCTTCAATTATCATTATCGATGAGTGCGGAAGCTTTATCACGCTTTCTTTTTAAACTTGGATATAAACGAAGTGGAGATGCACTATTAGATTTATTACGACGTATCGATTCTACTGAAAAAGATATAAAAAATCAGTCATTAACCCATATTGGGGTTGATGACTTTTCTTTTCGTCGAGGGGTCGACTTTGGAACGGTTATTTGTGATTTAGAAACGCATCGTCCGGTTGAAATTCTCGCCTCTCGTTCGACTCAAGCGTTTAAAGAATGGTTGGAAAAACATCCCTCAGTTGAATTAGTGACACGTGATCGTGCAACAACTTATACTAAAGCCATTCATTTAACGAATCCTAACATTATTCAGGTTGCCGACAAGTGGCACTTTCTTAAAAACCTATTAACGGTTGTTAAAGAAACCATTAGTTCTCGTTTTCCTAAAGGATGGTTTATCATGCCTGAATCTTCAATCACTAAAAAAACAGATCCAGCGACAGATATAACGATTACTAACGTGAACTCAATATCCAGTCATGAATCATTATCTGAAAAGGAACAAGCAAAATGGGCACTCATTTTGGAGATTCAAAAGGTCTACCAACAAGTAGGCTCTATTCGTCAAACAGCCAGACAACTTAAGTTAAGTCGGACAACCGTAGCGAAGTATATTCAGTTATCTGAACCTCCCAAGCAAATACGAAAGCCCCGTGTTAATCAATTTGTCCCCTATTTAAATCAAATCACACAATGGTGTCAGGAGGGAAAAACTGCTCGTTGGATTCATGAACAACTCATCCACCAAGGGTTTAAAGGAGGAGCTTCTTCAACTCGTCGAAAAGTTCAAGAAATTAAAGCAAATCTCCCCGTAAAAACAAGTGAGAAGGCAACAGAAAAAATATCAAAAAAATCTAGTAAATTATTGAAAGCAACGAAGTTTCAACTCACCTCATTCATTTGGCGAAAACCAACGTCTTTAACTCAACCAGAATTAAATTTATTAAATGAACTCTTTCAAGCTCATGCAGACTTAAGTGAACTATATACAGCCATCCAAGTATTTAGAGATTTGGTCACGATGGGGCAAGTATTCAAATTATCTCAATGGCTAGAACGTTACGCTACTCATGAGATTAAATTACTGCGTGAGTTTTGTCTTCGAATGAAACGTGATGAGCAATCGATCAGTAACGCATTAGTTTATCCATACACTAATGCGATTTGTGAAGGGAATGTCAACCGAATTAAAATGATTAAACGCCAAATGTATGGACGAGCAAGTTTTGAACTTCTACGTATTAAAGTGCTCTATTCCTAGAAAGGGCTTTTCACCAAAATAGCGGAAGAATCACATTTATGTTAGCATTCATAGATTCGATTATTTTACCCCCGCGTCATAATCTAATCGAATCTAAAAAAAATATCTTGGTTAATTAATTATATTAACTCATATAATGTAATAAATTTTTATTTTATCTCAATACTATTTAACCTAGTTAATAAGAGTACTGAAATTTTATTTATACCATAAACATTTCGTATATGACACCTTTACTTATGTTTACATTTTACGAACTTTATCTCAACCAATAAATGTGGATGAAGGATTGAAAGAATTATATAGTATTATTTGCATATTACCTTAATGTCTCCCTCAAAATATTAGACTAAAACAACGACAATTTGGAGTGTTTTTTATATGCCTCGATATTGTTCAAAATTAAAGTTTTTTAATGAATATTTACAAGGTTTTTAGGGCATTGATTTCGTCCTAAAAATTATCAAATTTCGAGTCGGCCCCAAACTAAAACCTGATTTAGGCTAAATAACTAATAACTAATCACAAAAAAAAACGATTGACAGTCTAAAAACAAGAATCTACTGGAGAATTTAAGTTAACTGTATACAACTAAACTAAGAAAACGGATGCTTCATATAACCAAACTGCTATTCATTTTGGAAGATCAGACATAGGAACTATTGGGAATTAGAATGCAACGATTGAAAAAGTGGCGTAGAAGCACTACTTAAATCGAAAAGAAGACCTCAGCCACCTACGATAAAATTAAAATCCTCTTTCTAACCAAAACATTAATACCTGAACAAGAATTAGAAGAAATTAAATTATTAATAATTGGATATGAATACTTAAAAGTGTGTCACAGCTATGGGATTGCGCCATGAATCCAAAGAATACAATTAAAAAATTAACAACTCATTTTAAATTAATTAGTATTTTAAAGATAAACAAATTTCCTAAATCAAGCTATCATTATTGGATTAAAAAGATGGGACATGAGGATCCGGATCAAGAGCCTCGAACGAAATCCTAGCTTAAATATTTTTAAAGAAACTGATGAAATTCACGGTTACCGTTGAATTATAGATAAACTTCATCATCAAGAGCAGCAGATTAACCATAAGAAACTTTATCGTCTAATGAAAAAGCTAGAAATTAGTTGTATTAGGTTCAGCCATAAAACACGCAAATATCATTCATATAAAGGAACCGTCGAGAGCTAGTTAAGAATCGAATTAACCGTTTATTTAGTATGCCACCCTCTTATCAGAAACTGAAAACAGATGGGACTAAGTTTAAAATACAGGAAGAAAAATATAATAATCCTCCATGCGGATCAAGAATGGTAGTATCAAAGTCAGCAACGATTTAAAGCATTAAAGAGATACAATATTTTCTAAAGCGTGTCACAAAGTTGAAATTCTCTGGATAACTCACCAATGAAAAACTTCTTCGTAATCCTTAAACAAGCTATACCCTAGCAAGACATTTAAAGCCAATAAGGAATCAAAAGAAGCAGCGAAAACAATATGTATATTACTATGATACCTCTAAATAAGTTAAAAGAAAATTGGCTATTATGTGTCTCAACAAATATCAGATTCATACTAGCCAATTAGCTACATAATATGAAGTTCAACTTTTAGAATCCCCCCACATTTGTTTTTGGTTCTATAATATTCAATGTTGCTAATCAAGCAGCACTTTTTTATAGTATCGAAAAAAAAGAGCTCAAGTCTCAATTCTTTTACAATATTATCGACCAAAGCAATATTCAAAGGATAAGATTTGATGTTTTACTCATATTTTACTAGAAAACATTACTAGAAAACATTTAAATATTAAAGATAAAAATATCTTGAGGAAGTGAAGTTAATTGATTTATCTCCTGAGTTAAAATCTATATCAAGAGTTACTTTTTGCTCTTCAGACGAAAAACTTAGAACGATTTAATCATTTGCTTGAAACGCAACATTCACTTATTTCTCCTGAACTTCAAATAGCTTTCTAAAACTTTAAAACTTATCAATCTTATATCAAAGATACTCTCTCAACCCCTTACACATACGGTCCTAGCGAAGGAGTTAATAATAAAATTAAGGTCATTAAGCGTATTGCCTTTGAATATCGTGATTTCATCACTGGGTCACCTGGCGGACGTAGCAAAGCTCGTACATTACCTCCATTGCTAGGGTAATTAAATCTCGTATTCTCATGGTTCAAAATCTAACAAAGCCTAAAACAAAAATCCTAGCAGCATAGCTACTAGGATTTCCATTGGTATTTTCGTTGTAACAGGTTAAAAATTAATTAACAACACTATTTGACAAAGAATCGAAAAAAAGTCGGAAATAATTAATAAAAAAAACATCCCAAAGGATGTTAATTGGCTATTTGGAGCGGGTGAAGAGAATCGAACTCTCACAGTCAGCTTGGAAGGCTGAAGTTCTACCATTAAACTACACCCGCATTTTTTTCGGCCTAGCGACGTCCTACTCTCGCACTTGCGTACTACCCTCGGCGCTAAGGAGCTTAACTTCTGTGTTCGGTATGGGAACAGGTGTGCCCTCCTTGCCCTTATCACTAGACCTTCTGTCAGATCTTATCAATCTCACAAAACTAGATATCTTCTGCTTACTTCTTCTTGTCCGGCAACTCTCGCATCACAGTGGTAAAGTTCAATAACTGTTCATCACCTTCGTGATTCCTCAGTTCTTTTCACTTTCTGCCTGTGATAATCGCTCGTTTTTGCCTTTCCTATTTAGTTAAGTCCTCGATCGATTAGTATCAGTCCGCTTCATCTGTCACCAAACTTCCACTCCTGACCTATCTACCTCGTCGTCTTCAAGGGATCTTACTTCTTTCGAATGGGAAATCTCATCTTGAGGGGGGCTTCACGCTTAGATGCTTTCAGCGTTTATCCCTTCCACACGTAGCTACCCAGCTATGCTCCTGGCAGAACAACTGGTACACCAGCGGTGTGTCCATCCCGGTCCTCTCGTACTAAGGACAGCTCCTCTCAAATTTCCTACGCCCACGACGGATAGGGACCGAACTGTCTCACGACGTTCTGAACCCAGCTCGCGTACCGCTTTAATGGGCGAACAGCCCAACCCTTGGGACCGACTACAGCCCCAGGATGCGATGAGCCGACATCGAGGTGCCAAACCTCCCCGTCGATGTGAACTCTTGGGGGAGATCAGCCTGTTATCCCCGGGGTAGCTTTTATCCGTTGAGCGACGGCCCTTCCATTCGGTACCGCCGGATCACTAAGCCCGACTTTCGTCCCTGCTCGACTTGTAGGTCTCGCAGTCAAGCTCCCTTCTGCCTTTACACTCTTCGAATGATTTCCAACCATTCTGAGGGAACCTTTGGGCGCCTCCGTTACTCTTTGGGAGGCGACCGCCCCAGTCAAACTGCCCACCTGACACTGTCCCCTGACCAGCTCATGGCCACGGGTTAGAACCCCAGTAACACAAGGGTAGTATCCCAACAGCGACTCCTCCAAGACTGGCGTCCTGGTCTCTTCGTCTCCTACCTATCCTGTACATGTGTCACCAGTGCTCAATATCAAGCTACAGTAAAGCTCCACGGGGTCTTTCCGTCCTGTCGCGGGTAACCTGCATCTTCACAGGTACTATGATTTCACCGAGTCTCTTGTTGAGACAGCGCCCAGATCGTTACGCCTTTCGTGCGGGTCGGAACTTACCCGACAAGGAATTTCGCTACCTTAGGACCGTTATAGTTACGGCCGCCGTTTACTG
>NZ_AP028127.1:2250000-2417500 GCF_037076425.1 Turicibacter faecis | reverse complement strand
GTAATATGTTTCTTGCGACATAAAAAAAGAGCACTCCCCTCAATACCTTTACTATTTTATTAGCTAAGACATTATACTCCCATAGAATTAATTAGAGAAGATAAACTGAAATGACTATCTTTATTTTTCATAGCAACCTGCTTATTGTCAAAAATGCAGAATCCTATTTGATAAATCATAATTAAAAGGGGTCTATAATATTTAGTGTTGTTGATTAAGCAGCACTTTTATAGTATGAAAAAAAGAGACCTCAAGTCTCAATCCTGTCACAATGTTATCGACTAAAACAATATTGAAAGGATAAGATTTGATGTCTCACTCATATTTCACTAGAAAACTTTTAAATATTAAAGATAAAAATATTACATTTTCAAAAGATTATCTTGAGAAAGTAAAATTGAACGGAATTACTAGCTTTATCTTTAAAGGTATTCTTACGTATCAACCGACTCATTGTCAAAAGTACAGAACCCTATTTTATTCAAAATTTAAGAAGCATGGATTTAAAACCTCTCGAATCGCCATTCTAAAAGTCTCCCTTCACGATAGCTACTTAGCCCTAAAAAAACAGCGTTATTATTGTGGGCATTGCCAGTCTACTTTTACACTAAGTACTTCAATCGTTGAAAAGAACTATTACATTTCTTATCACACGAAACACGCCATTGCTTTAGAGGCCCAAAATAAAATTTCTGAATGTGATATTGCACGTCGCCATCAGGTCTCTCATTCAACCGTCAATCGAATCATCCATAGCTTTTATAACTCTCAAACTTTAAACCTTAATTATTTACCTGAAAATCTCTGTTTTGATGAATTTAAATCCGTTAAATCTGCTGAGGGTCATATGTCTTTTATCTTTTGCGATGCTGACTCAAAACAAATCATCGATATCGTTGAAGATCGTCGTTTAAGCTCCCTTCAAGCTTATTTTAAACGATACACAAAGGAAGCACGTCATCGAGTGAAAAATATTGTGATTGATATGTACGCTCCTTACATCAGCCTCATTAAGAATCTTTTTCCTCATGCCTAAATTATCATTGATAAATTTCATTTTGTTCAATATCTCTCTCGTGCACTGAATAAAACTCGAATTCGATTCATGAAAAAGTTCAAAAAGCATGGTCGTAAATTCAAACGTTATTAACGTTTATTTTTAAAATCTCACGCTTTACTTAATGTCACCACTTATCGATCAGTTTACTGTTTTAAACACCTTCTGAATTAAAAGCAACTTATGATTTATATCCAGAGTTACTTTTCGCTCTTCAGACGAAAAACTTAAAACGATTTAATCATTTACTCGAAACGGAACACCCACTTGTTTCTCCTGAGTTTCAAACAGCTTTCCAAACCTTTAAAACTTATCAATCCTATATTAAAAATACTCTCTCAACTCATTACACAAATGGTCCTATCGAAGGAATTAATAATAAAATTAAGGTCATTAGGCGTATTGCCTTTGGATACCGTAGTTTCTATCATTGGGTCCCCTAGTGTATGTAGCGAAGCTCGTACATTTCCTTCATTGCTAGGGTAATTAAATCTCGTATTCTCATGGTTCAAAATCTAACAAAACCTAAAACAAAAATCCTAGCAGTATAGCCACTAGGATTTCAATTTAGTCTTTCACTGCGATAGACTATCATTTCATTAACCTTTTAACATAGTGCATCAAAAAAATCTTCCAACAAACGCTACTACTAAGCATCCATTTGTTGGAAGATTTACGAGTATCTATTATTTTCCTGAGATTAATCTTTTATCGTCTTAACCTAAAAACCTTAATTTGAACAACTATTCTAATTCATCCTCTTGGTATATAGCTAGACCTTCAAACTCTTCTGGGTCCTCATCAACCTCTACTTCACTTTCATCACTGTAATCATCTTCATTATCAGCCTTATCTAAAAACTCATCAGTTTCATCTTTATCCATTTCTTCCTTGTAGACAGGTTCGGCATCATATGTATCAAACCCATCTTCAGTAATTGCTTCTACTTCCTCATCATCGAAATCGATATCATATGTATCATAGTTAGCTACTTCATATTTTTGACGTGATTTTAAATCCCATTTATCTTCACCCACAGTTACAAACTTACCGCTTAAGGTCAAATCTGAATAAAATTGTGGTAATCTTGCTTGAAACTGTTCATCAGTTAATCCCATAATTTCGCATACCTCTTTAGCGATTTTCTCGAATTTTTGAGGCTTTATTTTTCTTTGAATTAATAACTCCGCTACTTCTAACATTGACATTTCTTCATTATGTGTAGTCATTCTAAATCCTCCTCTTTATAATTTACATTCTTTCCGGCGCCGATACTCCAATTAAATTTAATGCATTTTTTATAGTTATCTCAAGAGCTTGGATCAATGCTAATTTTTCGTTTGTTTTTGCATTATCCTCTTCATTAATTACTTTTTCAGCATTATATAAGCTATGGAAGGCTGTTGCTAAATCATTTACGTAATTACAAATTAAATGAGGACGTCTTTTTGCTGCTGCATCTGCTACAACGTTAGGAAATTCCCCCATTAATTTAATAACTTCATACTCTTTTTCGTGATTAATAAATTCATAATTTTCTTTTACGTCAACGGAAAAGCCTTTTTCTTTAGCCTGTCTTAATATAGAACATGTTCTTGCATGTGCATATTGAGCATAGTAAACAGGATTTTCATTTGACTTTTTCGTAGCCAAATCTAAATCGAAATCCATTTGTGTTTCACCACTACGCATGACAAAGAAATAACGAACAGCATCTACTCCAACCTCATCAACAAGATCACGAATCGTAACAGCTTTTCCCGTTCGCTTAGACATTTTGAACTCTTCTCCGTCTTTAATTAAGCGAACCATCTGAATAATATCTACCTCTAATTTATCCGCCTCATATCCTAATGCCTGCATCGCAGCTTTTACGCGAGCAATATATCCATGATGGTCTGCTCCCCAAATATCTACTAACTTATCATTTCCTCTATTAAGTTTTTCGATATGATTTGCAATATCCGGTGTTAGGTAAGTATATGAGCCATCTGATTTTTTTAAAACTCTATCCTTGTCGTCTCCAAAATCAGTCGAACGGAACCAAATTGCCCCATCTTTTTCATAAATATATCCCTTTGATTGAAGAAGATCTATTGATTCTTTCACGAGGTTTTTATCGTAGATTGATTTCTCGCTCGTAAATAAATCAAATTCTACCCCAAACATATTTAAATCTTTTTTAATTTTATCTAACTCATAATCAAGCGATATTTGACGAATCAAATCATAATTTTCATCTAATTTTCCAACAAATTGCTCTTTATATTTTTCCGCCATCATTTGTCCTAACAAAATAATGTCCGGTCCATAATAACCATCTTCCGGCATTTTTGATTCATTCCCTAATGCCTCTAAATAACGAGCATAAGCCGAAACAACTAAATTATGAATTTGATTTCCCGCATCATTTACATAGTATTCACGAGTCACATCATATCCCGCTTTCGACAAAAGTCGGCAAAGAGAATCACCCAAGGCAGCTCCTCGAGCATGACCTAAATGTAGGTCGCCAGTCGGATTAGCTGAAACATACTCAACATTATATTTCAAACCTTTTCCGGAATTACTTTTACCGTAATCATCACCTAAATCAATGATGCCTTTAATAGACTTAGTAAATACCGTCTTTTTCAGGAAAAAATTGATAAAACCTGGGCCGGCAATTTCAATTTTTGCAACATCAGCTTTATTTGTATCAAAGTTTTTTACTATTTCTTCAGCTATAATACGTGGATTTTTCTTTGCACGTTTAGTTAACTGCATTGCAATATTAGTCGAATAATCCCCGTGTTTTGCATCTTTCGCATTTTCTAAAATAACATTGATATCTTCCTCACAAGAAACATAACCACACTTGATAACTGTTTCCTTAATTTCATTCTTTAAGTTTTCTTTCAGCGTTTGGATCATATCTAAGACATATCCTCCTTTTTAAAATAAATGCTCAGTTTATAATTTCCTACTCTTTCCTTTTGTACAGTTAAATCGTAGTCTAAATTTATCCGAAATTTATTTTCGCATTCCTCTAGATTATAACAATGAGTTTTTACCGTGCTAATAAGTTCACCGTAAGGCGTTTTTATATACCCATCTACATTTTTTTTTTTGGTGTATCTTTGATCTAATATTATCGTTCCATTGCGACGAATACGAATAGTGTTATCATCAAATTCTAATCTACACTTCGTAATATGGTCATCGTCAATATTTTTCTCTTCAAAGAATAAAAAGCCTATATTATTTTTTTTATAATATTTTCCTTGCGTCTCATACGAGGTCTCTGTTACCTCTAAACCTTGAGTTAATTTCATATGAAAATTAACCACACCCGTTATTTTACTCATAACCATTCTACCATCATCCATAATGTGTAATTTTATCTTTTAATTATAGCACAATTTATTTTATCCATTCTATATGATTATTGCAATAATTTTATAAATATATACGATGTCTTATTCTATTTAGAATTTTTTGGAATCAACTTTTTAAATTATATCTATAAAAAAAGACAAAAAAAACTAGGAAAATAATATCTATTTTTCTAGTTTTTTTATCATCAATTAGAATTCAGCATTTTTAGGGGTACGTGGAAAAGGAATTACGTCACGAATGTTTTCAACTCCAGTTAGATACATAACCATACGCTCAAAACCTAATCCAAATCCTGAATGAGTCACACCACCATAACGACGTAAGTCTAAATACCAATTTAAATCTTCTGTAGGAACACCTATTTCCTCCATACGTTTTTCTAAAATATCTAGACGCTCCTCTCGTTGGGATCCTCCTATTAGTTCTCCTACCCCTGGAACTAACAGGTCCATAGCTGCTACTGTTTTTTGATCATCATTAACTCTCATATAAAATGCTTTAATGTCCTTAGGATAGTCTGTTACAAATACCGGCGATTTAAAAACTTCATCAGTCAGGTATCTTTCGTGTTCAGTCGACAAGTCAATCCCCCATTCAACTTTATTTTCAAACTTTTTATTGGCAGTTAATAAAATATCGATTGCTTCTGTATAGGTAATTCGTTTAAATGTAGAATTAGCAACAGTTTGAACTCGATTTAGTACTCCCTTGCTAACATACTGATCAAAAAAGTTCATCTCTTCTGGGGCATTTTCTAGTACATAGTTAATAATATATTTAATCATTCCTTCTGCCATATCCATATCGTCTTTTAGGTCGGCAAACGCCATTTCTGGTTCAATCATCCAAAATTCTGATGCATGACGTTGGGTATTAGAATTTTCTGCACGGAAAGTCGGGCCAAATGTATAAACATCTCGTAAGGCAAGAGCGAATGCTTCCCCTTCAAGTTGTCCCGATACTGTTAAGTTAGTAGACTTAGCAAAAAAATCGTGTTTGAAATCTACGACTCCTTCCTCATTTCGAGGGATATTATCTAAGTCTAGTGTTGTAACTCGAAACATCTCTCCCGCTCCCTCAGCATCAGAACCTGTAATAATTGGGGTATGCACGTATACAAAGTTTTTTTCTTGAAAATAGCTATGTATTGCAAATGCAACTAATGAACGCACTCTAAAAACGGCAGAAAACAAATTAGTTCGGGGACGTAAATGAGCTACTTCTCTTAAGAATTCACGAGTATGTCTTTTAGGTTGAATTGGATAATCTTCCGGACAATCTCCTTTTAAGACTAATTTATGCGCTTTAATCTCGAAAGGTTGTTTAGCATTTGGCGTAGGTATAACTACCCCATATACAGTTACAGCTGAACCTACACGGATTTTTTGGATTTCTTTAAAATTATCTAAACTTTCCTCATATACAACCTGAATGGTTTCAAAAAATGATCCGTCATTAATCATTAAGAAGCCAAAAGATTTTTGAGCACGATTATTTCTAACCCATCCATTCAATTCAATAGACTGATGTTCAAATCGTTCTAAGTTTCTAAATAATTGTCGTGTTACAACTTTCTCCATCTAAAAATCCTCCTTAATTTTTTTAATTACTAAAAATAAAAAACAGTCCTCATCCAAAAAAGGGACGAATGACTGTTAATCCGCGGTACCACCCTAGTTTAAGAACATATAGTTCTTACACTTCATCCTTAACGCGGAATTTACGACTTAATCTACTTACAAACATTGTTTTCGGTAAGTTACTCCAAGGTGTTCTTCACTTCCAAATCCATTCTAGGCTCTCACCATCCCTAGATCGCTACAATTTCAATTAAAAGCTACTCTCCTTTTCAACGTAAATATTTAATTATTTAAATATTATACCCTTTGCTCTTATTAGTCAATATTTACTCATCGAATATTTATCCTATACTCCAAACACCTTCTTCGACAAAATAATAAAATTTTTGCAATAACGTGAATTATGTTAATTTATGTTTTATTTTGCAGAATTTAAATTTGATTATTTTCGCTAGTCCTTTTATTTTATTTTTTAAAATATTATTTTTTTATTATTTCACCTAAACTTCGATACAAAGAATCTGTTGTCATATGTCAAAAAATAATGCTTTTAGTCGCAAAATGCAATAATTAATAATATTTTGTTTAAATAATAAAATCAATAATAAACGTTGGGGATACAGTGGATAAGTGTACTAAAGTGTCGATTTAACGATGTTTTTGGATGTGAATAAATTGTAGACAAGTTGTTGATATATGTCGATTATTATCAACAACTATGTGAATAAGGTGTTTGTTTTTGTCGAATTATAGAGATTAAACACAAGTGATCTTAAATATTTAAAGCTATTAATGTGCAAAACTACTTCCAATTAATTTCCAGCTATAAAATACCAGTAAAAAAAGAAAAAACATTAACTTAAATCCCTGTATAATTAAGTCTCCTACAACCAATTAACGAGGGGGAATTAAGTTAATGTTCATGGATAGTATTATATCAGATTCAAATTCAATTTTCAAATTTTTAAAACAACTTGATTTAGATTTATTCTTATCTAAACCTCAGTTTAATCATGTTAACCAGTTTCTAAACTTGATGATTCAGGAAAATTATCAGGGGAAAATCTCTGCCGTTAAACACTGTCATCGGACAAGTTTTGGACGATTTTTAACGGATAGTCCTTGGGATGAGGAGGCGATCAGTCACCAGATTCAAACCTATGTTTTATCCTGTATCTATCAGCGTTCTTATCAAACTCAACAACCTATTTACGTGATGGTTGATGATACGACTTGTGTTAAAACTAAACCTTCGTCACGGGCAACACATCCTATTCAAGGATGTAGCTGGCACTTTTCTCATCTTCATCATCAACACGTTTATGGTCATCAATTTGTCGCCTTGATGCTTCAATGTGAGGATTTAATTCTTCCTTATCAAATCATTCCCTATGAAAAAGAGAAACAGAGTAAAATCGAACTCGTTCGAAGAGCTCTGATGGAATTACCCAAACCTCCCTATAAAGGCTATGTCTTAGCGGATAGTTGGTATACGTGTGAAGCTCTCCTTCAAACGGCTAAGCAAGTCGGGTTTCATTATTTAGGAGCGATTAAAACGAATCGAATCATTCTTCCTAAAGGTTACCGTCCCAACGGAATTCAACTGAAACAATTTGCGAAAACATTATCCCTTCATGATCTCGACTTAGTGACCGTCGGATCTGAGCGTTATTATACGTATCTATATAAGGGACGAATAAGAGGGGGACATGTCGTCCAAATCATTTTAAGTTGCGCCAAACGGCTCCTTTGGAAGAAAAAGCTTTACGTTGTTTTATGAGTCATGATTTGAAAATGTCTGCCAAACAACTACTTAAACACTATACTAAACGTTGGCCTATTGAAATTTTCTTCCGAGAAGTGAAGCAAAATTTCGGAATGGGGAACTATCAAATTCGAACTTTACAAGGGATTAAACGATTGATGTTAATGATTCAATTCGTTTACCTTTATTTAAAACGAATAACGTTAAATAATCGTTGTTTGGGTGACAGTTTACGCCAGTGTCAACGAAAGCAAAAACAAGAATTAGTGAAATTAATTTATCATAAAGCTCAAAAAGGTGTGGAATTAAAAACCATTTTTGAAGAGTTGAAAATTGCATAGGGTAAGTGTATTTTCATTCCTTGGAAAATTTTTCTTAAAAATTGCACATTAATAGTTTAAAGTTTAAAACTCTCGGAATTCAAGCGATATAACTCATTTTCTTACAAAATAACTGTTTTTTTCTTTTTTCGACGTTATCTCGAGATAAATAACAAGTTTCTACATAATTCGATAATATATTTTTTCTTTTTTTAATAATAATAAAAATAATATATGTGGATATTGGGGATAAACCCTAAATTTATTGATATTATCATATTTTAGATTGTAGATATCTTGTTAATAAACTGTTGATGTATTTAAAATTTATACACACATGCTGTGTATGTTTTATCGCATAATGTTTTATATTGTCGATTACTGTTCACCCTTCTAATACTTATTTAAGTGTTTCTTTTTTCTATAGGCACACTCGTTATATATAATAAAGTGCTAATACACTTAATAGATAAGAAATAAAGTATTAAATAAAATTACATTTAAAAACATCCATAACAGGCCTTATTTCTTCATCGAACCAACCTTAAAAATAACAAATAAAAGAAAAAAACGAAACTATTCTTATTCAAATAGCTTCGTTTAAAAAGTATTTTATTAAGTTTGACTTGTGTACTTATTTTAATTACATTTTGATTTATTTTCCTAAACAAAATTTACTAAATAATTCATCTAGTAATGCATCTCCAATATCTTCCCCGAGAATTTCCCCAAGAATATGCCAGGCATTTTTTATATCAATTTCAACCATATCCACAAGCATCCCTATTTTCATCGCTTCAATTGCATCTTCGAGGGAGGTAAGGGCCTGCTTTAATTTAGCGATATGACGAGCATTTGATATATAGGTCATATCCGTAGAACCTATCTCTCCTAGCTCAAACATTTCTTTAATACTATTTTCTAAAAGTTCAATACCCTCATCTAAAACCATTGAAGTTTCAATATAGTTAGGAATTTCATTACGTTCAATATTAGATTCTAAGTCTGTTTTATTCAAAATAATAATTCGTTTTTTTTCATCTGTAAGTTTTAATAACTGTCTATCTTGATCTGTTAGTGGTTCATTATTATTTAAAACGAGTAAGATTAGTTGTGCTTCACTTAATATTTTTTTCGACTTTTCTACGCCAATAGCTTCCACAATATCTGTTGTTTCCCGTATTCCAGCTGTATCAATTAAATTAAGTGTTAATCCACCAACATTTATATATCCTTCAACAGTATCCCTGGTAGTCCCAGCTATATCCGTTACAATTGCCTTTTCCTCCCGCATCAACTGATTAAGTAGACTTGATTTTCCTACGTTTGGTCGTCCAATAATTGCAGTTTTAATTCCATCTCTTAAAATTTGTCCAGTTTTAGCAGTTTCCAAAAGCTTAATCATTTTTTCCCTTATCTTCATGGAAAGAGGAAGTAGTAATTCGGAAGTCATCTCCTCTACATCATCATACTCTGGGTAATCGATATTAACCTCTATATTCGCAATAATGTTCAATATTTCCTCGCGCATTTCCTTAATTAGACGTGATATTCTACCATCTAATCCATTCAAGGCCAGAGATAATGATTGTTCACTTTTAGCATGGATGATATCCATAATAGATTCCGCTTGGGCTAAATCGATTCTACCATTTAAAAATGCCCTTTTTGTAAACTCTCCGGGATCAGCGACTCGTGCTCCGGCAACCAATAGCAATTCAAGAATTTTATTTGTTACCAATATCCCACCGTGACAATTTATTTCAACAACATCTTCGGCAGTAAAGGTGCGTGGAGCACGCATCACTGAAATTAGCACTTCATCAACCTTTTCTCCCGTTTCGGGATTGTATATAAAACCGTAGTTAATCGTGTGACTTTGAGCTTTATGTAAATCTCGCCCATTCAATAACTTATTTGTAATGGATATGGCATCCTTACCGCTGACACGAATAATAGAGATAGCTCCCTCTCCCATGGCAGTGGCAATACCTGCGATTGTATCTTGAAACATGCAAACACCTCCGAAACTAGTATAGTTAAATAATAATTTATTTTAACATTTGGGTTAGTGAAACGTCAAAATAGACCCCATTTGAGGTCTATTTTGACGTTTTTTATATTTATGACTTTGGGATCATTCCGATCTTTTTATATAGTTGCTCTAATTGGTACTTACATTCGGCATAATCTAATTCCTTTACACCTTTTCGTGCAATAACAAAATAGTCATAATCAGGGTTTATCTCATTTAGATGTTCTATAGTAATATTTCGAATGTATCGTTTGACCTTATTGCGTTCAAAGGCTTTTCCGACCTTTTTTCCCACAGAAACGGCTAACCGGGGATTAGCTATTTCCTTGTTAATACATTTATATATAATGAAATAAGAATTTGCCCTTGAACGACCACGCTTCATTACCTTTTCTATTTCGGTACTTTTTTTAATTCGATATTTTTTTTGCATTAGCTCACCCGCTATAGTTTTTTATATAGTAAAAAGACCACTTTAAAGAGTGGTCTTATGCACATAACACTTTTCTACCCTTTTTACGGCGACGCGCTAAAACATTACGTCCTCCTGGTGTTGCCATACGAGCGCGGAAACCATGAGTTTTTGCACGTTTACGTTTGTTAGGTTGCCAAGTACGTTTCATCTATAACACCTCCTAAGAGTCTTATACCATAGCATAATTCAATATTATAGTAAATATTCAAAAGAAAGTCAAACATTACTTTTTGCATAAGCACCTATATATTGTCCAGATAATAAAAATTATATACACATGTGGATATGTTAATAAACATAGATATAGTGTTAATTTTATCTCACTTTCCACAATATAATCAACATTTCGACAATTTGTTGATTATATGACATGTGGATATGAGGATAAATAATAGAAACGTTGATAATATCAATAAAATCAGAATAGTTTATCCACCTTTTGTTGTCGAAAAGTGTAGTAATATGTATTGATTTTAATAATATCCACAAGATGTTAATAAGTTTTTATTTTTTTTTATAGTTTGTGGACTTCTTTAACATTTTGTTATGCTATAATGTTGATAGAAGAGACTCTAAGATGAGGTGTACACGGTGGAAAAATATCAACGAATATGGGATGATGCTATTGATCGTTTAAAGTCAAATATTTCACAACAATCTTTTGATATGTTCTTTAGCACGCCTAAGAAGGTTTATAAAATAAAAAATAACAAAATGTACGTTATTGTTCAAAACAATCACGAACAATTTATGCTAGATAAATTTTATTTAAAAGAAGTTGTAGAGATGATAGCAGAGGTATCTGGTTTAAATTATGATGTTAAATTTATTACTGCCGATTATGTGAAAAATGATCAACAGGCATTTGATTTAACGAAGCCAGATCCTAATTTGCCAAAATATTATCGAGGTAATTTAAATACAACATACACTTTTGATCGTTTTGTTGCTGGAAAAAGCAATCGACTCGCGTACATGATTGCTCTTCAAGTGGCTGAACGACCAGGGGAAGTTGCGAATCCTTTATATATATTTGGTGGTGTTGGACTAGGAAAAACCCATTTAATGCAAGCGATAGGAAATTTCATTTTAGATGATAATCCTTCGTCGAGAATTTTATACTGTACCTCTGAAAAGTTTATTGACGATTACCGTCATGCAACATTAGATAATAATTTTGAATCTTTTAAAGAAAAATATCGAAATATCGACGTTCTTTTAATAGACGACATACAGTTTTTGTCCAAAAAAGAACAAACTCAAACAGAATTCTTCAATACATTTAATGAATTGTATAATAGTAATAAGCAAATTGTTATTACATCGGATCGTCCGGCATCAGATTTGAAGGATATTATGGATCGTTTAACTTCGAGGTTTGAGTGGGGATTACAAGCAGATATTCAAATTCCGGATACCCAAACACGTATAGAAATTATGAAAAAAAAATTGGCCGGGGAGAATATTAATTTAGAGGAATTTCCTGAAGAGGTGTTAGAGTTTATCGCAAGTAAATTTAACAGTAATGTGCGTACATTAGAAGGAGCTTTAAAAAGATTAATTTTTTATGCGACAATTAATAACTCAGATTTCACTATTGAATTAGCTAATGAAGCATTAAGAGATTTATTTAGGGCTGAGCAAAAAAAATCAAAAGTTGATGTAAATAACATTATTAAAGAGGTTGGGGCTTATTACGACGTATCTGTTGCGGATATTTTATCTAAAAAACGTAAAAAAAATATTGCTTATGCAAGACAAGTGGCCATGTTTTTAACTCGGGAATTAACGGGTAGTTCATTTCCTAAAATTGGTGAAGCATTTAGCGGGCGGGATCATACAACGATTATGCATGGATGCGAAAAAATAGAAAAAGAGTTAAAGGATAATACGGATTTAAAGAAGGCTATTAGTGACTTAAAACAAACATTATCATAAGTTATACACATGGGTTTGAAGATGAAGGGCTAATTTATCAACATAATATCAACATATTACACACAGGGTGCCGATACTGTTATTATTTGGTTTGATAGCCTTATCCCCTATATCCACAAATTTTATTACTAAAAAGATTATTAAACAGCAATAATATATAACTATATAGGAGTGATTCAGATGAAAATTAAGATTGATCGTCATTTATTGTTAACCCAACTGTCTTATATTAGTAAGGCGATTCCATCAAAAACGCCTCTTCCTGCATTGATGGGAATCAAATTTGTTGTTTCTGAAGAAGGATTATATCTAACTACGAGTGATTCAGATATTACAATTAATACGTTTTTACCGTTAGAGGTTAATGATACACAAGTAATACAGATTGACTCGATTGGATCAATTATTATCCCAGGAAAATATTTTATTGAAATTATAAAGAAATTAAATGGGGATATCATAGAAATTAGCACCTTTGAGGGACATTATGTCATTATTAAATGTGGACGTAGTGAGTATACCTTAAATGGATTAGATGTTTCGGAATATCCGAACATTGAACTGATTAAACATGATAACCCGATTCATTTAGAAAAACAATTGTTAAAAACGATTATAAGACAGACAGTTTTTTCAACTGCACATATTGAAAACAGGCCGGTTTTAACTGGGGTGAACTTCAGGTATGATGCTGATGAACTGATGTGTATTGCAACAGATAGTTACCGCTTATCAAAAAAAGTAATTCCACTAAATAAGCTGCATGAACCTTTTAATATTGTTATTCCAGGACGTAGTTTAATTGAATTATCAAAAATTTTAGATGATTCGCATGATGCAATTGACGTATACTTAGCACATAACCAGGTACTTTTCCAGATTGGAAATATTTCTTTTCAATCAAGATTGCTAGATGGAGAATATCCAGAAACTAAAGATTTTGTTCCTACAACATTTGGGATTGAGATTAAGGCTAATTATCATGAATTATATGAGGCTTTTGACCGTGCTGCCTTGATTGCCCGTGATCAAGAATCGAAGGTTGTCAAATTAAATATTTTACCTAATGAAAATAAAATGCTAATTACAGCTAACTATCCGGCAATTGGAAAGGTTGAGGAAGAGGTCCAAGTGGAAATGATTTCAGGAGGAGAATTAAGAATTGCTTGTAGTGCTTTATTCATCTTGGATGCTCTTAAAGCAATCAATAAATCAAGCGTAATTATGAGTTTTAACGGAGATATGTATCCATTTATTCTTCGAGATCAGTACGATGAGACGACAATTCAACTTATTGTTCCAATTCGAACAGAATAAAAAAAGAGCCAATTGGCTCTTTTTTTTATAAAAATAATGAATAATAAAAATAAAAATCATCAATAATAAAACGAATTGATAAAAACAAGCTTGTAGGGGAAGTTATTGTTACGGGTAAATCTGCCGTTAGTAAAAATATATCGTTTGGGTTTACGTAACAATCGTATTGTAAAATAAAGTTGGTGATTTAATAAACGGAGAAATAATAACTTATCCACATTTTTGATTTGTGGATAAATGAGGGGGTTAGCTTTATAATTACATAAAATTGATGATTATCGTTGTTGTGAGATCAAAAAAATTAAAATAATTGAATGCACCATGAAATATAATCAGTTCATAAATAAGTATAAGTATCTTTCATTTCTTCCGTCTTCATCTAATTTTAAAAAAGATTAATTTCATTTATACCTCCCTCGAAAAGAGGCAACAGTCTTGTTTGGATTTAAAAAGGATCGATTTTGGATGATATTTATATGAATGTTAAATAGAAGTTTGAGTGGTTTTTCTAGGTAAATCTGCGGTGTGAGTTATGTACTATATTGAGAGGATTATGGACAATCTTCATAAAATATGAGTAATCACTCTTTTTATCTCATATAAAAAATGTTTAATTAATAAAAAATGTCGTTTTATTAAGGGGGATGTTTTTGATATAAAATATAGATATTTATATTATGCAGGGGTGAACATAAAAAAACAATTATTTTATACTGAAATTCATTAAACTCAATTCTTAAGTAATTTATTTTTTGAAATAAAATGTTGTATTTCGTTGAAAAAAAGGGATAAAAAGCCGCCTATGTAGGGGATATATTCTTTTTTCTTGTTTATTGTCGACATTTAGAGGTAAAATGAAATAGTTACGTTGAATGAAAAAATATCTTTGTATAAGGAGTTGAAGTTGATGATATATGATGTAATCGTTGTCGGTGGAGGACATGCTGGTATTGAAGCAGCATTGGCACCATCGCGGATGGGGTGTAAAACCTTGATGATAACAGGAGATATTAGTCGCATTGGTCATATGCCTTGTAACCCAGCTATTGGGGGACCGGCAAAAGGAATTGTTGTTCGCGAAATCGATGCCCTGGGCGGTGAAATGGGGGTTAATACGGATAAAACACATATTCAGATGAGAATGTTGAATACAGGCAAGGGTCCGGCCGTTCGCGCACTAAGGGCACAGGCAGACAAAGTGGATTATCCACGCGAAATGCAAAAGACGGTTTTATCCCAAGAAAATTTAGATGTAATAGAAGAAATTGTGGATAACTTACTTGTCGAAAGTGGAGAGGTAAAAGGGGTTCAGTTAGAGAGTGGAGAAAAGATTTTATCAAAAGCTGTCATTCTTACTACGGGTACATATATGCATTCTAAAGTAATGATTAGTGACGAAATCACTTTAAGTGGTCCAGACGGAGCAAAAACCTCGTTAGGTTTATCAAATAATTTAAAGGAATTAGGTTTTGAGTTATTTCGTTTAAAAACAGGAACCCCTCCACGTGTAGCAGCGGATAGTGTTGATTTCTCGAAAACTGAAATTCAACCTGGTGATAACGTCATTCGATCGTTTAGTTTCGACACCGTTGACCACCTACCGTTAGAAAATCAAGTTCCATGCTATTTAACCTATACTGGAGAGGATACACACCACATTATAATGGAAAATCTAGAACGCTCATCGATGTATTCAGGTGCCGTTGAAGGGGTTGGTCCTCGTTATTGTCCTTCAATTGAAGATAAAATAGTTCGTTTTAATGATAAACCAAGACATCAGATTTTTTTAGAGCCTGAAAGTAAACATATTCCTGAAATCTATGTTCAGGGATTTTCAAGTAGCTTACCACGTGATATTCAAGAAAAAATGATTAGAACAATACCAGGACTTGAAAATTGTCGAATTGTTAAATATGCCTATGCGATTGAGTATGATGCCATCAAACCTACGCAATTATGGCCATCTCTAGAAACGAAATTAGTAAAAAATTTGTATACTGCAGGGCAGATTAATGGAACAAGTGGTTATGAAGAGGCGGCCGGTCAGGGAATTATGGCAGGAATTAATGCCGCATTACGAATTCAAGGGAAAGACCCGTTAATCTTGAAAAGAAGTGAGGCGTATATTGGGGTTTTAATAGATGATTTAGTTACAAAAGGGACATTAGAACCTTATCGTTTATTAACTTCTCGCGCGGAGTATCGCTTGTTATTACGTCATGATAATGCAGATATGAGGTTAAGAGAGTATGGTTACCAGGTTGGATTGGTAAGTGAAGAAAAGTATAAAAAATTCTTAAATAAGAAAGAAGCTATCGCATTAGAAAAAGAACGTTTATCGATGATTAAAATTACTCCGAAGGGAAATACTAATGAGTATTTATTAAGTATTCCTTCTTCTCCACTGAAAGATGGGATTACAGCAATTGATTTATTAAAGCGCCCTGAAATAACTTACACACATATCCACAACCTTATCGATGAAAAAAATGTGGATATTTCTAAAGAAGTTATTGAGCAAGTTGAAATTCAGGTTAAGTATGAAGGATATATTAATAAGGCTCTTCAACAGGTAGAAAAATTGCGTAAGGTTGAAGAAAAGAAAATCCCCATTTCAATTGACTACGATGATGTTCCAAATCTTGCTATAGAAGCGAAACAAAAACTTAAAGATGTACGTCCATTAACAATTGGACAGGCTAGCCGTATTTCGGGAGTAAATCCAGCGGATATTTCAATTTTAATGGTTTATATTGAATCTGGAAGATTTAATAAGTAAAAATATAAATTGAGAGTTAAGGGAAAGGATCTCTTAACTCTTTTGGGCTAAGGAGAGGTTTTTTATGACACCAGAACAATTTTACAGTAGACTAAAAGAGTTTGGTATTGATTTAAGCGAAGAACAAAAATGGCAGTTGCACCGATATTATGAATTATTAGTAGAGTGGAACGAAAAAATGAATTTAACAGGAATTACTGAAGTTAATGAAGTTTATTTAAAGCATTTTTATGATTCCTTAATTGGCTTCTTGATGTTTGAGGAGATTGGAAATTGTAGAACACTATGTGATGTCGGATCTGGGGCTGGATTTCCAGCATTGCCTGTAAAAATTGTATTCCCACATTTAAAAATGGATTTGGTCGATTCGCTAGGAAAAAGAGTTAACTTTTTAAATCATGTTATCAACGAGACCAAGTTAAAAGACATTCAGGCGTATCATTCTAGGGCGGAAGAATATGCAGGTCGTCATAGGGAGTCCTTTGATATTGTAACTGCCCGTGCGGTTGCGCGATTAAACATTCTTTCCGAGTTGTGTGTTCCATTGGTTAAAGAAGAGGGATATTTTATTGCCTTAAAGGGACAAACAGGTGAAGATGAGTTAATAGAGTCAAAGCGGGCACTCGAAACTTTAGGTGTACAGATTATTGATGTTAAACAAATAGAATTACCCGAGGAAGCGGGATCACGCACTAATATTTATACAAAAAAACACAAAAAAACACCTAATAAGTATCCTAGGGCTTATGGTCAAATTAAAAATAAACCATTAAAATAGGCTTAAATGTCATGGGCCAGGGTAAAGCTATAGAAATCCTAGAAAAAAGCAGAAAAATAAGCTATAATTTAAATATTAAGAGTGATTTTTAACTGTTATTATAAGGGGGGATTCAGGGTGTTTAATATATTTTTAAGGGATGATTCTCGTAACCAACCAAAGGATGAAGTTATTCAATTACCTATTGCGAAAATTATTCCAAATAAATATCAACCACGAAATATCTTTAATGATGAAAAGATTTCTGAGTTATCGGAATCGATTAAAGAACACGGAGTAATTCAACCTATAGTTGTTCGTCAATTTGAAGGCGGTTATGAAATTATTGCTGGGGAAAGACGTTATCGTGCCTCAAAGCTAATAGGTTTGGAAAAAGTTCCAGCTATTATAAGGGATTATGATGATCGCCAATCAGCATCAATTGCAATCGTTGAAAATATTCAACGTGAGGATTTAACGGCTATTGAGGAGGCTATGGCATATAAACAATTGATTGAGTTACATGGTATTACGCAGGCCACTCTAGCGAAACAGATGGGGAAATCTCAGTCGACTGTTGCGAATAAAATTCGCTTATTAAACTTAGGTGAAGCGGTGCAACAGGCAGTTTTGGAGCGTAATATTACAGAACGACACGCACGTGCGCTATTGACAGTAAAGGATTTTCAATTGCAAGAGCAATTATTGCAAAAAATTATAGAGAAGGATTTAAATGTCTCGGAAACAGAACGCTTAATAGACGAGACATTAAATCCAAAGGAAAAACCAGTGAAAGCCAAGACTATTTCTCGTATGCCAAGAGACTGTCGAATTGCTATGAATACCTTTAAACAGGCTATTATGATGGTTGAAAAAACTGGGATGAGGGTAAATCACGAAACTGAGGAATTAGACGATTCCTATGTTATTAAAATTTCTTTACCTAAGCGTAAGCAGTAAAGGGGTCTGTGGTCATAGGCCCCTTTTTTTTGTTATTAAATAACAGTGAACGAGGGTTCTATTGGGCAGGTGTGGATAAAATCTTTTTGTTATCCACAGGAACTTTCTTTTAATACTATAACCAGCAATAATTAGATGATATTTTAAGGTGGGAAAAACCAATTTTTTTCATAAAAATAGCATGTTTGGAAATAATATTTATTGGGTATAATGTGTACCTTTATAAAACCCAAAATTTACTGATTAAGTTCCAAATTTATTTCTCATAACTTATCATTTCGTGGTAAAATATTAGCAAGTATGACTTTAGGAGGGTTAATATGGGGAAAATTATCGCTATAACGAACCAAAAAGGTGGAGTTGGTAAGACGACATCTAGTATTAACTTATCAGCATCCTTGGCTTACTTGGGTCATAAAGTATTACTTGTTGATATGGATCCCCAAGCTAACGCCTCTACAGGTATTGGTGTTTATAAAGGAGACGCTGAGTTAACGGTTTTTGATTTACTGGTGGACGAGACACCAACGAGTCAAGTAATTTTAAAAACGAATGAGGAAAATTTATTTTTAATCCCCTCGTCTCAAGAATTAGCAGGATTTGAATCTATGATTGTTATGGAAAAAGACCGTGAATTTAAGTTATTACCTAAATTAGATCAGGTAAAGGATTATTTCGACTATATCATTATCGATTGTCCACCATCATTAGGTCTTTTAACAATCAATGCATTATCAGCAGCGGATTCCACATTAATCCCTGTTCAATGTGAGTATTATGCGTTAGAGGGATTAACACAATTATTAAATACAATTCGTATTGTTCAACGCCGCCTGAATCGAAATTTATCGATTGAAGGTGTACTTCTTACTATGCTTGATCGTAGAACACGATTAGGACTAGATGTGATTAATGAGGTTAAGCTATATTTTAAAGAAAAGGTATTTAATACAATTATTCCACGTTTAGTTAGATTGAGTGAGGCGCCATCCTTTGGTAAGTCTATTATTGCGTATGATCAGAAATCAACAGCAGCTCAATTTTATCTAGATTTAGCTAAAGAGGTGGTGAAAAATAATGTCAGCGAATAGATTGGGTAGAGGATTAGGTGCACTATTTCAAGAACATGACATTGAAAGCCTAGAGTCTTTTGAACAGGTAAAAGAGGGAGAGGTTATTCATCAATTAGAAGTCGGTGATTTAAGACCTAATCCATATCAACCACGTAAATATTTTGATGAAACAAAAATTAAAGAATTAGCCATGTCAATTAAAGAACATGGTGTTTTTCAGCCAATTATTGTGAAAAAAGACATAAAAGGTTATATAATTATCGCTGGAGAAAGACGTTTTCGAGCGGCCATACAGGCAGGATTAAAGACTATTCCGGCTATTATCCGTGAATTTAATGATCATTTGATGATGGAATATGCATTAATTGAAAATTTACAACGCGAGGATTTAACAGCTATTGAAGAGGCAGAGGCGTATCGTTTACTAATCCAAAAGTTAGACCTAACACAGGAACGATTGGGAGAACGTTTAGGGAAAAGCCGTGCTTATATTGCCAATACGATGCGCTTATTACAATTACCACAATCGGTACAGGAAGAAATCGAAAATGGTGTAATTTCGGTGGGACACGGTAAAGTTTTAGCGGGATTAAAGGATGAACAGTTAGTCTTAAAGCTCGTAAATATTATTAAAGAAAAACAAATTTCGGTTCGTGAACTAGAGGATTTAATAAAAGAAATTGGAATTACACATCCGGCAGAAGAGAAGAAAATAAAAAAAATAGTAAATCCGCACCTAGAATATGTCGAATCTAATTTAAAATCTTATTTTGGAACAAAGGTTAAACTTAAAGAAAAAAATGGTAAAGGCCAAATTATTATTGATTATATGACAATGGATGATTTAAATAGATTACTGGAGATGATGGGATTAGAGTAAATGAGGAGGAAGTTAATTGAATTTTTTGTTTTTTAGTCCAGATATAATAAAAGTAAATCCGTTTTTTGCTATTTCTCTAGCACTTGCTGATAGAATTCAGAATTTTTTTGCGAAGGAACAATTAAACGAGTTACTAATTAACGTGGGATTCAAAATTATTAGTGTAATTTTAGTTTGTGTAATCATGTCAGTTATAAGAAGGCTTGGAAAGAACATGTTGAAAAAAGCCTTTGCTGTAAATGTTGAACGTATTCAGAAGGTTACTGGGGGAACAGAGAGACGAAAAGAAACATTTGAAAGCCTGTCTTTAAATATTTGGCGATATACTGTTAATATTGTTTTGATTCTATGGTTAGTATCTATTTTTATTCCACTTCAAAATTTATTAATTGCGTCCAGTGCCTTCTTTGTTGTAATTGGATTTGCCGCAAAGAGTATGTTAGATGATATTACGATGGGATTTTTTATCATTTTTGAAGACCTATTTTCAGTAGGAGACTTTGTAGAAATTGACGGGAATACAGGAACAGTAACAGAAATTGGATTAAGATCTGTAAAGATTCGTGTCTTAACCGGGGAAATTGTGATTATTCCTAATGGAAATATAGGTAAGGTGATTAATCACTCGGTTTCAAATGGACAAGCCGTGTTGGATATTAGCATTGCATACGAGGCCGATATTGATCAAGCAATTTTAGTATTAGAGGGTGTAGCACAAGACGCTTTTGATAAATATGAGACTATTTTACAGTTGCCACAAATTTTAGGTGTACAAGAATTAGCTGATTCAGCAATTGTTATTCGAATGATAGCAGAGGTTTCACCATTACAACAATGGCATATTCAACGTGAGTTACGTCGATTAATAAAAAAATCTTTTGACCAGCATAATATTGAGATTCCATATTCTAAAATGGTAATTTATCAGAAGAATGAAGGAGGGGCACAGTAGTGAATAATGCATCATTTGGTTTGAATGATATTGTTGAAATGAAAAAACAGCACCCCTGTGGAACTAATCGTTGGCAAGTTATTCGTTTAGGGGCTGATATTAAAATCAAGTGTTGTCACTGTGAGAGAGTTTTAATGATGCCAAGGCCAGATTTTAAAAAGAAATTAAAAAAAGTTTTAGAGTCTTCACAAATTAGTGAGGACTAATGTGGGGATTTAGGACGCCATTGAGCGACTAAATCCGGTTCTTTGTCAAATAGTGTTGCTGATTAATTTGTAACCTGTTACAACGAAAATTCAAATCGAAATCCTAGTAGCTATGCTGCTAGGATTTTCGTTTTAGGCTTTGTTAGATTTTGAACCATGAGAATACGAGATTTAAAGTGATAGAAACTACGATATCCAAAGGCAATACGCTTAATGACCTTAATTTTATTATTAATTCCTTCGATGGGACCATTTGTGTAATGAGTTGAGAGTGTATTTTTAATATAGGATTGATAAGTTTTAAAGGTTTGGAAAGCCGTTTGAAACTCAGGAGAAACAAGCGGATGTTCCGTTTCGAGTAAATGATTAAATCGTTTTAAGTTTTTTGTCTGAAGAGCGAAAAGTAACCCTTGATATAAATCATAGGTTGCTTTTAATTCAGGAGATAAATCAAGTAGAAAGTTTAAGATATCAATTTCACGCATGGGTTGTTTAAAGCAGTAAACTGATCGATAAGTGGTGGTATTAAGTAAAGCGTGAGATTTTAAAAATAAGCGCCAATAACGTTTGAATTTACGACCATGCTTTTTGAACTTTTTCATGAATCGGATTCGAGTTTTGTTCAGTGCACGAGAGAGATGTTGAACGAGATGAAATTTATCAATGATAATTTGGGCATGAGGAAAAAGATCCTTAATGAGGCTGATGTAAGGAGCGTACATATCAATCACAATATTTTTTACTCGATGACGTGCTTCCTTTGTGTATCGTTTAAAATAAGCTTGAAGGGAGTTTAAACGACGATCTTCAACGATATCGATGATTTGTTTTGAGTCAGCATCGCAAAAAATAAAAGACATATGCCCCTCAGCAGACTTAACGGATTTAAATTCATCAAAACAGAGATTTTCAGGTAAATAATTAAGGTTTAAGGTTTGAGATTCATAAAAGCTATGGATGATTCGATTGACGGTTGAATGAGAGACCTGATGGCGACGTGCGATATCACATTCAGAAATTTTATTTTCGGCCTCTAAAGCAATGGCGTGTTTCGTATGATAAGAAATGTAACAGTTCTTTTCAACAATTGAAGTACTTAGTGTAAAAGTAGACTGGCAATGCCCACAATAATAACGCTGTTTTTTTAGGTCTAAGTAGGTATCGTGAAGAGAGACTTTTGGAATGACAATTCGAGAGGTTTTAAATCCATGCTTCTTAAATTTTGAATCAAATAGGGTTCCGCATTTTTGACAATGAGTCGGTTGATACGTAAGAATACCTTTAAAGATAAAGCTAGTAATTCCGTTCAACTTCACTTCCTCAAGATAATCTTCTGAAAATGTAATATTTTTATCTTTAATATTTAAAAGTTTTCTAGTAAAATATGAGTGAGACATTAAATCTTATCCTTTCAATATTGTTTTAGTCGATAACATTGTAACAGGATTGAGACTTGAAGTCTCTTTTTTTTATCCTATGAAAAAAGTGCTGCTTAATCAGCAACACTAAATATTATAGAACCCTAAATCCTCTTTTTATTTAGAGTATGCATTTTAGTGTCATAAAACTTTCGTTTTAAAATATAGTTGTGGACATCTCTGGGAGGGGGAATCAAGGAAATTCTTTAGTAATAAACATACTTTTTAGAAACGTTAGAGATGAGGATAAAAATCCCCTTTTTTTATATAGGGAAAAGTGGAGAAAAGGCGTTAAAATCAGTGGATTTGAGAGTTTTTTTAGGACGGTTTATCGTGTTAAAAAGTTACCAATTATGCTATAATATATATAGAAAGAAAAAGGTGATTAGTATGCAAACTGAAGTTTTTATTACAAGTGAATATATTACACTAGGTCAGTTTTTAAAGTATGAGAATTTAATTGAAAGCGGCGGAAGTGTAAAATTCTTTTTAGAAGAAATCCCGGTTTTTATAAACGGTGAACAAGATAATCGTCGTGGTCGAAAGCTATATCCGGGTGATATTGTATCCATTGAAGAGTTTGGTGAGTTTATTATTTTAATCCAGAAATAGAGGGTTAGATTAATGTTTATTAATCGATTATCATTAAAGCAGTTTAGAAATTATCAACAGGCTACTGTCGAGTTTAAAAAAAATATTAATATTATTATTGGAAATAACGCACAGGGGAAAACAAGTTTGATTGAGTCAATTTACGTTTTATCGACGACTAAATCACACCGGACGAGTAAGGATTCTCAACTCATTTTATTTAATGAGGATTTTGCTCGTATTGAGGCTGATATTACCCGTGAACGTGATAGGTTGCAATTATCCTTAGTTATTTCTAAAAAGGGGAAAAAGGCGAGTTATAACGGAGTTGACCAGAAGAAGTTAAGTGATTATGTAGGTAAGTTGATCGTTGTAATGTTCGCCCCAGAAGATCTATCCTTGGTTAAGGGTGGTCCCCAGTATCGTCGTCGATTTATGGATATGGAGATTGGGCAGTTATCACCATCATATCTATTTCATTTAGGCCAATATTCGAAGTTATTAAAGCAAAGAAACGAGTTATTAAAGCAATTACGATTGAATCGTACGGATGATTTGCTTTTAGATGTTATTACTGAACAATTAGTTCCACATGCTATTTATGTGCTAAATAGCCGCATTGATTTTTTAAATAAACTAGAGTTGTTTTCAAAGGAAATTCACGGAGAAATCTCTAACCAGTTAGAGGATATTAGTTTAAACTATATAAATTCATTTAAGAACTTGGAGTTAAGCGAAGAAGTATTGCTAAAAAAATATAAAGAGTTGTATGATCAGGATATTCAATTAGGATCAACTAGTTTAGGTCCCCATCGTGATGATTTCGGTGTTTCAATTAATGGGGTAAATACTCATCAATTTGGATCACAGGGTCAGCAAAGAACAGCATCATTATCGATGAAATTGGCCGAGATTGAGTTGATTTATTCTGTTTTAAATGAGTATCCTATTTTATTATTGGATGATGTTTTAAGTGAGTTAGATGATGTTCGTCAAACTCAATTACTAAATACGATAAAAAATAAGGTACAAACCTTTATTACGACAACAAATATTGACGGAATTGATAAATTTATGATTGAATTAGCTGATATTTTTACGATTAATAATGCAAAGATTAGGATAGGTGATATGAATGACGCAGGAAATGACGAACACACAACAGTATGATGCAAGTAATATTCAAGTCCTAGAAGGTTTAGAGGCGGTTCGTAAAAGACCAGGAATGTATATTGGTTCAACGAGTGGCCGTGGATTACACCATTTAGTTTGGGAAATTGTAGATAACTCGATTGACGAGGCCTTAGCGGGTTATTGTACAGAAATCAATGTCGCTATTACGGAAAATAACGAGATAATTGTAAAAGATAATGGTCGGGGAATTCCAGTAGATATTCATAAGCAAACAGGGAAATCGACTGTTGAAACGGTTTATACGGTACTTCATGCTGGAGGAAAATTTGGCGGTGGAGGATATAAGGTTTCTGGGGGATTACATGGTGTAGGGGCCTCAGTTGTTAATGCCTTATCTGAACATCTAGAGGTAACGGTAAACCGTAACGGTAAAAAATATTTTCAACAATTTGAAAAGGGGACACCAATTGATGAGTTGCATGTGATCGGTGAATCTGATTCAACGGGGACAGAGGTTAAATTTAAGCCGGATCCGACTATTTTTACAGAAACAACAGTTTATGACTATGATATCTTGCGCAATCGTATTCGTGAGTTAGCATTTTTAAATAAAGGATTAAAGATTACACTAGAGGACTTAAGGTCTGATAAACCACAACGTCATGAATTTCACTATGAAGGCGGTATTAGTGAATATGTTCGCTTCTTAAATAAAAATAAAGAAGTAATTCACGACGAGGTCATTCATGTTGAAGGTGAGCGCGATGGAATTAGCGTTGAAATTGCAATGCAGTATAATACGGGTGTTGCGGGAAATATTTATTCATTTGCGAATAATATTAATACACATGAGGGAGGGACTCACGAAGCTGGTTTCCGTGCGGCATTAACACGTATTATCAATAGTTATGCTAAAAAATTGAATTTGTTAAAGAGCGATGATGCCCTTATCGGTGAGGATATTCGGGAAGGATTAACGGCAATTATTTCAGCGAAGCACCCAGATCCTCAGTTTGAGGGACAGACTAAAACAAAACTGGGGAATAGCGAAGTTCGTCGTATTGCGGATAATATTTTTTCAGAAGGTTTTGAACGATTTTTAATGGAGAATCCGCAAGCGGCAAGGATTATTATTGATAAGGCATTGATGGCGGCGCGTGCAAGAATGGCGGCGAAGCGTGCCCGTGAAATGGTTCGTCGTAAATCGCCATTAGAATCTCTTGGATTTAAGAGTAAGCTAGCCGATTGTCAATCGCGCGATGCCCAAATTTCTGAGTTATTTATAGTCGAGGGAGATTCAGCGGGTGGATCGGCAAAACAGGGACGAGATAATAAGTTTCAGGCCATTTTGCCACTACGAGGAAAGGTATTAAACGTTGAAAAAGCCAGAATCGACAAAGTTTATGCAAATAATGAGATTAAGAGTATGATCCATGCCATCGGAACTGGAGTAGGGGATGAATTTGATATTGAAAAGGCCCGTTATCATAAGGTAGTTATTATGACCGATGCCGATGTTGATGGAGCCCATATTCGAACACTATTATTAACGTTCTTTTATAGATATATGAGACCTTTAGTTGAAAAAGGGTATGTATATATTGCTCAACCACCACTTTATAAGGTTACACAAGGGAAAAGAATTGAGTATGTATATTCACCTGAGGAGCTTGATGCGGTTATGGAAACATTGTCACCAACGCCACGTCCAAATGTCCAACGTTATAAAGGTCTTGGAGAGATGAATGCTGAACAGTTATGGGAGACGACGATGGATCCAGAGGTGCGTACATTATTACAGGTTACTCTTGAAGATGCTGTTGAAGCAGATGAAATTTTTGATATTTTAATGGGTGATCGTGTTGAACCTCGTCGAGAATTTATCGATGCTAATGCAAAATATGTGACAAATTTAGATTTCTAATTCAAAGCAATAGATAGTATCAGGAGGAACGAAAATGTCTGGATATGACCAAGTAAAACCGCATAATATTGCTAAAGAAATGAGAACCTCTTTTATTGATTATGCGATGAGTGTTATCGTATCACGTGCTCTACCAGATGTTCGTGATGGATTGAAACCTGTTCATCGTCGAATTTTATATTCGATGAATGACTTAGGAATGCACAGTGATAAACCATATAAAAAGTCTGCCCGTATTGTTGGGGATGTTATCGCTAAGTACCATCCTCACGGCGATTCATCTGTTTATGATGCGATGGTACGTATGGCACAAGATTTTAGTTATCGTTATCCTTTAGTTGATGGGCATGGTAACTTTGGTTCGATTGATGGCGATGGAGCGGCCGCAATGCGTTATACTGAAGCGAGAATGTCGAAATTAGCAATGGAAATGATGCGGGATATTAATAAAAATACGATTGATTTCCAACCTAACTTTGATGGTGAGGAACAAGAACCTGTTGTGTTACCGGCAAGGTTTCCAAGTCTACTAGTTAATGGGACAACCGGGATAGCAGTCGGTATGGCCACGAATATTCCACCTCATAACCTATCGGAAGTTATTGATGGTTGTTTAGCTTATATGGACAATCCTGAAATTGATATTTTGGGTTTGATGCAGTTTATTAAGGGGCCTGATTTACCTACAGGTGCGCTAATTTTAGGTACGAAAGGAATTCGTTCAGCTTACGAAACAGGAAATGGATCAATTATGATTCGTTCTCAATGTGAAATCGTTGAAGGTCATGGTGGCAAATATTCTATTTTAGTAACTGAAATTCCTTATCAGGTTAATCGTGAACGTTTAATTGAGAAAATTGCTGAGTTAGTTAAGGAAAAGCGTTTAGATGGGATTACGGATTTACGAAATGAATCGAATCGTGAAGGAACACGTATTGTTATTGAATTGCGTAAAGATGTTAATCCACAGGTGATGTTAAACAATTTATTTAAGTTAACTCAATTACAGGTTTCCTACGGTATTAATATGTTAGCTTTAGTCGATGGGCAGCCTAAAGTATTGAACCTAAAAGAGATTATTTCAGAATATATTAAACATCAGGTAGAAGTTATTGTTCGTCGTACAAAATTCGACTTGGATAAGGCCGAAGATCGTGCTCATATTTTAGAAGGATTACGTATTGCTTTGGATCATATTGATCGAATTATTGCAATCATTCGTGGTTCTTCTAATGATGAAGAAGCGTTAAATTCATTAATGTCAGAATTCTCTTTATCGGAACGTCAAGGGAAAGCTATTTTAGAGATGCGCCTTCGCCGTTTAACAGGATTAGAACGAGGTAAAATAGAAGATGAATATCAAAATTTAGTCGTTTTAATTGCTGATTTAAAAGATATTTTGGCGAATGAATCACGTGTTCATGCAATCATTCGTGAAGAATTACTTGAAGTTAAGCAAAAACATGGTGATGAGCGTCGCACTCAGATTGTTCGGGGTTCTGATTTTGATATTGAAGATGAAGATCTAATTCCAGAGGAACAAGTTATTATCACCTTGACTAATAATGGATATATTAAACGTCAACCGATATCAACGTATCGATCTCAAAATCGTGGAGGTCGAGGGGTCCAAGGAATGGGGACGCATGATGATGATTATGTAAAAGAATTATTATCAACATCTACCCACGATCATTTACTGTTCTTTACAAGTAAGGGAAAAGTTTATCAGAAAAAGGCATATACGATTCCGGAATACGGGCGTACGGCTAAGGGATTACCTATTGTAAATATTATTGAAATCGCGCAGGATGAATACATTAGTGCAATTATCCCAGTTAAAGAATTTAATGATGATGAATTTTTATTCTTTGCTACACGATTTGGTGTCGTAAAACGTACTACTTTATCGGCCTTTGGACATATCCGAACGAATGGTCTTATTGCCCTATCGTTAAGGGAAGACGATGAACTTATCGGGGTAAGAAAAACATCTGGACAAGATGATATTATTATTGCTTCTAGTGGTGGAAAAGCTGTTTGGTTTGATGAGACTGAGGTTCGTCCAATGGGACGTACAGCAGCTGGTGTTCGAGGTATTTTCTTAGAGGAAGATGAAGTTGCAATTGGAATGGAAATGGTCACAACGGACCAAGAAATTCTTGTAGTAACAGAGAACGGATTTGGTAAACGAACTTCAATTAAAGAATATCGCAAAACAAAACGTGGTGGAAAAGGTGTTAAAACGTTAACTATCACGGATAAAAACGGAACATTAGTGGCCATGAAGGCTGTAAATGGGGATGAGGATCTAATAATTGTAACAAATAAAGGGGTTATTATCCGAACACCAATTCAACAAATTTCACAAACTGGCCGTGCAACACAAGGGGTAAAATTAATTCGACTAACTGATGAACAATTAGTGTCTAGTGTTGCAATTGTTGAACATGAGGAGTCTGACGAGTCACAACTAGTTAGTGAAGAAGTCCAAAAGGTTGCTGAAGGAGCAGAGTTAGACAATAAACCAGAGTCAGAATAGTAAAAAAGAAATAATTTGTGTTAAAGAGGTATATAATATAATACAATTAATATACTAATATTGACAAAAAAAGGTCTTAGTGCTATAGTACAATTAAATAAAAAAGCATTGATTAGGAGTAGTACTTTTTACTTTTATTGCCTAGAGAGTCAGTGGTCGGTGGAAACTGAACAGTAAGTAATAAGGAATCAACCTAGGAGTGGAATGAAGAAATTTAGTATTCATTCACGGTTTAACCGTTATCTTTACAAGTGGTTTTATCAAATGATTTGTTATGAATCTGTTGATAAGCAACTAGGGTGGCAACGCGGGTTAAGTCTCGTCCCTAAGTCAGGGGACGGGACTTTTTTGCGTTTGAACTAACTAATCAAATGAGCTTATAGGAGGAATATCGATGTTAGATTTAAAACGAGTAAGAGAAGATTTACAAGGCACGATTGAGCGTTTAGGGACACGCGGTGGTGATTTCAGTTATTTAAATAAAATCACTGAATTAGACGAGCAACGTAAAAATATTATTTTAGAGGTTGAACAATTAAAATCAAATCGTAATGAGGTATCAAAATTAATTGGTCAATATAAACGTGAAAAAAAGGATGCGTCTGAATTACTTGCACAAATGAATGGTGTTGGTGAAAAAGTTAAAGAATTAGATGAAAAATTACGTCAAATTGATGAAGAAATTAAAAATTTATTATTAATTACCCCAAATGTTCCATGTGGAACAATTGCTATTGGGAAAGATGAAAATGATAACGTAGAAATTCGTAAATATGGAGAGCCAACTCATTTTGATTTCGAACCAAAAGCTCACTGGGATTTAGTTACTGAGTTAGATATTATTGATTTTGAACGTGCTGGGAAAATCACGGGAAGTCGTTTTGCGGTTTATAAAGGATTAGGAGCGCGTTTAGAGCGTGCCTTAATTAGTTTTATGTTAGATTTACATACGGGAGATCATGGATATACGGAAATTTTACCTCCGGTTATTGTGAACCGTGCGAGTATGACAGGGACGGGACAATTACCTAAATTTGAAGAAGATGCGTTTAAGCTAGTAGATTCAGATTATTTCCTTATCCCAACAGCAGAGGTTCCGGTTACAAATTTACACCGCGATGAGATTCTAAATGGTGAACAGTTACCGATTAAATATACAGCTTATAGTCCATGTTTCCGTGCTGAGGCTGGATCAGCGGGACGAGATACACGAGGAATTATTCGTCAGCATCAATTTAATAAGGTAGAATTAGTGAAGTTTGTTAAGCCAGAAGATTCATATCAAGAGTTAGAAAGTTTAACGGCTAATGCTGAGAAAGTATTACAATTATTAGGGTTACCTTATCGAGTAATTGAGTTATGTACAGGAGATATTGGATTCTCGGCAGCAAAAACATATGATATTGAGGTTTGGTTGCCATCTTATCATGCGTATAAAGAGATTTCTTCTTGTTCAAATTTTGAAGATTTCCAAGCACGTCGCGCTAACATCAAGTTCCGTCGCGATGCGAAGGCTAAACCTGAATTTGTTCATACATTAAATGGTTCAGGTTTAGCAATTGGTCGTACGGTTGCCGCTATTATTGAAAATTATCAGCAAGCAGATGGAAGCATCGTAATTCCGGAAGCTTTACGTCCATATATGCGTAATCTTGAGGTAATTAAATAGAGATTAAAGGAGGAGCGAAAGCTCCTTTTTTTGAGGAAAAGAATGTTTTTAGCGTAGGACTAGATTAAACGGAATAAAAATGTTAAAATGAATCATTAAGAAAAATGTGTTGAAATCGGGTGATAGAATGAAAATCTGTGTGTTGTCAAGCGGCAGTGTAGGAAACGCGACAATTATAGAAACCGACCAAACGGCAATTTTAATAGATAATGGTTTATCTTTAAAAAAGTTACAGGAATTAATTAAACAAAGTGGTTTTGATGAAAATAAAATAGAGCATATTTTGATTACTCATGAACATAGTGATCATATTAAAGGTGTTGGTGTTTGTACACGAAAATGGAAGTTAAACGTATGTGCAACACAGAAGACAATTGAGGAAATGTATCGAAAAAAAATTATTAAACCTGATGTAGAACAAACGATGGCCGTCGAAAAAGATCAGTGGATACAGCTAGGCGATTTATCTGTGATGCCCTTCCGAATTTCTCATGATGCGGTTGATCCTGTTGGATATATGATTCAACAGGAAGATAAGAGACTGGTTTATGTGACTGATACAGGATATATTACAGGAGATATTTTAAAAACCCTCGGTAATGCGGATGTTTATATTATGGAGACGAATCATAATGTGGAGATGCTTCAGATGTGTAATCGTCCATGGGCTTTAAAGCAACGTATTTTAGATGACTGCGGCCATTTATCAAATGAAGATTCGGCTTATGCGATGAGTCAGTTAATCGGGGATAAAACAAAACATATTTATTTAGCCCATTTGAGTCAAGAGGCGAATTTACCTGATTTGGCTATGATGACGGTCCGACATGTGTTACGAGAAGAAAATATTAATTTGGATTGTTTAAATTTGTATATGACATATCCGATGCAACCATCTAAGGTTATTCAATTATAATAGGAGGGGTTTTATGTATAGTTGTTTAGAACATATTGAAGAGGCAATGGATCGATATTTAGATGAGTATGGAAAGCTGCCTATTTTGGTGGAAGTGGAGCTTAGTCATAGTTGTGATTATTGCAAGCAGGAGGCTGTGTATAAAATTATAGAGGGTATGATGATTGAAGACGAAGAGGATTTCTAGGAGAGAGAACTTGCTTTTAAATAGTATTAGGAGCAAATTGGAGGCGTTATGTTATGAATATTACGATTATTTCTGTTGGTAAGATTAAGGAGAAATATATTAAGTTAGGAATTGATGAGTTTTCAAAGCGATTATCAAGATATTGTAAATTAACAATGGTTGAGGTTCCAGATGAGAAAACGCCAGATCAGGCTTCTATGCGGGAGATGGAATTGATTAAGGAGAAGGAAGGAAAACTAATTTTAAATAAGGTAAAAGATAATATGTATGTTATCGCTATGGATTTACAGGGGGAAATGAAAACATCAGAGCAATTTGCAACACAGTTAAGCCAGTTAGCCTTAAGAGGGGAGAGTAATGTAGCCTTTATTATCGGTGGATCTTTGGGCCTATCTGACGAGGTGAAGAAGCGAGCAAATTATAAGTTATGCTTTTCAAAGATGACCTTTCCCCATCAACTCTTTAAATTGATTTTATTAGAGCAGGTGTATCGAGCATATCGTATTAATCATAATGAACCGTATCATAAGTAATCATTAATGGAGTTATGTAACTCCTTTTTTTAATTTTTAGGAGAAGGTGATGGAATGACTTTTGAGAATATGGTTAAGTGTTGCGATAGGTTGACGCCGACCGAGTACAAATTGGCACAATTTATTATAAAGAATAAAAGGTTAATTCAAAAATTATCTATTCAGGAACTGGCTAATCAGACTTTTATTTCAAAATCGGGGATTCACCGTTTTTGTAAAAAGTTAGGTTTTGATGGATATAATGGACTAAAGTTAAAGTTGATTCAAGATTTATCACTGGGTACAAAGGATAAATCTATTGATGCGAATTTTCCGTTTTTAGAAACAGATAATCATGCTATGGTTGCTAAACGTTTGTTAGATTTGTACGAGGCTACTGTGAGGGACACGTTCCATTCTATTGATGTGGACATGCTAGAGAGGTGTGTTAATTTATTGCATGTGGCGGATGTTATTGATATTTATACCTATGCTCACAATTTAAATATTGCGGAGAATTTTCAAGATAAAATGAGGACAATTGGACGCGTTGTCAATTGTCCAAAATCTTTTTATGAACAACGATATACAGCAGCAGCATCTAATAGTAAGCATGTGGCTATGTTACTTTCTTATTCGGGGAGAGCTGTCTTTTTACCGGATATTATAGAGATGTTGAGTAGAAATAAAGTCGAAATGATTTTAGTAGGTCGGATAGGAAATACAACTTCAAATGGTGCGATTAAGAACCGATTATATTTAAGTGATCGAGAAGATTTTAAGAATCGTATTTCTCATTTTTCTTCACACATTGCGATGCAATATATGTTAGACGTCTTATTTAGTTCTATTTTTAAAAAAGATTATAGGAAAAATATTAATTATATTGATGAGATTCTTTCGATTGTAGATGACCGGCATCTTGAGGAAGAATAAAACGTGTCAAATGATTTCAGATTGATGTGAAATTAAGGGGAAGTTTAGGAACAATGTATCAGTCTTTATCTCTTTGATTGACGAAAATAAGAGGGGCAAGATATAGTAGTGGTGAAGGAGGAGTGAATTGATGAAGGCTATATTTTTCGATATTGATGGGACGTTGATTGATACATTGAATGGAGTGACGCAGATTTCGTCGCGGGTTAAACGTGCTATTCGTCAGTTACAGGATGAAGGAAATTTTGTTTTTATTGCGACTGGAAGGCCATATTCTTTTTTAGATGAGGAGATAAGAAACTTTGGTTTTGATGGATATGTATTAGTTAATGGTGCGCAGGTTATTGTTAGGGATCAGGTTGTTTATAATCAAGCGATGGATAAACGGTTTGTGAAGATGTTTGCTGACATATTGGATGATAAGGGAATCCAATATGTATTAGTTGGTGAAAGAAACAGTTATTTGGATAAAAAGAGTCAGGAGTTTTATGAGTTTTATGAGAGTATTCATATTCCAAGAAGCTACTTTGAGAGTGAGTATCGTTTAGAAGACTTAGAGATTTATAAATTCGAAATATTTGGGAAGACGAGTGAAGTGATAGAGGAATGCAAGGAATGGTTAAAAAACTATGAAGAGTATGGCTTTTTTCACAGTATTCACCCTAGTCATTTAGAGGTCTATTATAAAGAGAATCATAAGGCAACTGGAATTTTAAAAGCGCTGGAGTATTTGAATCTTCCGATTGAGGAGAGCTATGCTTTTGGTGATGGGGAAAATGATATTGAGATGCTTGCTACAGTCGGATGTGGCATTGCGATGGGGAATGCTGCAGAGAATGTAAAGAGGCATGCTAAGCAGGTAACAGATAGCGTAAGTCAGGATGGGGTAGCAAGAGGGATTGGAAAGTATATTTTATGTCAGAAAAATGATGAATATTTATGACGGAGAGGTAAAGGGGGCTACTCATGTCGGAATAATTTTTAGTTTATTCTATTCAATACGTTGGAGTCCTGTTTTATAGGGGGAATCACGTTTAGATGGTATACAAAAAGGGATGAGTCGTGCCATTAGGCCAACTCATCCCTTTTAAGAATGAAGAGGATTATTCTTCATTAACTTTAATGATTGCGATGGATGTGTAGATAAAATGCACATCTATTTTAGATGTATTAACGAGAGATAGAGAAGTGATATCCGTGGTTTTTAAGACAATAGTACCACTTAGTTCGACTAGTTGTCTTTCATCTGCGGTAACGATCGCTTTTGATCCCAGACATCTTTTATAGTTAGTCATTAATTCTACACTAATAGGAAGGTTATCACAGTTATGACAGTGATAGGCTGATGTATGATAGGTGATAAGGTAGATAGAATGGGGATCAAGTTCAATAGTTGTGTGTAATTTACTAGAATGCAGATTATTATTGTCCCCAAAATCGATATTCAAAATCGGATAGACGGGAATAAAATCATTAGGACGGATAGAGAGTTCTGAATGAGGTTTTGAAATATATTGTCTATTATCACCTGAAAACTCAGCCCCACGAGGACCTTGAGGCCCGGTAGCTCCGGTTAATCCACGAGGACCAGTTTGTCCAGTGGCTCCTTGAGGTCCAGTAGAACCGGTTAATCCACGGGGACCAGTTTGTCCAGTATCCCCTTGAGGTCCGGTAGCTCCGGTTAATCCACGAGGACCGGTTTGTCCAGTAGCCCCGGTTTGTCCAGTAGCTCCGGTTAATCCACGGGGACCAGTTTGCCCAGTGGCCCCTTGAGGTCCTGCTGGACCAGTGGCTCCACTTAGAATTAAATAAGGTTGATAAACAATCCCAGAGAAACTACTGGGGTTAGCATAATCAACGTTGAATATAAAACTTAGTGTTCCCTTTCCATTAAGGTTCGTCCATTCGATCGAGTTTGTTGCAGAATTGTATTGACCATTATCGCTGATTTCAGATGGTCGAATTGTTTCGCTTAAGCGATTGATAAGAGGGTTACTCACCGAAAGGTTATGTGTATAGGAAACTTGGGTTGGTAGTGTTATTTGTTGGTCATATAAGACAGGGTCACTTAAGTTTTTCAAATTTGCTAGGGGGGAAATATCAGTAATTTGATTAATCGGAAGCTCTAATTGTTCCAGATTTTGAAGGTCTGCTAGAGCATAGATATCGGATATTTCATTTCCACCTGCTTGGAGTTCTTTTAAGTTTGATAAATCTTGTAAACTAGAGATATCACGTATTTTGTTATAAGACATGGATAAACTTTCAAGCTGAAGTAGGTCTTTTAACGGTGTAATATTGTTGATACGATTTTGGCTAATATCTAAGTTTTTTAAATTTGTTAGATTTTCGATTGCTCTGATGGTACCAATGTTATTAGCCATCAGTTTTAAGGTTTCAAGAGAGACTAACGGTCTAAGAGGCGTTATGTCACTGATATTATTTCGATCGAGGGATAAATAGGTTAGTTTTGTTAAACCCTCTAAATCTGAAATCGTAATAAGTTGATTATTTTCTAGTTCCAAATGAGTTAGGTTTTTTAAGTATTTTAATGGAGATAATTCTAGTGATGATATTTGATTATTAGATAGGATAAGTGTTTGTAGTTTAACTAGTGGTTCTAATTCTGTGATTGAAGAAGTTAGATTTCCTTGTAGTTCGAGCGTTTCTAAGTTTGTGAGATGACCTAATCCTGTAAGATCAGAGATATTTCTATTTTTTGCGTCTAAGGTAGTTAACTGTTAGAGTTCTTCTTCCGTTAAATCGGTCGTTGTTGGTACTCCTAAGGCTTCACAGATAGCAGCTTTTAACTGGGGATCAGGGATATTAACAATCCCTGAGTTAGGGGTTGGCATAGTATCACATCCAGTATTAGAATAATTGAAACATATCTGTTTCTATATAATATATGATTGTTATCCACAGAAAGTCTGTACAATTATATGAAGAAGGGCAAAAACATTGGATATACATATATAGGGGATAAATCGGTTAAGTGGGTTAATTCTTTGATGGGATTTAGATTGGAGATATTTGTATCTATTAATTGTAGCTGATGTAAGTGAATGAGGTTTTCTAAAATGCTAAAATCATTGAGAGAACTTTGATTTAGAAAAAGTTTTTGTAGATTAGTCAGATTTTTAAGGATAGAATGATTAGAGCTATGATGAGCATAAATGAATAATAATTCCAACGGTAGTTGCTAATTTTATTTGAATATAAAGTTAATAAAGTTAAAATTATTCAGTCATGGAGCGAGTGAATATTCGAGATGAAATTTTCATATAATAATAGTTGATTTAAATTAAGTAGATTTTTCAAGAGAGCAATACTCATCATAGTATTTGTTTCTAACGATAAACGAGTTAAGTTTATTAAATTTTAAAATGGAGATAAGTCAGACATTTTGGAATCACTTCATTTAATATAGTTTAGGTTTCTATAAGATTACTAATGTTAACGGAAGAAGCTTTGAGAAGAAATTTTTTTCTTAGTTAAAGTACTTATTACTGAAATTTCAAGGGAGTTATCGAATGCCTCTTCTAGTTTAGATTCAGGAGTGTTCATAATCATTGGTCTAGAGATTGGCATCATATTACCTAAAATATTAGAATAATTGAAACAGTGATGTTAGGGTAGTAATATTTGTTTTGACGGAGTCTAGACTCTATCAGAGTATAGAGGATAAAAATTTTTTAATCATTGGAAGTATAATTAAAGGGAGCTAGTTATTATAAATAATGGAAGAGGAAGGCAGCCTCTAGTTCTTAATCATTTGAACGGTGCCCTTTTCATTGCTGGATGATCCGAGTGTTACATGTGGCATTTTTTTTCATATCAGTAAGATAAATTTAAATGTTCCACGTGGAACGTAAGAATGAGAGGATGATATTTTTGAAAATTGGTATTATTTCTGATACACATAATGTTTTAAGAGAAGAGGTGATTAATAGGTTAAATCAGATCACTAAGACATTTGTCGTGCGAGGCAATAACGATTTATTGGATCTTCCAGATTATTTAGAAATAGAAATGAATCAGTGTTTGATTTATGTTGTGCATGATAAAAGGAATATTCCTGATAAGTTAGCTGGAATAGATGTGGTGATCTATGGGCATTCTCATCGGTATGAGCAGGAGGAAAGAGAGGGAGTATTATTTTTAAATCCGGGAAGTTGTGGAAGACGACGATTTTCTTTACCTTTAACGATGGCATTTTTGTGGGTAGAAGATAACGAAATAAGGATTGAAAGAATTAATTTGGATGATTAGGTGCAAATTATATCTATACAGTGATGAAGTTGTTTAAACATGGGGTTGATTAGAAAAGAAATGATTCAGATAAGGGTTGTTTAATAGGACAACTTTGAAAAAATAGGTATTTTATGATATGATATTGAGTTATGAGATTTGCTTGAATGGAGGAATTTAGATGTCAGCTTTACCAAATTGCCCAAAATGTAATTCAGAATATACTTACGAAGATGGAAGTATGTTAGTTTGTCCAATGTGTGCTTACGAGTGGAATCCAGCGGCAGATGCTGAAGCAGCAGAAGCGAATGTAATTCGTGATGCGAATGGAAATGTATTAGCAGATGGAGATACAGTAACAGTTATTAAAGATTTAAAAGTTAAAGGAAGTTCTTCAGCGATTAAGCAAGGAACTAAAGTTAAGGGAATTCGTTTAGTTCATGATTCAACAAATGGACACGATATCGATTGTAAAATTGATGGATTTGGAGCGATGAGCTTAAAATCAGAATTCGTTAAAAAAATCTAGTTAAAAGGCGTTCAAATAGAACGCCTTTTTTTATGTTATAAGAGGGAGTTTCTTTATGGAGAATCAACGCTCTAATTTCCAGTATTTTCAATGCACTGATTCTTTAATGGGGAGACGTTTTGTACTATAATCGATAGATAGTTAGGAACATTAGGAAAGGGTGAGCGATGATGTCATTACCAAAGGACTTTTTAGATAAGATGCAAGAGTTACTTCAAGATGAGTATGATTTATTTATAAAAAGTTATGAGCAGGAGAAATCACTAGGGTTACGACTTAATTTATTGAAAACCGATAAGGATCATTTTATAAAGATAAATCATATGCATTTAACACCTATTCCATGGGTTTTAGAAGGCTTTTTTTATCAGCAAGCTGATCGTCCAGGAAAGCATCCGTATCATGAAGCGGGAGTTTATTATATTCAGGAACCGAGTGCGATGTCGGTTGGAACGTTTGTAGGGGCTTTACCTGGGGAGCGTGTGTTGGATTTATGTGCGGCGCCAGGTGGAAAAAGTACGCATCTTGCTTCTCAGTTACAGAATGATGGATTGTTAGTTACCAATGAAATTTATCCACAACGCGCTAAAATTCTTTCGCAAAATATTGAGCGTATGGGGGTTAAAAATGCAGTTGTGTTAAATGAGAGTCCTCAAACGTTAGCGAAGCATTTTCCTTCTTTTTTTGATCGAATCGTCGTAGACGCGCCATGTTCGGGTGAGGGGATGTTTAGAAAGGATGAGGTAGCGCAAGAGGAGTGGAGCCTTGATAATGTATTGAATTGTGCAAGCCGTCAGGCGGATATTTTAGAAGAGGCGGCAACGATGTTACGACCAGGTGGGCGTATGGTTTATTCAACGTGTACATTTGCACCAGAGGAGAATGAGCAGGCGATTGCTTCATTCATTGAACGACATCCAGAGTTTAAAATTGAATCTGTGGATAGTTATGAAGGATTTAGCGAAGGGCGAGTGGAATGGTCAGGGTATGAGATGGAGGAGATTAAGCGAACGTATCGTTTATGGCCACATCGAGTTCATGGGGAAGGGCATTATGTGGCTGTCTTAAAGAAGATGGAAGATCCTGAGGTTCGTGAACCGAAACGTCAGTTTGTTAAACCGTTAAAGGATAAGAAGAAGCTAGCGCCCTATTTAGAGTTTGCGAAGGAGACGTTTATCAATGTTCCTTCAGGGGATTATGTTTTATTTGGCGATCAGTTGTATATTGTTCCCTCAGGTATGCTATCTTTTGATGGATTAAAGGTGGTACGTGCGGGATGGCATTTGGGAACGATGAAGAAGAATCGTTTTGAACCGTCTCATGCCTTAGCGCTTTCATTAAATCAAGCAGATGTTAAACATTCCATCTCGCTTGCGGCAGATAGTGAAGAAATCGCGACGTATCTACGAGGAGGAACCCTTCCTTTTGAAGGTGAGAAAGGTTGGTATTTAATCTGCGTCGATGGGTATTCGCTTGGATGGGCGAAACTTGCGAATCATATGTTGAAGAATCATTATCCTAAAGGGTTACGATGGAATTAAAAAGTGGACGAGACGTCCACTTTTTTTAGAGTTTAATCCATTCATGAAGAGGTATCGTGATGTTTAGGAAACCATCTTTATTGATTAAGTTAGAAAAGGTGGTCAGAAGATGAAGAGGAAATCCAAACTGCAACATTTTTTGTCTAATTTGCCACAAGTCTTAGGAAATTTTATTAAAATATGATATATTCATGGGGATTAGGTATAAGTGGTAAATGAATGTCGCCGCTGATTTTATAGTTGAAGTGATTAAGATAAAAATAATCATTTCTCATGAAAAGGGAGGATAATAAATGGGAAAATATTTAAAGCTGTGGATACTTCTGTTTTTGACTTCAGTCGTTACTTTATTTTTTAGTATCTCTTGGATAACAAGAATCGAATTCGTTAATATATTTAATGAATTTGAAATTTTATTAATGTTAGTGGGATTTTCAGCGACGATCGCTTCTATCTTTAGTTGTACAACATTTATTTACGATCAACTTTCTAAATTAAAGTCATAAATGGACCTTTTAGGAGAGCGTAAGAACACTCGTAACTTTAGTCGTGGGAGGTTCAATCCAGCTAACATTGTTAGGTGTTACCGTTAAAGGAAGAAGACATTTTTTTACGTAAGACTAAATCTACCATTAATAATTGAAAGGACTGCTAACGCGGTCTTTTTTTATCCACAGTTTTATGAAAGGGGGTAAAAAATGAAAATAGGAGAAGTAATTTACAAATTTTCCAGGAAGAGGTTGTGTTTTTTGCACAGACATACTATAATACCTTTATTAAATGAAATAAAGACTCGTATATACCTGGTGATATGGACTGGGCGTTTCTACCTGCAAACCGTAAAAGTGCGGACTACGAGGCGTTGTTGATGACTAGAGATGGGGACATCTCTTGTTTAGCAGCACCTCGGCCAACGTGGGTGCTGCTTTTTTATTTGGAGATAAAAGTAAAAAGGAGTGGAGTTGTATGGAAGAGATGAAGCGTCAGACAAATTTAATTTATGGGGTAGAGGATAATCCTGCTTTTTTAAAGAAATTGCTATTTGGATTGCAACACGTATTTGCAGCATTTTCAGGGATTGTCGTGGTACCACTTGTTATTGCAGGGGCTTTAGGGTTTGATAGTCAGATGACAACGACCTTAATTAGTGCGTCTATTTTGGCAGCTGGTGTTGCAACAATTATTCAAGCTCGCGGAATCGGGCCTGTTGGATCGCGAGTAGCTTGTATTATGGGAACGGATTTTACGTTTGTTTCACCTGCGATTTCAGTAGGTTCAACGCTTGGAATGGCGGGAATTGTTGGGGCAACGATCCTGGGTTCATTGTTCGAGGTTGTGTTAAGTTTCTTTATTAAGCCATTAATGAAGTTATTTCCACCGCTTGTTACAGGAACGGTCGTTTGCTTGATTGGATTAACCCTTTTACCAGTATCGATCGATTGGGCTGCAGGGGGAAGTGGTGCAAGTGATTATGGAAGTTTATTAAATATTTCAATTGCCATGATTGTTCTGTGTGTGACCTTACTCTTAAATCGCTATGGAAAAGGAATCATTAGTAGCGCGGCAATTTTAATTGGGATGGCTGTGGGGTATGTGATTTGTATTCCGTTAGGATTGGTTGATTTTACGGCGGTGACGGAGGCGAGTTGGTTTGCGATTCCGAATATTTTGGAGTATGGGATTACGTTTGATGCGAAAGCCGTGCTTGCCTTTATTCCGGCTTATTTTGTGACGACAATTGAGACGGTTGGATGTTTAAAAGCAATTGGTGAAACATCAGATGTCGAGATGACGGATAAGAAAATGAGTTCAGGGATTTTAGCTGATGCAGTGGGGAGTATTTGTGGAGGACTTGTTGGTTCTTTCTCAAATACATCATTTAGTCAAAATGTAGGATTAATTTCGTTAACAAAAGTTGCGAGTAAGCATGTGGCCTTAATGGCGGGAATTTTATTAGTCTGCCTAGGATTATTTCCTAAGTTAGCGGGACTTATCAATGGTATTCCACAACCTGTTCTTGGTGGAGTAGGATTAGTGATGTTTGGTATGGTAGCTGCTGCGGGGATTAAGACATTGAGTCGTGTAGAGTTAACCGATCGTAATCTGTTAATTATCGCCGCTTCTTTAGCATTAGGTCTTGGAGTGACATTTAGACCGGAAGTTATTTCAGGATTACCAGAGGCTTTGCAGATGATTTTTGCGTCAGGAATTTCAACGGGAACGATTGTGGCGCTTGTGTTAAATTTAGTTTTAAAAGATATGAAACCCAAAAAAGTGCAGATTAAGAAAGTTGAGGTTGCTTAGATGAAGAGTTTGAAAGATAGAATTTTAAAGGATGGAATGGCATTAAATGAAACAGTATTAAAGGTTGATTCTTTCTTAAATCATGGGGTGGATGCCCAGTTAATGTATGAGGTTGGGACAGAATTTAAAAATTATTTTATGGACCATGGGGTAACGAAAATTTTTACAATTGAAAGTTCAGGTATTGCTCCAACTGTCATGACGGCGATCCAAATGGATTTACCGATGGTGACATTAAAGAAGCAGGCCTCTAAAGTATTAAAGGATGATGTGTACCAAACAACAGTTCATTCTTTTACAAAGGCAACGGATTATGAATTGACACTGTCAAAGAAATATATTTCTAACGAAGATAAAGTTTTAATTATTGATGATTTTTTAGCAAATGGAGAAGCGGCACTTGGAGCCATCCGTTTGGTTGAGGAAGCGGGGGCACAAGTAGCGGGGATTGGAATTGTGATTGAAAAGTCATTCCAACCTGGACGCCAATTGTTAATGGATAAAGGATATGAGGTTTATTCCCTCGCTCGTATTAATAAATTAGGAAAAGGGATAATTGAGTTTGTAGAAGAATAATAGGAAAGCCAAACGATGATGAGGATCGTTTGGCTTTTTTTCTTTCATACAGGAGCGACGTTTAATTAATAATGTTATCAAATAATTAATGTAAATTAACAATAATTAACAATTTATTCATGAACAGTTAAAATACGGGTGATATAGTTAATAATGTAATATTTATTTTAATTAGGAGGGGCTTGTATGGAAAAACGGGCAATGTATTCAATGGGAATAATGCCTATGGAAGAGGACAACGTGAAAAAAAAGAAAAGATTGGGATTAGGGAAACTAGAGCCTGTTTTTTATTTAATACCTGCATTTTCGGTATTTGCGGTTTTTGTGTTTTATCCATTTATTAAAACAATTATTCTAAGTTTATCCCGAACGAATTTACGTGGGGAAATCCAGGCATTTGTAGGTTTAGATAACTTTAATGAATTATTTACTAGTCCGGATTTTTACCGCTCAATGGTGGTGACATTTCAATTTGTATTGTTAGTTTCCATTCCATCAGTAGTCATCGGTTTAATTTTAGCCTTATTAGCAAACAACAAATTAAAAGGAAATCGGGTATATGAGTTAATGTTTTCGGTACCTATGGCCATTGCTTCTGCACCCGCAGCCGCTATTTGGACCATGATTTTTCATCCAACGAATGGAGTTTTAAATTTTATTTTGGGAAAGGAAATTGGTTGGTTAACGGATCCTAACTATGCACTGTTTTCTATTTCTATTGTAACGATTTGGTTAAATTTAGGGATTAATTTTATTTTTTTAACTACAGGTCTTCGTAATATTCCAAGTGAGTTATTAGAAAGTTCGGCAATTGATGGGGCACGCTTCTTTCACAAATTGAAGCATATTATTATTCCAATGATATCTCCCCAACTGTTTTTAGTTATTTTTATGAATCTGATTAATAGTTTTCAAGCTTTTGGGCAAATAAAGTTGTTAACGCAAGGTGGACCCGGAGATTCAACCAATGTTCTTGTCCATTCTATTTATCGTGAAGCCTTCTTTAATGGACGGTTTGAAACGGCTTGTACACAGGCGCTTGTTTTATTTGTCATGATGTTGATTGTGACACTTGTCCAGTTTAAGTTTGAGAAGAAGGGGGTTCATTACCAATAATGAAAATGTATAAGAGAAATCGTATCATCCTAACCGGATTAAATATTATTTGTGGTTTATTGATTATTTCTCCCTTGCTGTATGCACTCTCGTTAAGTTTTATGTCCCAAGGGGAAATGGCTCAATATCCAATTAAATTATTTCCAAGTCATTTAAATGTAGAGAATTATAAAGAGGCTTTAAATCCGGTGCCGTTACTTCGATTTTTGATAAATAGTTTAGTGGTTTCTATTTTGGTAACTATTGGCCAAGTCATTACTTCGAGTCTAGCAGCCTATGCCTTTGCTTTTTATGAATTTAAATATAAGAGGTTATTGTTTTTATTGGTTTTGTCGACGATGATGATTCCAGCGGAAACAACTATTATTTCTAACTTTCTAACTGTTAGTTCATTAGGGTGGACGGATCACTTATATGTATTAATTATTCCATTTCTAACGTCTGCTATGGGAATTTTTTTAATTCGTCAATTCTATTTAACAATTCCAAAGGAATTACTGGAGGCGGCTAAGATTGATGGTTGTAATCATTTTAAATTTTTAATCAATATATTGATTCCAATTTCTAAACCGGCGATTGCTTCATTATCTATTTATACGTTTATCGGAACTTGGAATCAATATCTATGGCCATTACTAACTATAAATAATGGGAATAATCGAACAGTTCAGATTGGAATTAGCATGCTTCAATTTGCAGAAGGGAGTAATTATGGAGTGGTATTGGCAGGTGCAATTTTAGTGTTAATCCCATCTATATTAGTGTTTATGATTGGACAAAAGTCACTGGTCGCTGGAATGACGGCAGGATCAGTGAAGGGATAAAAAAGGAGGAATAAAAATGAAGAAAAAGGTATTAGCAGTAGCAGGTATTTTAGGAATAACCCTATTAACCGGGTGCAGTGGGGGCAACCAGGCATCAGGGACAGAGATTACCTTCTGGCATTCGATGGGGGGAAAAGGCGGAGAGGCTATTAATAAGTTAGTCAAAGAGTTTAATGATTCACAGGATGATATCCAGGTGGTTGCAGAGTTTCAGGGGGAATATGATGATGCCATTAATAAATTAAAAAGTTCAGCGCTTAGTCATTCAGGCCCTGATATCATGCAGGTTTATGAAATCGGGACAAAATGGATGATGGATAGTGGATATGCGATTCCGATGCAAGCGTTAATTGATGAAGATGGATATGATATCTCTCATTTAGAGGAAAATATTATAGACTATTACACCGTTGATGGTGAGCTATATTCAATGCCATTCAATACATCAACTCCGATTCTTTATTATAATAAAACGGCCTTTGAGGAGGTAGGTCTCAATCCAGAAATAGCTCCTACCGATTTTAATCAAATTATTGAATTCTCAAACAAGTTATCGGAAGACGGTCGTTATGGATATGCGATGCAAATCTATGGATGGTTCTTCGAACAGTTTTTATTGAAACAGGGATTAGATTATGCGAACGAAGGAAATGGACGAGACGGCAATGCAACAGAGGTTGTATTTGATGAGAATGGTGGGGCCGCGACGATTATTGACGGGTGGAAGAAGTTAATTGACTCGGGGGCAGCTATTAGTTTTGGTCGTGATGGGGATGCAATAAAGGATGCTTTTGCATCAGGTAAAGTAGCAATGATGATTGCCTCAACGGCTTCCCTGACTGATATTAAAAGTAAAATTGATGACTCCTTTGAATTAGGGACGGCCTATTTTCCTTCAGTAAATAGCCAAGATACGGGTGGTGTTTCAATTGGTGGAGCTTCTTTATGGGTGATGGATAATGGTGATGATGAAAAATCCAAGGCTGCTTTTGAGTTTATTAAATTCATGGTTTCACCGGAGAGCCAAGCGAAATGGGCACAAGCAACGGGATATTTTTCAGTAACAAAAGATGCTTATGAGATCCCAAGTATGGTTGAGCATTTGAATAATAATAAAGAATTTCAAACAGCGATTAACCAATTACGTGAAGCTAACAATCAATCAGGAGCATTACTCGGGGTTTTAACTGAAGCACGTGCAACTATTGAGGAAAACATTGAAAAAGTTTTAAATAATGAATTAACAACGAAAAAGGCGATAGAAAATATAGCTAAAACAATTAATACGGCATTGGATAAATACAATAAGGCCAATCGATAATTACCGGAGGAAAAGATGAATAAGATGATATTTTTTGATGTCGATAATACCCTTGTTTGTCGACGTGAGAACAAGATGTGTGAGGGAACATTAAATGCAATTGAGAAGCTTAGTCGGGATAATAAGATCGACTTAGCAATTGCAACAGGTAGATCATTGGCAATGGTCAAACAGGAGAATTTTCATCAGATGTTCGAAACCATTATTTCAGCTAACGGATCACTGATTACAAGGCGAGATGAGGTCATTTATAAAAAACCGATAGATTGTGGGGTAGGTAGACAATTAATACGTTATTTTGAGGAGACTCAAACGCCGTATTGTATTCATTTATTAACGGAAAGTAAGGGGAAGTTAGAATACGATTGGGTGCGGCATTTTTCACAAAAATATAATATGACAATAAGCCTGTTAGAAGACGATGTATTAAATCGGTTAGACGAATATGAAATTTTTCAAATCAACGCCCATATTAAACAGGAGGATATTGAGAAATTTAAAAAGAATTACCCCCTCTTGAACTTCGTAAAACTTATCGATGTGGAGGAAGGCTATGATATTTTCAATAAATGTTGCACTAAAGGGAGTGCTATAAAGTTTTTGAAGGAAAGAAATACAATGAAGAATATGATGTATTATGCATTTGGAGATGGATTTAATGATTTGGAGATATTTGATGAAGTAGATTACTCGATTGCCATGGGGAATAGTTGTGATCCATTGAAAGCACGTGCAACGTATATTACGGATTCGGTCCATCTGAATGGAATTTATAAGGCATTGAGGAAATTGAATTTGATTAAGGGGGAATAGGATGATTAATTTTGCTCACCGCGGGGCTAGCGGGGATTATCCGGAGAATACATTAATCGCGTTTAAGGAAGGAATTAGATGTGGAGGGACTGGACTTGAATTTGACGTGCATCAGACAAAAGATGGTGAATTGGTCGTTATTCATGACGAGGATGTTGAACGAACGATGCAGGGTAAAGGCTTAATTAAAGACCTAACATTAGATGAAATTAGGGCATTCAAATGTAGAAAAGCACGCTTTGTTGACCATGAGGAGTGTTATGTTCCTAAACTTGAGGAAGTGTTAGAGTTGGTGAAGGAACAAGAAATCACGATAAATATTGAGTTAAAGACAGACGTGATTTCTTACTTTGGAATGGAAGAGGAGGTCATTGAATTAATTCAACGTTACGGGGTTAAACATAAAGTATTACTTTCGAGTTTTAATCCTCAATCTTTAAAAAAATGTAAAGAAATAGATGCAACAATAAAGACGGGATTCTTATATCATCAACCGATGGAGCAAATCATTGAGTATGCAAAAACGTTGCGGGTTGATGCGATTCATCCCCATTTAAAATTGGTAACGAAGGATTTAATTGAAAAGGCCCACCAAAATCAATTAGATGTAAATGTATATACGGTTAACTCGCCAATTCATATGAGAGAGTTAATTAGGGCGGAAGTTGATGGTATTTTTACGGACTATCCAAGTTTATTGAATGAAATAATTGAAGAGAATAAATTGAAATCATTGGTTTAGGAGAGGTTAGGATGGCAACATTAGCACTAAAAAATATTTATAAAATATACGAAGATGAGGTAACAGCGGTTAGTAATTTTAATTTAGAGATTAAGGATAAGGAGTTTATTGTTTTTGTTGGTCCATCTGGATGTGGGAAGTCAACAACGTTAAGAATGATTGCGGGATTAGAGGAAATTTCTAAAGGGGATTTATTTATTGGGGATCAATTGGTGACTGATGTTGAACCGAAGGATAGAGATATTGCGATGGTATTTCAAAATTATGCTTTATATCCTCATATGTCCATTTATGATAATATGGCATTTGCCTTAAAATTGAGAAAGTTTCCAAAGAAGGAGATTGATGAAAAGATCAGAGAGGTAGCTAAAATTTTAGATATTGAGGCACTTTTAGATCGTAAGCCAAAGGCTTTATCAGGGGGACAAAGGCAGCGGGTCGCATTAGGGCGTGCTATCGTTCGTCAACCTAAGGTTTTTTTGATGGATGAACCGTTATCGAATTTAGATGCTAAACTACGTGTCCAAATGAGAGCAGAGATTACAAAGTTACATAAAAGACTAGGAACAACATTTATTTATGTGACCCATGATCAGACTGAGGCGATGACGATGGGAACGCGGATTGTTGTCATGAATAAGGGAATTCTTCAACAGGTAGACACACCTCAAAATATTTATAATTATCCTAAAAATAAATTTGTTGCAAGTTTTATAGGAAGTCCACAAATGAATTTTTTTAATGGAATTGTCATCAAGAATCAAAATACTGTTGCAATGTTAGGCGGCAACGAAAAGATAACCTTATTACCAGAACAGGCGAAATATTTAATGAATAGTGGATATTTTGGAAGGGAAGTTATTTTAGGCGTCCGACCAGAGAACATTAGTTTAGTGCCTAAGACGACAAGGGATACTAAACTTACAGGTGTTATCGACATGGTTGAATTAATGGGGGCAGAAAGTTATATTTACGTGAAAATAGCAGAAGAAATGCTGGTGGTACGTATTAACGGAACAACAACTAAGACGGGTGGAGAAATCATTGATATTTATTTAAATCCAGATCAAATCCATCTCTTTGATAGGGAAACAGAAGAGCGAATGATTATAACTAAACATAGTGAGCAGACGATGTAAAAAATAAAGGATTTAATTTTTGTTCCACGTGGAACATGAATTAAATCCTTTTTATGATTGGGGATGTTAATATCAGTTGAAATTTACTCCTCTTATTTTCAATTAAGGATATGGTTAGCTGTTTTAATGGAAGATGGTTGACATGTTGTCCACAAAGTCAAAGGATGATAGGGAATGATTCCACGGATAAAAAAGGCGTCACGATGAAGTAGACAGCCTTTTTTAGCGAGACAACGATGAGGATTATCAACAAAATTGGTGTTTGGTAGGTAATAATTATAGGGATTAAAAGAGGCACCGTGATAAGGTAGGTGGCCTTTTTTAGCGAGACAATGATGAGGATTATTAACCAAGTTGGTGTTTGGTAGGTAGTAATTATAGGGATTAAAAGGAGCACCGTGATAAGGTAGGGTGCTTTTTTTATGGGGGAAAGGGTGAGAGGTTGGAAAAGGAATAGGATGTTGTTAGATAAAAAGGGTTAGTAGGAGTCCGAAGATTAGAAAGAGGAGTGTAATGGTAAGATGACGTTTTTTGTTCATAATGAGGAGTGCCATGTATTCTCGAATCATAGCATTGGGTAAAAAATAGGCTGCTGTTTTAGAGCCAATTCCCGCTGTTTTTAGTCCAATGGCTTTGGCATACAGGCTAGCACGGAAGGTATGATAATTGTTGGTTACGAAGGTGGTCTGGTAGCCGTTAGGATGGTTTTTTTCCATGAGTTGTTTAGAGAATTGCATGTTTTGGTAGGTATTTTTGGAGTTTGTTTCGACGAGTGTGTGTTCAAGGGGAATATTGTGATTCAGGGCGTATTGTTGCATGGCAATCGCTTCGGGGATCTCTTCGTTTGGGCCTTGTCCTCCAGAAAAGAGGAGCATAGGAGGCGTTGAACTTCTTTTTTGGTGCTGATAGATTTGGATAGCTTTATCGATACGACTAGCGAGTAGTGGGGGCACTTTATTGTTGATTAAACCACTGCCTAATACAATAATGTAATCATAATGGTAAGTAGGTTTTCTGATTGAAAAGAGGAATGAAATACTCAGGAAGCTTAGGAGATTGCAGAGATAGTAGAAGGCAACGAGGCCGAACCCGCTGAGAAAAATAAGAAGTTTTCGGGGAATCGGATAGATTAGGCAGATAAAAATGCATCCTAGTAAGGTGATGAGACCAAGGGCTAGAAATAGCGTGAGGAGGTTCGCAAAGGTTTTACGCTCCCGTTTCATGACTATTTTAGCGTTAATCAGGAGGGCGATAATTAGGATATAGATGCCGAAGAATAGAAAAAATAGAAGGTTAAGAAGCAGTAATCCGAGGAGGAAGATAATAAAGAGATTAGGAATCTGTATTGCCAGATAGACAACGTTTAAAGCATTTATTAAAAAAAGGATATTAAAGAGAAAACCATTTAATAGTCTTCGTGGTTCGAGTTTATAGCTTAAAAGGAAAACAAAAAGGGCCGTCAAATTGATATAAAATAGGGTCATAAAATCACCTCACAAATTTTTATTGAGAACCGAAACAATACACCGAAGTTCGCAAATGGCTAGGAGCCATTATGAAAATGAATGGTGAAGGGGAGGGAAAGAGGAAGAGGTCTTTTACCTTTTTATCGTCTACTGTTATACGGGATTACTTCATTCATGACCTCCATTTTTAGGTGTGAAAGATCTAGGATTCTTTATTGAAGCATTTTTCAGTTTCTCTATAAACAAATTATGTAGGAAAAGAGAAAAAATGAGAAGATAGGGACATTTCTAGAAGAGAGAAGATAAAAAAAGAAGTGGGAATCGTTAAATTAAGTCTGCTATTGAAAGATCATCAGGTTATCCTCAGTTTAGAAAAAATGAAATTGGGGATTCCTTTAATTGAAAGGTCATTCGTGCCTCATCTTTTTATTCGCAAGAAAGAAGGACTTAACGATTCTCTTCTTGGTAGACGATAGAGGTTAATCTGGGGATAATTATCCCCAGATTTTATTTTTATAAAAAATACTTGATGTATCGATTGTCGTATTTTTTATAATGGATACAATCAACGGATAAAAAAGCTTTGTTTTTTTGAATTTAATAGATTGTGAGTCGGTTTAATAAGATTAAAAGTTGATGGAGATTTCTCTTCTTCAGGATGGAATCTTTTTTCCTGTGTATAAATCATCTATTAAAATTGGAATAGAGGATATTAAATTTTTATATCGATCGCTTTTTTAGTATCCACAGTTGCTAATAAGGCGCAAATTTTTTTATCCCCAATTTAAAATTTTTTAAATTGAGGATAATTTAATGAAGAGAATAAAAACAACAAAATAAATTTGTGGACAAAAAAAGCACACCTTCGTAGGTGTGCTTTTAATTATTCAAATAAATCATTGAACTCTTCATCTTCTAAACTTTTTAATTGTTTTTCTTCTTCCTTTTTTTCTTTGTATTTAACCATTGTTTTTGTTAGAAGTGTAATTCCAACCCCTGCAGCTAAAGCGGATCCTGCCATTAAAACAGTAGATAGTTTTGGCTTATTTATTTTTTTCATTATCTTTCAACTCCTAATAGGTTTTGTTTTTCTAAGTCTTATTATAAAATATCTTCTTTTTTTTGAATAGTCTTTCCTTATTTCCTCTTTCTAAATTGGACGAGAAGATTAATTTAAACACTTTTTAATCGTGATTTCTCCAGATGTTCTTTTAACGTTATTCAAAAGAGACGATTTTCGGAGTTACTCTGCTTTTTTTTACTTCTTCTTTCCTCTATTTGTGCTCTCTTTTTAAATAGTTCCGCGCTAAATTGAATTTATTTATCTTCTTTTAACCTTTTTTTAACTCATTGGATGATCCATTTTCATGAAAATGGTATGACTATTTTAAAAAAACAATAATACTAATTTTATAATATTTTATTATTAAACTTAAAAAATACTTTTTTCCAATAGGTAATTTATAAAATTATTCTATCAATAGATTATATTTATAGAATAAAACTATCGATTAAAATTTAACTTGTCTATATGTTGTATTGAAGTTGTTGGGAAATTAAAAAGATTCGATTTTGCAGTAGTTTAAGTATAGCTAACTTTTAATGAGAAAAATGTTAAATTATACAAGTGGAGTTCGACAACTTTTCCTCTTTAAAACCGTTACATAAAGAATGATTAAAAACCGAATACTAAGGAAGAAATGAATCATGAAGAAGGTGGTGATAAGATGAAATGGTTTAAATATTCGTTATTGGTGTGTTTCTCATTTTTCTTTTTATCCATAACCGTGTTTGCTAATGATGGCGTAAGTTTAAAACAGCAAGATTATTTGAAAAAGGTCGATCTTATTTACTTACAGATGCAAAATAGCTTAAGCGCCAAGGAAAAAATGGGTGATTTAAACGCCGATTTTTTAAATCAGATGTTGAATCATCAACGTGGACTCATTGCATTATCAAAAAATCAGTTAGAACATGGAGAACGAAATAAAATAAAAAAATCCGTGAATGACATCACTCACGAATTGAAATCTAATATTAATAAAATTAATCAAACTCAAAAAAAGGTTCATCAACAGTTAGTTTATGATGAGAAGAAGGAAGCTACCTACCTATCTAGTTATGAGGAAGTTTATCAACAAATTTTAGTTGCGCTTAAATCGGAAGGTGCAGAACAGCCGACTACCTTAATAGGTAAGAGTGTAGATGAGGATTACTTGCATCGTGTGATGCAACAATGCGATGTTTGGATGATTTTAATTAATAATGTTTTAACGCAAACGGATAATGAAGAGGTTAAGTCTGTAGCCAATGAGTTATTAGAATCTTCTAAAAAGATAAAAAATGATGTTTCTCAGCTTATTGAAAAAATTGAACAGAAAAAAGGAGACTAAAGTTAGTCTCCTTTTTGTTTAAGGGAAAGTGTTGAAGTGAGTTGTTGATTAACCGTAATTTGTTGACCATCACTTCGTATAATAATTGGACCATCACTTGTGAGTAATGTTTGAACTTGATATTTTGTTAAAAGATCAAGGACCTTTTGATCCGGATATTCATCTTCTGAGCACGTAATGATGCCATAATCAGGAGTTGTCATTTGTAATAGTTCTTCTAGATTGTCACTGTATTTTCCGTGATGAGGCACCTTTAATAAGGTGTAAGCATGAGGATTAGAAGCAAGGAATTCACTTATTCGAATGGCCTCAGCGTCTCCAGCAAATAAAAAACTCTGATTTTTATATGAGAGAGAGGTAATTAAAGAATAGTCGTTTGATTGTTCGTATTCCTCTCTTAGCGGAGCGGAAACAATAATGGTTGCGCCATTTACTTCAAGTACTGTATCACTTGTTAGAAGGGTCGGCTTAATGTCGTGTTTTTCAAGGGCCTTTACGTATTCTTTATGTTGTTTTGTATCCCGCGAATAGTTCGGTTGAATGACGTTTTGCACCTCGATGCCTTCATCTAAGATAATATCTGCACCTCCGATGTGATCTTTATCGAGATGAGAGATAATAAGGTAATCAATCGTATCAATGTTTTCTTTTTTTAAAAAATCGGTAATTGTTTCTCCATTTTCATCTAGTCCTGTATCAATCATTACTGTTTTATCTTGTATTTGAATGATGATGCAATCGGATTTTCCTGTTGCAAGTATGTCAATGGTTAATGGAGCAGGACTTAAATTAGCTTTTGTATTTAATTGGGGCCCGTTTGTTGACGTCGTCCCCTCACAACCAGATAGGCAGATTAATAAAGTAGAAATCAGTGAGGTAAAAGCTAGTTTTAAGGAAGAGGTTTTTCTCATATATAAAAACTCCATTCTATCACAACATTTTTAGCACACAATTCTCTAGTTAAAGAATAGCATAAATAGGGTTAAATCTCGGTAGTATTAATATATAAAAAACGTGAAAATTCATTGAAAAGATAAACGTGTCCATTAAATTTTTAGGGGAAATAAGAATTAGTTGGTCCATCATTGACCGATTTAACATGAGGTTAGGGAGTCCTTTTTTTATTCAATGACTCAAAACCAAAGACTATGTTTTAAGCGATAACTTATCGTTTACTTATAGTTTAAATCAGTTGAAATCATTTTAATCGAAAGGATCAAGAAATTTTAAAAAATTTAGTCGCATTTTTGAGTGAGGTGCGTATAGTAGTAGAGACCATGTTTTTTTGGGAGGGAGAGGCATGAAAAAGTGGGGAGCGCTTTTGTTTTTAATGACACTATTGGTAGGTTGTCATTCGGTGGATGGGAATGAGGAAATCATAGAAACTCCTTTGACACCGGAGGAGAGTGTGGCCTATGATTCTAACCAATCACCGATTGAAACAGATGGAGTTTTTGTCGAAAAAGAGGATATCAAATTATCGATTGAATGTCCGGTAGAGGCAACGATTAATTCTGCCGTCGATGCTTTCCACCTGACGATGTCAGAGGATCAACTCGGAGCCATTATTCATGAGCCAACAGTAGAGCAATTAGCCCAACTTGATTCATTAGAAGTGTTGCTCTATGAAGAAGAAGGATGGAGTGATCGTCTTTTAATTATACCAAAAGAAGTTGGAACAACGGTTGCGATTTACTCGACTTGGTATGATGGAGAGCGTTTTATTGATGAGGAGCCAGTTTTTAATGAAATGGTAATTGAACAGTTTCAGGTGATAGATGTTCGAAGCCGAGTTCCAGAAGGGATTCCTAATCTAAAAGTCGTGATGGAATATAAAGAGAAAAAGGTGGAGTATTTGATGACTTATGATGGTCGGGGAGACCGAGCACAGGTTGAATATTTAGAGGTAAGTGGGGAATAGACTTCGGTGCTTGTATAAAAAAATTCCTCATAGGGTGAGGGAGCATGTGATGAGTTAATGGATAAAGACCGTTTGCAGGGACTAATTGAACGGATGGATTTCATTTATTATTCTCACTTATTTACTTATTTGAACGACATGCTTTAAATCCAGAACATGTATGGGGATAAAATGAGCGTTTAGGAAACCGGTCCAACTAATTTTTTAATAGGGAGTTTGCCTATTATAGACCTTTGTTCATAGCTTTAACGTTTAAAAAGGTGTATCAATGAAAAAAGAGGTTATTATTTTAAAACAATAACCTCTTTTTTCATTGGTTTTAAATCGCCGCTTTTACCGCAGATAAGAGTCCGTCGATATCTTTTTCGTTAGGGTGATGGACGGATTCGGCTAAATTATTTTTAATCGCCTCGTATTTTTCAGGGACGGCTTCTCGGAGCTGTTCTTGTTTTTTTTCTGAAACTTTTCCTTGGCAAGCATAGGCACCGATAATGGTATTAGAAGCGGGAACAAGTGCTTTTACATTATTTAAAATTTCTTCAAAATAAGCGTCGGTATTATCATAACCTACGGTTCCAAAGATGAATACTTTTTTGTTAGTAAGCTTTTCGATAAAGGCCTGGATATCAGCTGAACATGAATTTTTAGTTGCCCAAAATCCAACAAAGATGACGTCTGCATTTAATGCCTCATTCGAGGGCTTTCCAACATAACTCGCTCCTAGGTGATTGTTGATTGCCTCAGCCAATTTTGCGGTGTTACCTGTGACGCTACTGTAAACAATTGAATAATTCATAAGATAATCTCCTTAAGTTATGGAAAAATAGGGTGCTTGATTGATAGAATAACCCTTAATAGGATTTGATTTTAAAAAATTTATATTCATGAGGATAAATTTTCGATGAAGAACAATATTTTTGCAACCTTTTAGAGGGAGATAGACTCTAAGAGAGTGAGGACAAAGGTCGGAAGATAAGGAGGATGAAATGAAGATTTTTAGGTGGGAGCAACGGTACAGTCAATTATCAGAGGTTCAATTAGTTAAGCGCGCGATGAAAAAGGACGATTTGGCTTTTTTGGAGTTAATGAGACGTTACGAGAACTATTTCATTCAGATGGCTTATCGATATGTGAAAAATGAGCAAGATGTGATGGATTTAATTCAGGAGTTAGCCTATCGAGGGCTTTTGAATATCCATCAATTAAAGGAACCGAAGTATTTTAAAACATGGATGACAAGGATTTTAATTAATTTAGCGATGAATCTTTGGCACAAGGTGGAGTTAAATGAGTTGGGTGAGGACCTTGAGGCCCCCTCTAAGGGATGCCTAATTGAAGAACGGATGGATTTGAATCGAGCCATTCAAAAATTACGTCCAGATTATCAGTCAGTGATTAAGATGCATTATTTTGAAGACTTAAGTATTGAGGATATTTCTATTCGGCTTCAACTAAAGCCGAATACAGTAAAAAGTCATTTAAGAAGAGGGAAAAAAGCACTTGAGACGATGTTGAAGGAGGATGTCTAAGATGAATTCAAAAATGTATGAAGAAGCAGTGATTAAAGGAATAGAACGGGCTAACCAGGAGATGAAGAAAAATAAGGGAGGGATAAAGTCTAAGAAAGTGGTCCCAATAGTGGCGAGTCTTTGTTTAGTTGGAGGAGTTGGGCTTAACCAACCACCGATTATTAATGCTTTAAAAGAAATTGGCGAGTCTTTTAATGAATTTTCAGGGTATTTATTTGGGGGGACAACCGAAAAATTTCAAAAGGTAGCAACGGAGATTGGCGAGTCAATGACAGATAAAGATTTGGTGATTACGGTAGAAGAAGTTGTATTAGACGATAATCTTCTTCTTATGGCGTTAACGGTAGAAAGTGAGTTTTTGAAGGGGTATGAGGGATTAAATGAGAATGATTTTTTCAATTTAGATTATCGTTTACGTGTGAATCATAGGATTCCTGAGGCAATGAATGCCTTCCGGGTACGAAAAATTGATGAAAAAACGGGAGCAATTATTATTGAGGCGGATCTTTCAACTATTAATTTAAAGGATGAAGTGATGATTGAATTAGGAGTCAATCGAATTGCGCGTGGATATAACTTTATAGAAGGGAAATGGGACTTTAAATTTAAGGTTGCAAAATTGGAAGGAACGGAAGAGTTTCACCCTAATGTCAAGACAGCGTATGAGGATACATCTATCTCACTTAATCGATTGATGAAAAGTTCGCTTGCTACAACATTTGAATTGGAGGTTAAAGGGCAAACTGTTAACGAGGTTCGCTATCAGTTAGATCAATTAGTTGTAAGGGGATCAAACGGATATATTTACGAGCCTACATTTATTTCAGAAAATTTCGATGAGAAATCCAAAGAATATTCAGGGCGCTTAAGGGTAGATTCAGATATGGATGGACTGGAATGGCTAGAACTTTATCCAAGAGAGGAAATTGCTCGCCATGTTCAGGTCGATGGTTGGACGTATGAAATATATCAGACACCGAATAAGCCTATCTTTTCGGATGAATATGAGAAAGTTACACGTTTACCAAACGAACAAGAACTAGCAGCAGGATATGGATTGGATGACGTGACGTATTATATTAACGGTCAATTACCGACAGAATTTAAACCGTTAACGGAATACATCTCTGATGAAGTTTGGGTTAATTCAACAGAGAAGGTCACGATTGAAAATGTGGAATTACAAAATGATGAGGTTGTTGTCACTGTAAAAATACCATCGACTTATTCGGAACGTAATTTAGCGCGTCTTGTCTTATTTGATGAAACAATGAACGATTATGCAGCGCGCGAAGGACAATTAATTGTTGCCCCCAAAGACGAATCACAAGGAATTTATCAAATTAAATTAGACGCCATTGACACTAACAAAATGTATACAATAGCTCTGCCTCTGATGCCCGAAACAAATGAAGAGGTGGCACCATGGTGTTTAAGAGTACCCTTAAAATAAAAAGTGAAATCTGATAGGACTCCTGATTGTTAGGGGTCTTTTTTTTCTGGGGGATAATGTCAGTTAAAAAAGTTAAAGAAATTTGTTATAATTAATCGAAAGTTAAATCATGGGGCACGAGATGATTTTAAATGAACGATATGGGAGGAATGTGAAGATGGGAAGAAAGATGTATCAAGTTGTTAAATCAAGGGGGCTTCAAATTGGATTATCACTAGCAGGTGTAACAGCTGTCGCACTTTGTGCGTCGTTATTGACGGTAAAAATAGAGTCTGCGCAAGCCAAGGCAAAGGATCAGTCCGTAGAACCGGTGTTACTAGAGGCCAAAGAGTTTAAAGTTCTTCAACGCGCGACGTTAGACGTTAAGCCAGAGGAAGATGAGGCTAATGTTAATGAGGAAAATCAGTCCATGGAATCGGGGGTTGTTGAACCGTCAACGGAACAAGTAATCCCACAACCAACGGTTGAAGAGCAGACACCCCCACAGATAAATGAGGTAAAAGAACCTGAAGCGACAGTAGAAGAGACGCCTACTGTGAGCGACCCATCAGCTGCTCACTTATTAGGACTACAAATGAACGCAAATCACCTAGGTGCGATTATTCATCGACCTTCTTCGGCACAGTTATCAGCACTTCAACAGTTAAATGTAGCTGAATATCGCGAAAATCTTGTCGAAGAACATGTGATTATTGTTCCAAACGAGGTAGGTTCACGAGTTAAGATTTATCAACTGAAATTTGAAGAGGGTGATTTAGTAGAAGATGGCATCGTCTTTGAAAAATATATAGCAGATGAGCATGATGTGGTGTCTTTAAAATGTTATATTTCGGGTGGAATTCCTAATTTAAAAATCGTTGTTGAGGCACCAAATGGCCGTTTCGAACATATTTTAACGGCAGATGGCGTAGGTAATCGTCCGGCGACGGAGTATTTTTCGGCTTATTAATCAAGAAAAAAATCTCTTCTCCTTGCGTTAAGCGGTGAAGAGATTTTTTAATGGCTGATAATGTCAGCTGAAATTACATCATTATTCTACAAAAATATGATATGATTAGTTATAATAATATAATTCTCGATCGATTTAGTGATATTTTTACAAGTGTTAATGAGGAGGGTTATCATGCAACCAAAGAAAAAATCAAAATCGAATGAACAAGTCATTTCATGGACGCAACGAATTGGGGTCTCATTTATTGGGTTATTAACGGCACTAGGGGCTGGACTTATTATGTATACCGGGGTAATGGCGGCAACGTATGAGCAACCAGAGGCTGAGAATGAATTTATTGTTTATGATGAGGGCCAAGATAAAAATCAGGTAAACCAAGAATCATCGGATCAAAATTCGGCAGCAAATTCTGAAGGTGAAACGCCTGCTACGCCAACTGAAGATAAAGAAACAGATCATTCCGTTGCTTATTGTAATATTGACGGCGTTAACGTCCGTAGTGAAGCGGCAACAGGGACCGACATTATCGGAAATCTTGATGCGGGAGATGAAGTAACCGTCTTAAATCGATATTATAATGATGAATGGGTACAAATCTCTTTTGAAGGACAAACTGGGTATGTGTACGTGGAGTATTTAGATTTTGAATAATGATAAAAAAGGGTCATCTCCGGTTGGAGATGACCTTTCTTTTAAGCATAGTGATAATAGTTCCCATAGCGCTTCATTAATAAAAGTGAAAAAATAAGGGTCACAGCCTCTGAAAATGGAATGGTGAGCCATACACCGTAAACCCCTAGGAGGGTTGGAAGCAGGATGATTCCAACTAAGACAAGAATTAAGGTTCTTAAAATAGAAATAAAGGCTGAGATTTTCCCATTTGAAAAGGCAGTAAACATGGCAGAGGTAAAGATATTTAAACCAACGGGTAGAAAACTAATCGCAAATAAATTGAATCCGATCAAGGTTAAGTGATAAAGTTCATTCTTTCCGCCCGTAAATAGTTTAATCAGTGGCGAAGCAAGAATGAGGGCAAGGGCAAACGTTGCTACGGAGGCAACCATTAGAATTCGGTAACTATAACGAATCAGTTTTCTTAGATTTTCATGGTTATTTTCACCGTAGTTGAAACTAATGAGTGGGGCAGCACCAGATGAAAATCCAAGGTAAGCGGACATTAAGAAAAATTGAGCGTATAAAACAATGGTAATCGCAGCTACCCCTTTCTCGCCAAGATAATGAAGCATGGCTAAATTGAAAAGTAAGGTTGTGACAGAACTTGAAAGATTCGTGACCATTTCAGAAGAACCATTTCCCATACTTTTTAAGATAATCGACCACTCTAACTTCGGTTTAGTGAAGTGGAGGTAGTTTGTTTGATTCATAAAATAAATGAAACCTAAGATTGCAGGAACTAATAGACCAATGGCGGTAGCTAGGGCGGCCCCTGCAATTCCTATCTTAAAGACAACGATAAAAAGGTAGTCTAAAATAATGTTTGTCACACCACCGATTACCGTATAAAAGAGACCACGTTTCGGTTGATTAGCAGTAACCATGAAGTAATCAAAGAGTGATTTCAACATAGTAGTCGGCATAAAAATAGTTAAAATCGTTCCATAAGCATAAGCATGTTCGTAAATATTGTCAGTAGCTCCTAATAATCGTAAAAGTTTTGGGAGAAAGAGTAACTGAAGAAGCATTAAAAAGAGACCAATTGCAAGGGTAACAGCTACGATTAATGAAAAATGTTGCTTAGCTTGTTCAGGTTTCCCTTCCCCAAAGTTTTTCGCCACAATGGCACTTCCCCCCGTGGCGAACATGACAGCAATCCCGTTGAGGGCAACCCATAAGGGTAAAAAGATATTAATCGCGGATAGGGCATTTTGTCCGACAACTCGTGAGACAAAGACCCCGTCGATAATCGTATAAAGTGATAAAAAAATCATCATAATCATCGTTGGGAATGTAAAAACCAAAAATGATTTGAGTGTTAACTGCTTATTTGTTAAAGACATCTTAATAAATCCCACCTTTCGGTACTATCATATAGTATACGGTAACCGTATAGTCAAGAGGAGGACAGTAAATGAAACAATATATTACAACTGGTGAATTCGCTAAACTGTGGGGCATCAAAAAACAAACGCTTTTTCATTATGATGACATCGGCATCTTTCAACCGATAATCAAGCAGGAGAACGGGTACCGTTATTACAGTTATCAACAGTTTGAAGTTTTCGGAGTGATTACGGCATTAAAAGAGTTAGGAATGTCTCTGAAAGAGATTAAAGCTTATTTAGATAGTCGGAGTCCAGAAAATTTATCACAACTCTTTTTACAAAAGATAGAGGATATTGATCGAGAAATTGAATATTTGAAAAAAATAAAGCACTTTATGAAAGAAAAAATAGAAATAACAGAGCAGGCCATCACAATAAATAAGGATGCCATTGAGTGTTTACACCTAGAAGAAGAGTATTTAACGTTGAGTCCACCTTTAGATTATACGAGCCATCATGGTTTTTTTAATCACCTGGCTGAATTTATGCAGGAAAGGGGATTGAATTATTTATCAGCCATCGGTTGTATGATTGACGAAGAGCATTTGAATTCTTCAGAGTATGGTCATTATAGTTATTTATATTCAAAATCTGATAAGAGGAAGGAAAGAGCACCATTATTTTTAAAACCAAGAGGGACGTATTTAATGGCGTATCACCAGGGGGATTACGAACTATCCTATCAAACATATGATCGCATAAAGGCATTCGCAAAAGCTAATCACCTTGAATTTGAGGGCTATGCGTATGAAGAGTTTATACTCGATGAGGTATCAGTGAAAGGATACGAAAATTATTTATTAAAGATTCAAATCAAGATCAAAGATTAACTCATGGTTAAAAAAGTTATCAAATGTTTAACAGTTGGGTTATGGTGGGTCAGCTTGAGGAACGTTTATAATAGGAGTATAGATTGTTTGTAGGAAGGGATGAAAGGATGAACTTAAAAATTGGTGAGGTTATTTATCGTTTGAGAAAGGAACATCACTTGACGCAGGAACAGTTAGCACAGGCAATTGGTGTATCGGTTCCCGCTGTTTCTAAATGGGAAACGGGGACAACATATCCGGATATTACGTTATTGCCAAAGATTGCTCAGTTTTTTGAATGTAGCATCGATGAACTGATGGCGTACGAACAAAAATTGACGCCTCAGCAAATTAATCAGTGGGTCGTAGAATGTAAAGAACTAGCGAACAAACGTTTATTTGGTGAAATGATTGAAAAATGTACGGGCTATTTGAGACAGTATCCAAAAAGTAATGAGTTGAAATTGGCTATTGCCTCGTTTTACTTAATGGAAAAAGGGTTTGCGCCAAAGGATATTTTAGACGACTTGTCAAAACAGGTCATTTCATTACTTGAAGAGGTCGCAAGTGGAACAGATGCCTCTTTAATGAATCAAGCAAACTATTTATTAGCGGGAATCTATATTCAAAATCAAGAGGATGAAAAGGCAGAAAAGATTTTACTTCAAATGCCACGCTTGACCTTTCATCCGGATGATTTATTAATTGCTATTTATCTTCAGCGCAAAGAAAATAAGGAGGTTAAACAACGAATTCAACGAAGATTGTTTAACCATCTGTCATCTATTCGCATCACCTTAGGACATTATCGTCAATTTTGTGTGAAGCAAAATCAGTCTTTGATGACGGAGCGGTTGTTGCAGATAGAGGGGGCGTTAATCGAACTTTTTGAGTTGGAAGCATTATTTAGGGTTAGTTATACATTAGAAAAAATTATTTTTTTTAGTCGTCAACATCGTGAAGAAGAGGTCATGAGTCAATTAACAAAAATAATCGATCAACTTGAACACACAACTATGAAAATGCCGACGCCTTTATTCGGTGAACTAGAGTTGAATGAAAGTCTTCAGTCAGAAAGGTTTCCGGGACTGTTGCTCCAGTTAATCGTAACGGATCCTACATTTGAGGGGATTCGTTCGCGAAAAGAGTACCCGGAGTTGATTAAAAGACTGGAGGGTATCCTTCAAGCAGATTAATTAGGCAGTTGTTTCCTTGAAAAAAATTCCTTATATAATAAGGATAGAAAAACTGCTGTTAAATCGGGAGAAAGTTCCTTGATTGGATTCAAAGATGAGCAATTTAACCTATCACGCTTTATGAACCGAGGTGGGTTTTTTCAATGAAACAAATCCCCTATATAATAAGGATAGAAAAAATTTTGAAAAAAATCGCCTTCGACATATTATCGGAATAAATTCTAAAAAAAGAGTTTGTGATTTATTTTTAATGAGAGTACAATATAATCTTGTAAAGATAACGTGAGAGTATAGAGGATGAGGCGATGAAGGTATTACTGAAGTGTTTAGGTTGGTTGATAGCGATTGGAATAGGAGTCGGTCTTTACGCAACATTTATTGAGCCAAAGTTGTTACATGTTGTTTCCCACGAAATCGTGAGTGAAAAGGTGAAGGGTGAAACGATTAAAGTTGTTCAGTTTTCGGATACACATATCGGTGAATTTTTTTCAACGGAGGATCTTAAGAAGGTTGTGAACAAGATTAATGAGCAGTCCGCCGACTTAGTGTTATTTACAGGGGACTTGATGGATAACGCAGCTAAGTATGAGGGAAGTTTAGAGGAAGTTCAAAGAATCCTGTCTACCATAGAAGCGACAGATGGGAAGTATGCTGTCTTTGGAAATCGCGATTATGGTGGCGGAGCCGAAAAATTTTATGAAGAGTTAATGGAAGCAGCGGGATTTAAAGTTTTACTGAATGAGCATGAGGCGCTAACAATTAAGGGAACGACCTTAAATTTATATGGCGCCGATGATGCTTTGATAGGGTATTATAATCTCAATCAAACGGTGCAGGGGATGGAGGAAACGAATTTAAATCTGCTCATGTTACATGAGCCAGACCTAGTCAACGAGTTTGTTGGTTATCCCATTGATCTAGCGTTAGCTGGGCATAGTCATGGGGGACAGGTTTATCTTCCATTTGTGGGTCCTTTGATGACAACGGCACTCGGCCAACAGTATGTTCGTGGCTTTTATGAAGTTGGAAATCAAATTTCGCTTTATGTGAATACAGGAATCGGAAATACGAAGGTACCGTTTCGTCTATTTAATGTGCCGCAGGTGACCGTGTTTGAATTAAAAGCAAGAGAATAATGAAAAAAAGTCTAGAAACTCTAGACTTTTTTATTTAATATTATTAACCTCTTTAAGAAGCCCCTCTAATTTTTCAGTAGATGTGATACGCTCATTGCAGGCTGCACTATCTAAACAAGCGAAAAAACCGATGGAACGATAATTTTTATTTCCCTTACAAAGAGGGGAGACAAAAGCAACTTCACTTTTAGGCCCCATATGATGACAGAGGGCGCACACGTTTGTCTGTTTATTTTTGGCTTCCGTGAGTCGGCAAGCCATCCCCAGTAATTGTTGGTGATAGCGGTGGACGATAAAGAGTTTTTTCGTCGCTAAATCAAACCAACCGAGATAAACACACGGACGTTCCAATACCTCACTCGAAGGGAGTTTCAATTTTTTTTCTTTCTTAAAGAGTTTAGAAATTTCACTCGCTGTAATCGGTGGGTTTGTAAAAATGTAAGGTTGTAATTGGTTTAAAAAGACATCGATGTCGTGGGAATCTTTGAGAGCCGTGATATCGAGTAATTTTTTTTGTTCAGGAAGGAGATGACTGAGGTGCGAAAGAATTTTATCTTGAATGTAATCACGACTTGCATCTCGTGTCCGATAATCGTTACACGTTCGCAAGGCATTATTTAAGTCTTTTAATCGTTTTTTTATGTAGTTATACTCTTCTTTTTTTAAGAAGGCTTCCATGAAGAAATCACTCCTTTTCCTAGATAAAAAGCTGATGCGATGATCATCAGCTCTTTTATAATTAGTATAACAGGAGGGTGAGAGAGGCGCTAGCTCATCTTTGATTCTGTATCAACGATGGGGCCCTTTTTTTGTTGGGCAATAATGCGCCGAATACTTTTTTCTGATAGAAAGTGGAGGTGGGCCAATTCAGAAATTGGGATTCCCGCGAGATAATGTTCGTAAATGTCCCGATTTCGTTCGAGTAGGCCTTTTTTAGCTCCATTTTTTTCACCCCATGATTTTTGATTTTCTTGTTTTCGTGGGATATAAAGATATTCGCCATCGATATAATCTTGAATTAAAGTTAAAAGTTCTTCAGGTAAGATAGATTTTGCGTTCGTGTACTTCATCATTTTGCTCCTTTACGGCTAAATTTATACAGTCGTAAGAGCAAAGAACGCCATATTGCTTTGTTTAAAAGAACCTAGTTATGATTTTTTCTCAGCTATTAAGTGAACGAGGCTCCAAACAAAGCATAGCTGACTTTGACGTTCCTTGCGTGGAGCAAACTGATTTAAAAATGAAAGTCTTTAAAACAGTCACGAGCATCACCCCCTCATCTCATAGGTTTATTATACGACTAATTAGGGAAAAGAAGAAAGACGGAAGTTAATGACAAGAGGAGGATATGCTATAATGGTAGGAGAAATAGATCGGGAGTGGTGAGATGAAGCAGGGAAGTTTATCACTAATAGGTGCGATGATTGGGTGTTTAGGATTAATAATTTCTTCAAAAGAGCTGATGGATATTCTATGGCCATTTGGTCCATATGTTGTGTTCATTTTTCGTTTGGCGTATGTGGTTGCATCAGGAATACTATGCTACCTTTCATTCAAGTTATTAGTCTTAAATCTGAAAGGTAAACATCAAGCGTAACTAAAAACCCCCTACTGTCTTCATCCTTGAGTGACAAAAGGGGGGGGGGTTAGTTATAGAGTTAAAAGACGACGCATTTTTCGGATGATTTGTTTGAGGTTTCTTATTTCTTCCACCATTACTTGATCTTCTTGGATTTTTTCATAGGCGAGGAGAGATTTTAATTGGCTAATTTCATGACAAAGATCGTCGTTGGCGTGTTTATGGAGGAGGGAATCGATAAGTTCATATAAGTTAATCTGGCTGACGATTAGGTTTTTTCCCCATGTCATATGTTTGTCGTCTTGGCTAGTAGATTGTTTGAGAAAATACTCATAAGTGTCTTGGTCATAGTAGAAAGCATAGAGATTGAGGTCAACACGGCAAAGTTGTTCAACAGCGGATTTTAATTTTTCTTGTTTTAACAACCGGAGCGCCTCTTTCAAGTGAACCATATTTTTTTGATAAGCTTCATGCGGAAAAATAGTTGTTCCATCCCAAGTTAATCGAACGAACGACTGTTGAATTTTTAAATACAGCTCGTGAAGTTGAATATTCATGAGGTGACTCTTCCGAGGTGAAAGGGGGGCAAATTGAGTGAATGTATAAAGATGACGTGCTAAATGTTTTGACATTTGAAGAAGAAAATAGAGTTCTTTATGGGAATGATACGATTGAAAATCAAGACTCTCTTCAAATGCTTCGAAGAACTTCTCAAATTTAAGCGGCATAATTTTCATCTGATCAAATAAGATGATGAATGTTCCATAAAGTTTGTGGCAATACTCAAATGCGGGATAACTAAAATGATGAGTGATTTCATCATAGGATGTTTGACGAAGGATGAAATCCTGTTCGTGAGTGGGGCGGTAGCTAATGATGGTTGGAATTCCACTTTGTGAATACGAAAAATCGTCACTTACAATAGTAGTTGGTGCATCGATGACACAGCCATCTGGATAGGGACATCCAGGTACGAGTTTGGAAATGGATCGAATAAAATCCTGATACCCTTCTGTCGTTTTAATATGATGGGATTGAAAGTCATCATAGGCAACAAACCCTTCAAGATTAATTGCCACCATCGCCTCTTTTGCCCACTCAGGATGATTTTTAGTAATTTGTTGATAACCGCCAATGGACCAATTAAAAGAAGACTCACTTAGTCCCCATTCTTTAGCGCCATGGGCGATAAAGACCAAGGTTTTATCGGGAACGTAATGACTCTTGATAAGTGCTCGGGCTAATCCTAGTAATAAGCCGCACCCACAGGCTCCGCTGTGGAAATTATAAAAGAGTCCGTCATAGTGGGACATAATAAGGATGCGCTCATGTTGATTTTTCCCTGGAATTTCACCGATGATATTGTAAGATGGCTGGTCTTTTAAAATATGGCTATAGCAATTAAGAACAACAGGTAGGGTTTGATTTTTAGAGTTGGATAATTGTTTTTTCAACATACAAGCATCTTGCAAACTAACGGCAAAGGCTGGAATATCAACGGGTGCATTGAAATTTTCGTAAGTGAGTGCATCAGCAGGAAGCTGCTGATCGTCCCGCATTGGAGCGGCGATGATTCCATAAGCACCTTTTTGTCTTGCTTGTAGGGCACAAATCCCAATCTGGCATCCGATATAGGTGTCTAAGTCAACGAGAACTAGCTTGTTCTTGACGTCTATGTTTTTATATTCATTTTTAGTCCCTTTTCCAACGTAAACGAGATCGAGGGTTAGGTTTTCTTCAATACAGTGCGTTGCGTAGGCGCAAAGGGTGAGTTGATGGAGTCTTTTTTTGCGATCAAGGTAGTGAAGGGTGCTTGTCTTGAACTCCCAGGAATCGATGGTGATTTCTTCTTTGCGAACATCGGATAAACCGATTTTTTGAAACTGATGATATAAAAATTGGCCAGATGACTTTTCTGACGGTGATCCAGCCGTACGAAATCCGAGCGTTTCGTTTGATCCTGATTGAGAGAGAGTACCGGCTACATAAGTGGCGTAATCAACATTAATTGCATCATAAAAATGATTTAATTCTTCTTGATAAGTCATAGCATGACTCCTCCTTTGATTCTTTCCTTCTATATCATAGTAAAAAAGGTAGAAATAGGTTCCAATCCTAAAGGAGAAATGTATATCTATTTCACTTCGTGAATAAGATAGAAGTACAAAGGGGGAAATATAAGATGGAATTTAACGAAAAACTACAACTACTACGGCAAACAAAAGGGATTTCCCAGGAAATGTTAGCAGAAGAAATTGGGGTACCGAAGAAATTAGTGGTCGATTGGGAAGCAGGAAAAGAGTTGCCAGATATGCATAACTTAATGGCAATTTCGGATTGGTTTAACGTGAGTTTGGACGAATTACTGCGTGATCGCATTCACTTGGATACACTAAATCGGTTGGGATTTTTTGAGCAGGAAGAAGAGCTTGTTCAAAACGATTTTCTTGAAAATCTTATTTTAATTGTAGGCATGATGCTGATGATCATGAGCTTTATTTTTAATCACTTTTTAATAGGTGCTATATTTGGTCTTTTAGGAACCGGGATATACTATGGGATTCGTTTGAAAAAACAAAGATAATCAAACATAAAAAAGGCAAGCTCCTTGTTTAATGAGGAGCTTGCTTTTTTTATTTATCTATTGAAAAAATAAGACAAATTTGTCCAAACTGCAATAGTTATTGTCTAGTTAGCATCAAAGGGTATGAAGTTGTCAACAACTACGATATACTTCTATTTATTGGATGGATGTTCACTTGTTAGGAATTATAATAGGTGGAATTAACTTCAACCAATAGGTAGAAAGGAGGATTATCTTCGGAATAGGGAATAAAGTAGCGAGTTTTAATAATAGGGAGTGAGTAAGATGAAGAAAATAGTATTTATGATTGGAGCAGTCATAGTCTTTTTAACTGGAGTTTTGATTCTTTCAATCCATGTTGATTTCCGTCATGAGGAAGAAGACAATCAGGAGATGACGCAAAAGGTCGAATTCGTTGAGGTTATCGATGGAAAAATTAGAATTGATGAAGTGTATACAACGTTAGGTGTTCCTAGTGATTCAGTTTATGTGACAAGGGAAGTCTTAGGTGAAAAAACAGTGGTATCTGTTTTTGATAAAGAGAGTCAAACTTATTTATTTGGGTTTGAGGAAGAGGGGACAAACCCGAATGCCCGTGGAGCATATACGAAAACTGTTTCAAAGATTACTTCTTCAAATGGGGCAGAAGCTAAATTACAAATGGTTTTAGAGTGCTATCAGGATAGTAATCATCGTCAAATCAATAAAATTAAATCTACAAAATGGATTGCAGTTTCAGGATCAATTTTAGAATGTGAATACACTTCGTATATTTCAGATAAAAATGATCAAGGTGTAGGGACAAAGGCGCGCATGTTTGGGACAGTTAAGATGAAAAAAGGTTCGGATTCAAATATTTGGACGAGTATCGATCACACGTATTCATTAGACTAAAAGGTTGGCGAAATTTTTTTAAAGAAGAATATAGCACCTAAACAAAAGGAGGTCTTCCAGTGGAAAGACCTCCTTTTGTTTACGCGTTATTAATCGGATTGTGAACTACTGACGTTTAACGGCTCGTTACTTTTAGGGTATAGGTTCCAGAAGTTTCTGCTTTGGCTTGAACAACAAATGTTCCGCTATTTGCTGGAATTTCTGCAAAAGTAACTGTTTTTCCCGGCTTAATCGTCTGGGGTTTCCCCTTGATTTCCCCTTTATTATTTAATATTTGAACTTTAATGCTCCCTGGGTTTCCTCCATTATTGGTTACGTTAACGTCTGCTTTAAAAAGATTATTATCTCCTATGACATTACACCATTGTCCTGCAGTTAAATACGTTGATCCACTCCAGTTTAACCAAGCTTTCGAGTTTTGTTCTCTCTGTTTAATCACAATTTCATCGGGTGTTGAAGCGGTGATAGAATTTGCATGCCATCCTACTCCTAATAATGTTAAACATGTGAAACTAACTACGAATCCCTTTTTCATCCTATATCCTCTCCAACTATCATAAGTTTATAGGAAAATCATAACATATTTTATTCAAAGGAGAGAAGAAAAGTACAAAAATAGACAATAACATCCCTTATTATTTCATCTGACGTGATTTTGTCGGGAGAGTTGTGGCATCCCTTGCTCAGAAGGTGAGTTTTAATTCATGAAAAAGATAGGGCATAAAAAATTCCTAGCGCGAAGACTTGGTTTTGTCTAAGCACTAGGAATTTTTTATTTGAAGTTCGTTGGCTTTATCGATAGACGAATGAGGTCAGTATAACGATGAGTGCTGTCACTGTAATTGGAATGATGACGGATGTGAAGAAAATATCTTTATAAGATTGTTTGTGGGTGAGGCCGAAGATGGCGAGTGTCGTAATGACGGCACCGTTATGAGGAAGGGTATCGAGTCCACCGGAAGCTAGAGCGGCGATTCGGTGAAGAAGTTCAGGAGAAATACCAAGAGGTTCACTCATTTGTAAAAAGGTAGGGGCAAGGGCATTTAAGGTAATGCCGAGTCCGCCAGAGGCTGAAGCCGTTAATCCACAAATGATATTAACTGAGAGGGCCTCAGTAATAATAGGATTAGGAGAAAGATTTAAAATCATCGTTTGAATACTGGCGAAAATGGGAAGAGTTTTGATGATGCTACCATATCCGACGATAGCACTTGAATTAAGTAGGGGAACAAAGGAATTTTTGACCCCTTGGTCGAGAACGGATTGAAGATTTTTTATTTTCCCAATATTCAAGAGGAGAATTAATACAATAGCAATCACGATGGAAATAATGACGCTCCATGTTCCAGACTGGCTATCGAGTGTCGTGTTGTATTTTTCTAAATAACTTCCATCTATATAAGGATAGTAAAATTTTGAAAAGAAGAGATTGGCGCTAAAAATAACAACGATGGGTGCGAGGGCTAACCAAATAGACGGAGTTTTTGATGGAATTTTTGTCTTTTGCTCCATACTCTCCCCATAACCTTCGTTAACTTTTTTCGCACGGGCTGCTTGATTGTTGAGGTAAAGCATCCCTAATCCGAAGATGAGGGCGCTCGCAAGGAGTCCAATTCCTGGAGCGGCAAAGGTGTCAGTTTTGAAGTAGGTCATAGGAATAACGTTTTGAATTTCGGGCGTTCCTGGAAGGGCAGTCATCGTAAAGGTGAAGGCTCCGAGTGCAATGGTTCCAGGGATTAAACGTTTGGGAATGTCCGCCTCTTTAAATAATAAGGTGGCGATAGGGTAAAGAACGAAGGCGACGACAAAGAGTGAGACACCCCCGTAGGTCAGTAAGGCACCAGACAGAACAACAGCTAAAATCGCACGTTCAGGCTTTAACCACCGAATAATCGTGTGGGCGATCGCATGGGCATATCCCGTTTCCTCCATCAGTTTTGCAAAAATGGCTCCGGTTAAGAAAAGTGGAAAGTAATTTTTAACGAATCCAGCAAATCCATCCATATATACAAGCGTATAGTTTGCCATGAGATGACTATCAAACCCAAACGTTAAAAGCAGCGTGACGAGGGCGACGATCGGCGCCGTGATAATCGTCGAGTACCCCTTATATGCAAGAAACATAATGGTTCCTAACGATAAAATTAAAATAATTAAATGCATGATGATAAAACCCTCCTTGAAGTTTTTTTTCCGAGTTAAAAGAGCACGAGCCTTACTTTTATTGCCTATCTATTTGATAAATCCAAACGAGCCTTCAAAAAAATAGGTAGGGGAGTAGGAAGAAAAAAGAAAGTTGTATAAATAAGTTTGGCGTGATTATTATAGGAGAAACAAAGGTATTTCACAAATAATATGCAATTTTTTACCTCATTTTATAAAATAATGAAAAAATATTACAAGTACAATCAGAATTTTCTTTTCAGAAAGCGTTTTAAGGGGATATAATTAATTATGTTTAACTATTTAAACGGGAATCCCAAATAATGGGAAAGGGAATCAAGGAGGAATAATATGAGTGAGCAAAGGAAAAAGATTGGTATTTTAGATCGGGTGGAGAGGATTGGGAATGCCCTGCCGCATCCGGCAACAATTTTCTTAATTTTATCAGTTGTTATCGTTGTGTTATCAGCGATCTTATCAGCAACCGGGTTATCAGTTACGTATGAGGGGATTAATCGTGCGAATAATAATGCGGTTGAAATGATGACAGTAACGGTTAACAGTTTACTTTCAAAAGAAGGGGTTCAGTATTTATTTAGTTCTGCAGTAACGAACTTCACTGGGTTTGCACCACTGGGGACAGTCTTAGTCGCGTTACTCGGAGTTGGACTTGCCGAAGGAACAGGATTAATTGGAACATTATTAAAAAAATTAGTAATGAGTACGCCAAAACGTTTAATTACGGTTGTTGTGGTGCTTGCCGGTGTTTTATCAAGTATTGCATCTGATGCAGGATATGTTGTTTTAATTCCGTTAGGAGCGATCATTTTCTTAAGTATGGGACGTCATCCATTGGCCGGATTAGCAGCAGCGTTCGCCGGGGTATCTGGTGGATTTAGTGCTAACGTGATGGTCGGGCCAACAGATTCATTACTGGCTGGATTAACAACAGAAGGTGCGAAATTAGTGGATCCAAATTATGTTGTTGGTATTCAAGCTAACTGGTGGTTCTTAATTGCTTCAACAGTATTAATTACAATCATCGGAACGGTTATTACTGAAAAAATTGTTGAGCCTCGTTTAGGAAAATATACAGGTGACGCAAAAGTTGAAGACCATGAAATGAAGGTTTCAACAGAGGAGCAACGTGGATTACGTTTTGCTGGAATTGCGACACTGTTAATGATTATATTATTTGCTGTATTAGTTGTTCCAGCGAATGGTTTCTTACGCGGAACGGAAGCAGGAGTTCAAGGGGTTTTAAATTCTCCATTTATGAATTCAATGGTTGTTGTGATTGCGTTAGTATTTGCAGTGGCCGGAATCGCTTATGGATTTGGAGCTAAAGTTGTAAAAAATGATAAAGATGTAATGAATTTGATGGGTAAAAGTATGGCATCAATGGGATCATACATTGTCTTAGTCTTCTTTGCCGCTCAATTCGTTGCTTACTTCAATTATTCAAATTTAGGAACAATTATTGCTGTTAAAGGGGCTGACTTGTTAACGGCGATTGGATTACAAGGAATTCCACTTGTTATCTTATTTATCTTAGTGGTGGCATTCATTAATATCTTCATGGGATCAGCTTCAGCTAAATGGGCAATCCTAGCACCAGTTTTTGTGCCAATGTTAATGAAGGTCGGATTCACGCCAGAATTCACTCAGATGGCTTACCGTATTGGTGATTCAACAACAAACTTAATTTCACCATTAATGAGTTACTTCGCCTTAATCGTAACATTTGCAGCGAAGTACGATAAAAAATCTGGAATTGGTACATTGGTTTCAACGATGGTGCCGTATTCAATTGCCTTATTAATTGGATGGACGATTTTATTAGTTGTTTGGTTTGTACTACGTTTACCATTAGGGCCAGGTATTGAAATTTTCTTACCAGGATTTTAATTAAATGAAAAAGACTTAAGCACTTGCTTAAGTCTTTTTTTGTGTCATTTAAAAATCTCCTATCGAGTTTGAGACGATTATCTCTTCTTGAATAAAATATAAAGTCCCAAACCAATAAGAAAAATTGAAAATAAAAATAGATAAGAAACGAAAAAATTTAAGTAGAGGAATAGGGCGATGGTGCAAAGGATTGTAATAGGAATGAGTAGACCTTTATCCTTGACATCAAAGTAATAGAGCTGATAAAGACCAAAAGCAACAGTTAATAAATAAAGTGGTGCGGTAAAATCTGAATATTGCCACTTGGTTAAAATTTCAAAAAGAGAGATTAATCCAATGGCAGATAAAATCCCCCCGGGTACAAGTTGACCGGGGTTTTTTCTCGTTTGAAAATAATTGATTTCAAAATAGAGCCCCGGAATTAAAACAAATAAAAACCAAAGATTATCGAGGATGACGGTATCTAAATGGAAGGCGTAAGTAAGGAGTGATAGTCCCCCGATAAGGATTAAAACACTTCCGATAACGAGTTGAAATGGTTTCATAAAAATTCCCCCTTCACGAATTAACATACCATGTCTAGATGTGATTCGAAAGGGGGAAAATATCCTACTTTTTATGAAGCAATCGATAGTCGCTTGGCATCATTTCCTTTAGCTTTTTAAATCTAAAAAATTAATAAACGGTTGAGATTTGACAAAAGATAATAAGAATCAACAGATAAAAAAAGAGCGATTAAATCGCTCTTTTTTTACATATAAGGATGGCTTGATTTAGGCATCTCGATGACGATAAAGTGGGAAGTATGGGTTGCCTCTATATGAATTTCATCTTCGATAATTTCAAGGGCATCCTGTTCTTTGAGGGCAATTCCGTTCGCTTCGGAAAAACCTTCAATTTGCATGAGGTAGGCCTGTCGACCTAAAGGGACGTTAATGGTTGCTGTATTTTTCTCATCGAGAATAATAGTATAGATGTTCACGTCCTGGTTTATGGTGATGGGCGCATCCCCATGAATATCAGAAACCATGTGGAGCCATTGGTTGTGACGTGCCTCGAAGTCAAAGTGGTAATCCCCGTGTGTTTGGTGACGATGATGGGGTTGTGGGGAAATCCCAATCTCTAAAACCCGAGTGGGTTGAGCCGTGTTGTTCGATCGGATTTGTTCAACATCTGATGCTGCGCTCATGTAGTGCATTTGTCCGCGTTTGAGAACGCAATTGTGTCCGTGTTGATCGGTATAGGTTAGTTCGCCGTCAACAACGTAGGTAAGTGTCTCGATATTGTTATTAGTTGTTGTCTTATAGACGGAATGAGGAGAGATAAGGTTGTCATTTAAAACACGTAATACGCCAAAGTTAATTTTTGTCTCATCAAAATAGTCTGCAAATGAAAAGTGATAGACTGTTGATAACCAGTCAAATTCAGCGCCACCCATTGATTGATGATCGAGTTTTCTAAGCATGTGAATCACTCCATCTCCTGAAAATTTAGGCGGTTGCCTATTACTAGTATCAGTTTGTCTTGGGTAACTATACGGCGAAATAGTTGGATAGTTCAAGCAGAAATTAGGTCGACTAGATAATAATTAGAAATTTTATAAAATTTTGCTTTTAAAATTATTTTTTAATTTGTGGTTAAAAATATTGCTGTCTTTAAATTAGGAGGGAATTTGTCATTTATTAACTAATCCTTCAATTCATCTGTGTAAGAAAAAACGAATCGTTATTTTTGAGTGAAGGGAATGTTTAAAATTAAAAAAAGATGCTCAATAATAAAGAAACTAGTGAATTGAAGAGGAGGCGCGTGATAATGAATCGAATGCGAATGTTTTTAATTGCAATGAGTGGACTATTTTTAACGATAGGGATGATTACCGTGTTTTTATTTCAAACGCAACTGAAGGAGAAGGAAACAGACATTCCCACCTTTTATCAGGATGTTGTGGAGATAGAAAATCCGGCTAGTTTCCGTGCATTAGTTAATAAAAATTATCGTTTACCTGCTGATTATGAACCATCGGATTTAGTTCTTTTAGACGTGCCCCTTTATAATAAGGATAAGAATAATGAGGCAAACTATTTAAGAAAAGAGGCTGCACGTGCCTTAAAGAATTTATTTGAAGCCGCTTATAATGAGAAGGGGTATGAATTAATCGCGCGAAGCGGCTATCGTTCGTATGACACACAGGTGATGCTTTACGACCGTTACGTTAAAGAAGATGGGGTAGAGGCAGCTGATACTTATAGTGCGAGACCTGGGCATAGCGAGCATCAAACAGGATTGACGATTGATATTACATCCGACTCCGTTCATGGGGGATTAACTGAAACATTTGGTGAAACTGATGAAGGAAAGTGGGTGGCCGAAAATGCCCATCGATTTGGTTTTATTATCAGGTACCCTGAGAATCGCGTTGATGAGACCGGGTATCAGTATGAGCCTTGGCATCTTCGTTATGTAGGAACTGAGGCGGCGACCTCTATTTATAATGATCAATTAATTCTTGAGGACTACGTGCTTAATGTGATGAAACAAATGAGCGTTCTGTGGGACTGAGGAGACTAAGATCGTTCTAGAACCTTACACTTTTGTACGATAGCCTAGAAAATTTCAAAAAATTCATGGCAAAAACTTACAAAACAATTTTAAATGGCATATAATAGAAATATCATCTTAGGAAATGGGGAGGCTTTAAAGAACCTAAGCATGATTTGTTTGATAAAGAACATACTATTTATAAGTTAAACAGAATTTTTTGTTAAAGTTAGGAGTGAGTGATATGAAATTTTCGGAATTTAAATACACCAGACCAGATTTTGATCAGTATAAGAAAACTATGGATGAATTAACGAATCAATTTAAACAAGCATCTGATGCAGACGCTCAGTTAGAACTTGTAGCAAAAATTAATAAGGTGCGTAGTCATGTTGAAACGATGGCGACATTAGCTTCTATTCGTCATAGTATTGATACGCGCGATAAATTTTATGATGAGGAACAAACTTATTGGGATGAATATAGTCCACTGTATGAAGAAGTTAACTCTAGTTTTTATGGAGCGATTGTTCATTCACCTTATCGTAAAACTTTAGAGGACAAGTTTAGTAAACAGTTTTTTACGATTTTAGATTATCGCTTAAAATCTTTTTCTCCGGAGATTATTTCGGATTTACAAGAAGAAAATAAATTATCTAGTGATTATACGAAATTAATCGCCTCGGCTAAAATTATGTTTGATGGTGAAGAACGAACAATTCCCGGAATGGGAAAATATTTATTAAGTGAAGATCGAAATGTTCGTGAAGCGGCTTCGAATGCGAAGTATGGATTCTTTGAAGCACATGAGCAGGAGATTGATGAAATTTATGATCAACTCGTTAAGGTGCGTACCCGTATTGCTAAAAAGTTAGGATTTGAAAATTTCGTGGAGCTTGGATACATTCGGATGATTCGCAGTGACTATACACCGGAGATGGTAAAAAAATTCCGTCAACAAGTTCTTGATTATATTGTGCCCGTTGCATCTTCATTATATAAACGTCAAAAAGAACGTTTAGGATATGGAGAACTTAGATATTTTGATGAAAAGTTTGAGTTTACCACAGGAAATGCGACACCGAAAGGTGAACCAGACTGGATTCTAGAAAATGGTGTTAAGATGTATCATGAACTTTCACCACAAACAAAAGAATTTTTTGATTATATGGTAGAGACTGAGTTGTTGGATTTAGTTAATAAGCCAGGTAAAGCGGGTGGAGGTTATTGTACATATATACCGGATTATAAATCTCCATTCATCTTTTCAAATTTTAACGGAACATCGGGAGATATCGATGTGTTAACCCATGAAGCAGGTCATGCTTTTCAAGTGTATTCATCACGTTGGATTGAAATTCCTGAATTAAACTTTCCAACTTACGAAAGTTGTGAAATTCACTCAATGAGTATGGAATTCTTTACATGGCCATGGATGAATCTCTTCTTTAAAGAAGATACAGAAAAATATAAATTTGTTCATTTAGGTAGTGCGATTAAATTTATTCCTTATGGAATCACTGTAGATGCTTTCCAACATTTCGTTTATGAACATCCAGAGGCAACACCGGCAGAACGTAAAGCTGCTTGGCGTGAATTAGAAAAACAGTATTTACCGCATAAAGATTATGAAGGGTGTGACTTCTTAGAGCGAGGAGGTTGGTGGTTCCAACAAGCTCATATTTTTAATAGTCCATTCTACTATATTGATTACACACTTGCCCAAATTTGTGCCTTACAATTTTGGAAACGAATGCATGATGATCGAGAAGATGCATGGAAGGATTATGTTCGATTATGTGAGGCCGGAGGAACGAAATCTTTCTTAGGACTTGTTGAATATGCCCATTTGAAATCGCCATTTGAAGAAGGATGTGTAAGTTCAATTATTTCTGATATCCAGGCGTGGTTAGAGCAAGTAGAGGATAAAAAATTATAATAAAATGATTATCCACGGATGTTAAAAAGTGATGGGAGGACATTTTCCCATCACTTTTTTCGTTTTGTGTATAGTTTATACAAATTTAGTATTTTATTCATCCTCAATCCGTAGTATGATAAAAGGGTTATGGAAGAAATCAATACGTTTTGGGATTGATTAAAGATTTTTACTTAGGAGGGTTAGTTGTGGATTTTATTGAATTATTGAAGGTAATTTTCCTTGGGATTGTAGAGGGGATTACGGAATGGTTACCTGTAAGTAGTACGGGGCATATGATTTTAGTTGACGAATTTATTAAATTAAACATGACACCAGCATTTATGGAGATGTTTTTCGTCGTTATCCAATTAGGTGCTATTATGGCGGTCGTTTGTTTATTCTGGGATAAATTATTTCCGTTTGAATTTAAAGGTGGCTTCAAAGTTAAGACGGATACGATGAATTTATGGTTTAAAATTGCAGTAGCTTGTGTGCCTGCAGCGATTATTGGTTTATTATTTGACGACGTGATTGATGAATATTTATTCAATCCAGTGACAGTTGCCTTAATGTTAATCCTTTATGGGGTATTATTTATTGTGATTGAAAACCGAAATAAGGGACGCCGTCCAATGGTTAATGATTTATCACAAATCACTTATAAATTTGCCTTAATGGTTGGTATCTTTCAATTATTAGCACTTGTTCCAGGAACATCACGTTCAGGGGCAACGATTGTAGGTGCAATTTTAATTGGTGCTTCACGTTATGTTGCATCAGAGTTTACATTTTTCTTAGCTATCCCAGTTATGCTTGGTGCGAGTCTATTAAAAATTCTAAAGTTCGGTTTAGTTTTTACAGCGTCTGAAGCAGTGGTTCTGGGAACTGGAACATTAGTTGCCTTCTTTGTTTCTATTTTAGCGATTAAATTCTTAATGGGATATATTAAAAAGCACGATTTTAAAGTGTTTGGATGGTATCGTATTATTCTAGGAATTATCGTGCTTGCTTATTTTTTCTTTTTTAATGTGTAATAGATAAGAGTAAGCCAATTTACTAAAGAGGCTAATAGATAAAGATAAAAAATCATGGATGAATAATCCATGATTTTTTTTTGTTGTCCGAAAAGGTCAAATTTTAATAAAATCTTCATAAATTAGTGACCCTTTTCTTAATATCTATAGGGTATACTAACTGTATGAGTCATTTAATGAGAGGAAGTGGGAGTGATGAAAGTCATTGATTACGTAGTGACTGGATCATTGTTAATGCTTGTTGTTTTTCTTTTTTATATTCCAATTTTCTTTTTATTAAGAAAGAAAAATATTCCGCTTTTAAAACAGATGAGCTGGGTTTGTTTTGTGGGAATTATTTTTGTTATTTTAGTAGCTACGGGATTGTTTGATCTCCTTCTTGGAGGAAGATACGCGTTCAATCCCCCCTATCATTTTCTGAATTTAGTTCCATTTAGTTGGGTGAGGGAAACGTGGGCCATGGGATTTTTAGCGATGATTTCTCAGGTGATTGGAAATATCCTTATGTTTGTACCGTTAGGATTTTTACTTCCCTTCGTATTTAAATCATGTAAATCCCCGTACAAAACATTGATGGGGGTGGCTACTTTTTCTTTTTCGATTGAATTTATTCAATATTTTATTGGACGTTCAGCGGATATTGATGATTTAATTTTAAATACATTAGGCGGCATGCTTGGTTTTGGCGTTTATTTGATGACCGATAAGTGGTTATTTAGGAAGTTGAATAGTCAAGAAAAGTGTGCAATTCCTGAAACAGGCGAGGACACTGAGTTGGAAGAAAATGAGTGAAGAAGAAAGAAGGATGATTGATGGGGATTTTGATTGAAAGATTTTACGGCTTTTTATGCGTGTTTATTCCTTGCTTGATTTATCAAGGATGGCTATTAAAAAAAGAGGGGCGAACAGCCCATTTAGGTTATCATTTGTTTTGGGTTAATGTATGTGTTCTTTATCTTTACTTGGCGATAGACGTAGCGGGAATCGGAAGTGTTTGGGATATTGGATCATTTAAGACCATCATTCGCGGGGATGAGATTCACCTTCTTCCATTCTCAGAGGGAATCGGGCTAACCACGGTGCTTAATATTATTATGTTTATGCCACTTGGTTTTTTAGTCCCACTGATTTGGCGTTCGTATAGAAATGGCATCAAGGTGATGGGGATAGGGTTATTGTTTTCAGGTTTAATTGAGTTTTTTCAGTTGTTTAATTATCGGACAACAGATATTGATGATTTATTAATGAATACATTGGGTGCATTATTTGGGTATTTAATGTTTGTAGGATTGAAAAAGATTTTTCCACAGGTTGGGGAAAAATCAATTTTACTTGCTAAATATGAGCCCATAGTATATGTTGTATTATCTATTTTAGGGGAGTTTTTACTCTTTAATTGGCGTCTCATCGCATAAAAAAACGTCTATTCCGGGAAGGGATAGACGTTTTTTCTTGATAGTGAAACTAGTTTGAGAAGAGTCCCACCTAGACTCAATAAATAGTATTTGATAAAGGTAAAAAATTATACAAAGAATTTTGTTTTTTTATTATTGAAGACGGCTCGCCACTAATTGTTGAATCTCTTCTTTGATTTCCGATGTGGCATCGATTTCTTCGAGTTGGGCTGAAAGCGTGCCATCCTCGTCATCGAAGTGGTTTAGTTCGTGATAGGTTTCCGCGATTTCACGAGCGATTTCGATATCAATTTGGTGTGACGAAGCAAGTGCTTTTAAGTCTTGATCAATCGTTTTAACTTCTTCAATGCATTTGAGGGAAAGAACCATTTCGATTGGCATTGTTCCGTTGTTTTTGCTTTTATCAGGGTATTTAATGGTAACGTTAATTTCATCGAGGTGGCTCTCGCACATAAATTGATATAGATCGGAAAAGGTTTTAAATTTTTTGTGTTTTGTTTTAATTTCCATAGGTTCAACATCCTTTCGTGAAAAACAGAAGAACTAGTGTTAGTATCGACCAATTTTTGCTTAATATGTAAAATAATTTCTTAAAATAAAACACCTCCAACAAAAGAGGAGGTGTTCGCTTTTGATCACGTAATTGTGAGAAGTGGAAGCCTAGTCTTATTCTTCCTCTTCTGGTAAGTCAACGTTATGGTGGACTTGTTGAACGTCATCTAAGTCTTCTAATACGTCAATTAATTTTAAGAATTTAGTAAGGGCATCTCCCTCTAATGAAACAGTTGACGTTGGAAGCATTGTTAATTCTGCCACTTCAAATTCGTTAATTCCCATTGCATTTAATGCTGTTTGAACGGCATGGAATTGGTCTTGGTCCGCGTATACAGTGATTTCTCCATCTTCTTCTTCAACATCGCGAACGTCTACATCTGCTTCCATTAATCCTTCTAAGATTTCATCGGCAGAGTTTCCGTTGAATCCGAATAAAGCTGTTGCTTCAAACATGAAAGCCACGGCACCACTAACCCCGATTTTTCCACCATTTTTATTAAATGCGGAACGAACTTCTGCAACTGTACGGTTTACGTTATCTGTTAATGTATCAACAATAACTGCAGCCCCGTTCGGACCGTATCCTTCATAACGGATGAAATCGTAGTTTTCGTCTGATCCACCTTTTGCTTTGTTGATTGCACGGTCAATGATTTCGCGGTTAACCCCAGCAACCTTTGCACGGTCAATAACAGAAGCTAAGTTACGATTTAAACTTGGATCTGGATCACCATTTTTGGCAGCCATATAAATTTCTTTTCCGAAACGCGCTAAAACTTTTGAACGGGCAGCATCTTTAGCCGCTTTACCGTATTTAATATTATTCCACTTACGACCCATGGGGTATCACTCCTAATATTTAATTTTATTGTTATCTACCTCTCTTTATTATACCCCCCTTTCTCCTATCTTTTCAAGTTTTATCCTTATTATGGTCGTCTAGGGGTGAAAAAAAGAAAGAGTATTTGACACAAGTGGGTTAATTTGGTAACCTAAGTTTGAACAGAAAACTAGGTCACAGGAGATGATTAGATGGAGATTAAAAATTATACCTGTATGAAGTGTGGAAATCATCACTATGAAGTAGATGAATTTTGCGCGACAGGAACCGGATTTTCGAAGTTGTTTGATGTCCAAAATAAGAAGTTTACAACGATTACGTGCACCAAGTGTAAATATACAGAGATCTATAAAGGATCAACGAGTGATTTGGAAAATATTTTTGACTTTTTAATTGGTGGTTAAGAAGGAAAGAATTCTTTGAATGGATATAAAAAGAACCGGGCAGGATTGCTCGGTTCTTTTTGGTTATAGGAGTAGATTATTCAGCTAATAAAGCATCGATTGTTTCTTGAATTCGTTTCACACAACCTTTGCAAGCTGTTCCAGCTTTTGTTTCTGTTTGAATTTCAGCAAGTGTTGTTGATCCTGTTTCAACTTCTTTTTTGATGTCCCCTACTGTTACGTTGAAGCAGTAGCAGATTTTTTTATTTAAATCCATGTGAATGCCTCCCCTTTTATTAGATATAGTCCCATTTTATATGAAAAATGAGGTTCAAACAAGAGAGATGCAAGATTTTTATGAGGAGATAGTGCTCTTTAAAAAAAGGGGAAGCTTCTTTCATGCTCATTTTGTGACGTATATTGAGGCAAGGATGGGAATTGAGGGAAGATATTGTTTCAGAAAAAGGGGTTAAGCATGAAAAGATTGAAATTGCAAAAAATTTAGCGGATGTTTTAGATAACCTACGATTGCGTTAAAAACCGGACTTTCCATGGAAGAGGTCTGAAATATTAGAAAGGAGCAAAACTAAAATGAGTTTTCTTTTTGGTTTGGATAATGGGAAGCGAATTTTCTTATTCATGAAGATAGATTTAACGATTGGAGAGGAATAACCGATGAATAGAAGCAATAGATTGACATATATTTATTGGATTTGTCATATGATGTAGTAGGTTACGGAGGGAGGAAGTTTCATGTTAATGGTGACAACAGATTCGATTGTGGGGAAAGAAATTGTAGAGGTGAAAGGGCTTGTGAAAGGAAGCACGGTTCGGTCAAAACATATTGGAAAGGATATTGGGGCTTCCTTAAAAACGATTGTTGGTGGAGAGTTAAATGGCTATAATGAAATGCTGATTGAGGCTCGTCAAATTGCATTAGGTCGCATGGCAGATGATGCAACACGGTTAGGTGCTAATGCGGTTGTTGGTGTTCGATTGATGTCATCTGCTGTGATGGCGGGGGCAGCGGAAATGGTGGCATACGGCACAGCGGTGGTGGTGAGATAAAAATGAAAGCAATATGGGTAAACATGGTTATTTGTACAGTGTTAATCGTTTATTTAAGCGGTATATTGGATGTAGCTGGCTTACTCATAGCAAAAATCACAAGACGGCATCACGATTAAAAAATAAAAAAATGAAAACCGAGCATTTTGGGTTTTCATTTTTTGCTAAAGGAGAGTTTTTACGATGTATCAACTGATGGTTGCCAGTAAATCTGATCTTGAGATTGTTTTTCAACTGATTGAACAAAGGATCGAGTGGATGAATCGAGTAGGAATTAAGCAATGGAATGAAACGAATTATTGTGAGGTGTATCCTAAAACTTATTATGAACGATTGATGAGACAAGGTCGCCTATATGTTTTAAAATCAAATCAAACACATCGAGTCATAGGGGCTGTTGCTTGCTTTGATCAAGACGAGCGATGGTGTGATACGAAGGAAGTGTCTGCTTATTATCTGCATCATTTGGTGACGGATTACCGTGAAAAAGGGGTTGGACACATTTTGTTAAAGGAGATAGAAGGGGTGGCACGGAAACATAAGAAGCACTGTTTAAGGTTAGATTGTGCAATGGATAACGAGAGGCTGAATCAATATTATGAAGAGCAAGGCTTTTTATGGTGTGGTCAATGCGAAGAGGGTTTGTATAGAGGGAACTTACGGGAAAAGACATTGGGGTAGAATGAGCGGAAGAGATAAAAAAAGAATCAATCTATTTGGATTGATTCTTTTGGTGTTGTTTAAGATGCATCATGAGATAGCAAATCATAAAATAGCTTATCCACATGAGGATTAAGGATGGATTGACGCGTTCGTTAATGATAAGGCACATAACGATTGAGGCGATGATAAAGAACGAACTGGATTTTAACGTATAATGAAGTGCCGATTTATTCATAAGTACTCCCCTTTCAGATTAATAAAATAACTGGGATTGATTGACAATCCCAGTGACTCAGTTAAAATGTTTCGGATTCAGGTGAATTTGAGTTATCCCCAGTTTCAGAATCACTTGGTGGAAGTGGAGAGGGTCCTTCCGGTGTCGGTGGTGTGACATCAGAGGGTTGATCCTCTACTGGTGGTTCAGGTTTTGGAGTCGGTTCCGGTTCTGGTGTCGGTGGGACAATCTCTTCTGGCTTATCCCCCACCGGCGGTTGAGGTGAATCCGTTGGTTCTTGTGGCTTCACCGGCGTAGAAGTGGATGGCTTTTGCGTCGTATTCTGATTTGGTTTAGACGTTGATGGTTTTTGAGTCGGCTTCGATACTTCTGGCTTTTGGGTGATAGATGGAGTTGGTTTTGATGTGGACGGCTTTTTATTCGTCGTTTGACTTACCTCTTTTTCACCTTCTGTCTCTTCAACCGTTAATCGTTTTCCAATAGCAGAATCCCCCGAGTCTTCCTTATCTTCAAAGACGGTCATCGTGTTCGAAGCATCGCCGTTTAATGTAAAGCCCTCTTCTGAGTATGTAGCATTAAAGATGCGCTCAATGTATTGAACGGGAACGAACACTTCATCGTCAATCAATTTTGGGGTTACCCATTTGATCGTCATTAACGCCGTTTCATCGTTTCGTTCAAGGAATAGGGCTTCCTTTTCACCGTTGATGAGACTATATCCGCAGTTAAGATTTAAAATGATTTCTTGATCATTGATTGTGTAAGTATAGGTACCTGTTTCTTCATCAAAGGCCACTGAACCCTCGAAGGAAGACATAACGTCATCGATAGAAGCAAGGTTCTCATGAATATCAGGTGTTATGGTTGTTAATGTAATTGGATCTTGTCCCCCCATTAAAAAGGAAGGAAAAAATGATAGTAAAAAAAGAAATGAATGTTTCATGATACTGGTCCCCCTAACCAATTAAACGTGTTTTATGGATAAGATAATTTTTATTTTCTGATAGATGATAATAAGTATCTGAGGTGTTAACTTTAGCTTGGATGGTTGTTGTTGCCCCTTCCCTATTTTCAAAATTGTAGCGAATCATTTCGTCCGATAGTTCATTTAGCAGGGAATTGATTTCGTCTGTTGATAAATGATCAGGGACGATGGTATTAAATGAAAGGTTCTTTTTGGTTAATTTTGAGTCTTCAATCTTCCATTCGGCTGTAAATAATAAGTTTTCACTGAAATTTTCTGTATAAATGGGTTCGTATTGATAAGTATATGATCCATTTGTCTCGATGGTATAACGATAATTGGGATCTGTAAAATCAACGGTTTGTTGGTCTGTCTTGTTTTCATAGACATTCATGTGCACTTGCGTCACATTTTTTGAATCATTTTTTTGTAGCTCAGAAAGTAATTTATTCGCTAATAAAATGTTATCAGCATAGTTGAGGTCGGCTTTAATATCGACTTCATATTTTTTCTCCTTTTTGTGTCGACGAACGTCTAAGATTTCGTAAGGAGATTCAATTAGTTGATTAAGTTCTACATCCTTTGGTTCTAGATGAGAGACACCGTAGACAACCGTGACGGTGACTAAAAGGGTTAGTAATGTTCCAAGTACAATGACCGGTTTTTTTGAAATATTGCGCTTCATAAGACTCCTCCAAATTCCTCAATATCAATCATAAGTTTGTTGTTGTTTTGTCTCAAAATCATGTAATTTTGTAGACTCCCCTACCACTTTTTGTATACTTTTTATTTTAGAGGAAATAGAGGGAAATTACAATATAACTAAAAAAGAAGTCATAAAAGATATGACTTCTTCGAGCTATTTTTTTTAAATAATTTAAAAAGGGTGAAAAAATTATTACTCATTTGCATGATTTCAGTCTAACGTCTTCATGTTCTGCCGAAATAAGGGCTAATAAGTCAGAACCATGACGTGCTCTTGTCCAAAGATTTGACCGTTAAATTCAAAACCGGCTTCTTCATATAAATGAATAGCGGGTGCACTTTCTGGATTTACACCAAGAAAAATTTGGTGGCGTGTTTTATCTCCCTTAATGAGTTCGATGACTTGGTGAAGGGCCTCTGTTCCAAACCCTTGATTTTGAAAGTGGTGATCGATCATTAAGCGATAAATCCAGTATTCATCATCCTCCGAGTCTAGGCAATACATTAAAAATCCGACCATCATCTCATCATGGTAAATGGCAAGCGGGATACATTCTGGTTGGACCTTAGATTGTGAGATGGAAATCGCATTGGAAGCGACGTATTGTTGTTGATTGGGATGTACGCTTAAATCGAGACATTCCCAAAGATTATCTTTTGAAATCGGTCGTAATGTAATCATTTTGATTCCCCCTATAAAACGATTAGCGTTGTATATTCATTATAATCACGTAAGTGGCCGTTTATACAGCATCGCAAAAGTAGTGATAAACTTTAAACATTTGACGCAATCTGCCATGGGTTCATTTAATATAAAAAATGCTATCCTTATTATATAGGGAATTTAATAAAAGAAATAATCTACCTCATTAAAATGATTGATAAAAAGGATAAACAGACGAAATTAAGGGAAATAGTTAATAATTTTACAAAAAACGATAATTTGATATAATGGAATCATTAAGTCGGGGAGGATGATTTGATGGTTTCTTTTTTTATACCTTTTTTTCAATTAGTTGTATTGTTTTTAGGGGGCCAATGGCTATTGAATGAAAAAATGGGGCGACGTGAATTTTGGGTTCAGTTGCTCATCATCAATCTAATAGGTCAAGGGCTTTATCCAACGATTAAATTTTTTGCGATATTTTTCGTCGTGCTTTATCTCTTGATTTACCGACTATTTAAAACAAAGAAATTTTTTTTCAGCGTGATTGCGTCGGGGTTACCATTGATTACGATGGTCATCGGGGATTATTTATCGCAATTGATCCTTGGAATTTCAGGACAATCCTCGTCTTTATCTTTAACGTGGGAGCAGTCAGTTGTTCTTGAAACATTAATGATGGGGGGATTCACCTTAAGTTGTTGTTATTTTTTAAAAAGTTTATTTAAAAAAATGAATCGCTTTCCAGCACTAGAAAAACGTTATCAACGCTTAGTCTTAGTGCAAGTCAGTTTATTAATCCTTTTATTGTATGCGAATATTTACGCGGGGGAGAAGCAAGGTTTTAGTTCGCAGCACATTCAATTAACGAGCCTTTTATTTATTGCATATGGAGGACTACTAATTTGGAGTGCTGGAAACTTATTATTGGTCGTTATTAAACACGCCAAGCTAGAACAGGAGCGGATGGCGAATCAGCAAATCTATGACTACGCTTATAAACTTGAGCAACTATATCAAGAACTCCATCATTTTCGACATGATTATCTAAATATTTTAGTGAGCCTAGGTGAGAGCATTCGCCAAGAGGATTTAGATGGGATTAAAGGGATTTATGACCGAGTCATTCAACCCACTGAAAAACTGGTGAAGGGTCGTGATTATATTTTTGGAAAGCTCTATCAGATGGGCGTTCTCGAAATTAAAAGTTTACTTTTTGAGAAAATGGTTCGGGCACAAACAGAGCAAATAGACGTGAGGTTGGAGCTAGAAGAGCTAATTGATACCCTCTATGTCGATGTCTTTCCTGTTTATCGGGTGTTGGCTATTCTATTGGATAACGCGATTGAGGGAGCAAAAGAGGCAACAATCCCCTATCTATCCATTTCATTTTTGCAAGGGGAAGGGATTCAACAAATTGAAATTGAAAACTCATGCAAAGAGGAAGAGATTTCTTTAACAAAGATTTATCAACCGGGGTATTCCTCGAAAGGAGAGAATCGCGGAATCGGGTTGGCGACGGTTCAACAACTGATGGAGGCGGATCATTATATAACCCTTCAAACGTTTTATGATGCAGGTGTTTTTAGACAAGTTTTAATTTTAAAAAGGCAGGGATGAGAAGATGAAACTATTTATTTTAGAGGATGACCCCGTTCAAAGGGAACGCTTGGAAACCATAATCACCAAGTTACAAGACACACTCCAAATCTTTTGTGAACAACTAATTGCAACTCATGACCCAGAGGTGCTGTTAAGCAAGTTAGATGTTATTGATAGCCATCACGTGTATTTTCTCGACCTTGAAATAAATCATGAGGTACGAATGGGATTAGAGGTTGCACAGGAAATTCGGAAAAAAGATCCTCATGGAATGGTTATTTTTGTGACGACCCATTCTGAGTTGGCGCCAAAAACGTATGCTTACAAAGTGTCGGCACTTGATTTTATTGAAAAAGATCAACCGAATGAAGCCTTTTCTCAGCAAGTGGAGGCCTGTTTAAAGCTAGCGAAGGAATACGAGGGAAGACAGGGTGAAAAAGAGGAACTTGTGATCAAGAATAAATTTACGACTTTGAGTGTTCCCTTAGCGGATGTTTTATATATTGAGACGTTGACCGGGTCCCATAAACTACATTTAGTGACTAAAAAGGCGAGTACGCAATTTTATGGGAAGTTACGTGAGGTGGAACCTCTTCATGAACGGTTGTTTCAATGCCATAAATCTTATGTCGTTAACCTTCAAAATGTGGTGAGAATTGATAAAAAAGAAAAAAAGGTCTATTTTGAGAATGGAGAATCATGCTTCGTCTCACGACGGCTCGTCAAAGAATTGGAACGATTACTACTCAATGCGGCAGAAAAATCCCTTTAAAAAAGGGATTTTTTTGTATAAATGAACCGTTCAGGCATTTTCAATGACCGAATAGGGAATCGTTATTCTTGTTTGCGAACTGATTTGTTATGATGAGGGAGCAACAGATTAAGGGAATGTGTGGGGATTGAACTTTACTAGCAGTTCGAGTAGCAGCAACTAACAAAGGGAAAGGCGTTTAGGTAGGTGTTACTTAGGCTCTTGTTTTTGATGTAGAGCCTATATAAAAGAAAGGAGATTTTATATGAAAACTTTTTTAGCTATAGCGTTAATCATATCTTCTTTATCTTATGTGCTCATTTATTTCAAAAAGAAAAAAACCAATACGCATAGAGAAATTAGCTATAAAATAATCTTTCTAATCACCTTTTTAATGATTAGCATTCCTATGCTTATGTTATAACCCCTACTTCTTAATTTTAAATAGCGTATTTTTATTGGAGACTTTAGTCTGTTGAATAAGAAAGTTGTATGCAATATAAAACCATTTTCTATGTAAATATTTCCATTTATGATATGATTAGACTTAAAGTGGGAGGAGGATGTGTATGATTAAAAAGAAATTGTTAGTTGCAGGGGGGACGGCTATTTTAGCGTGTAGCTCTTTTGGGACAAGCATATTTGCCGATGATCAAGCCGGTACCGAGCATAGTGTGGAGGTAGAGATGACGCTTGATGATAATGGTCAGGTGGTATATGAATATACTGATGAAGAAGGGATTACTCGAACAAGCACGACGACAAGTTTAGTTTCTTTGACGCAAGATAGATTTGATAAAATCTATTCTATTAATAAATGGGATAGCGATTGTATTGTCATTACGGTAAAGGAAGTTCCAGAGGGTGGAGCAAAGGCGTCTTTTGAAATTGTGGGTAGCGACGGTAAAACGATTGCTAGTTCTAAGGGAACACAATACGGTAAAGGTTCATCTTGGAGTGCGAAAAGTGGTGGAGGATGGGGAAAATCACACCATGTAAGAGCTAATCCGTCAGTCTCAGGGAAATATAAATTCCACTTACAGTGGTAAATAGTTATTATTTTGATGGCTGAGGATGAGTTTTTTCAAAAAAACGGAGAATTTTTATATGAATTTTATTGCATATTGTTATAATCTATTAAGCAGTATCTGCGTGATTTTGTTAGCAACCGTATTGCTAATCGTCATTTGCCGAGTCTTGAAAATAGGAATTTTATTATTGTTGGAGAAATTAAATTAAAAAATCCCTTTTAAAAAAGGGATTTTTTTGACTAAATGAATGGTTCAGTTGAATAGGGGAAAGATTTTTTTTTTTTTTTTTTTTTGGATATAGAGGATTGAATAATTAAACGTCAACATATTATCGAGGATTTTTTACAATTTTCTTTTTTTCATGTATAATAATAAAGGGAGTCATAGATATGGTGCGACTTTTAATCTCGCTCTCAAAAGCGGGGTGATCTCATGAACGCTTTATTAACATTTGTATGATTAGTAGTTAATGTAGCTAATGGAATTTTTCAATTAGTTAAAAATGTTCGTGATAATAAAAAAAAGTAAAAGCACCTAATTGTCTTGCCGGACTAGAATAGCTTTTACTTTTCATATGAAACATTTAAGTGAGAGCAGAAAGTCGCATGGACAATCTATGGCTCTTTTTTTATACTATGTACTTTATAGTTATATTATAACTATTTTTCAGTTTTTTTCAAGTTAGTCTCCGTTTTCAAAAATAAATAGAATCGTTACTTTATCTCTCTACTATAATTGGAGTATCCATCAAAGCGGAAGAAGATTTTCTTATGAAAAATATAAAGGTCCTAACAACGCTCAAAATAAATTTTGAGATAACTGATTTACTGGACGGCTAAGAACAAAAAACATTCAGTAAAAATGACCGTGGCAGATTATGAAAGCTTGATTAGGAAAACTTCGTTTATAAAAGAAAAAGCATTGGCAACGCCAATGCTTTTTTGTGTGCGATTTAAAATTTAACTATAAATATTTTGCGAGATTACTTCCCCACTTTAAAGTCCTATTAGTTGAGGAAAGCTAAGGGTATCGTTTCACACCCCACTTAGCAAAGGAGACCCTACCCTATTAAAGGAGGATACATTTACTTCGTAAATGACAGGGAACCCCCAATCAAACTAGGCGGGATTTTCAATTTTTTATATAATCTAGTTTCAGGCCTCAGTTTCTCCTCTAAGTCTTCGAGTGTTACAAAATTCTTTTAGTGAATTTTGTTCCCTCGCTTAGACTTATGCGAGTAAACAAAGCGAGACCTTCAACTTTTTATATTATATTAAAGGGCTAGGTATTCGTCGTATGTTGTTTGTTTGTCGACGATTGATCCATCCTCTTTGATGTCGATGATGCGGTTAGCGATGGTTTGGATGAATTGGTGGTCATGTGAAGCGAATAAGACGTTACTTGAGAAGTCTTTTAATCCATTGTTTAATGCGGTGATTGACTCAAGGTCAAGGTGGTTGGTTGGTTGATCAAGCATTAATAAGTTGGCGTTTGCTAACATCATGCGTGATAACATACAACGGACCTTTTCTCCTCCAGATAAAACTGAAGCCTGTTTTAAAGCTTCTTCTCCTGAGAATAACATACGTCCTAAGAATCCACGAACATAGCTTTCTGTTTGATCGTCAGAGTATTGACGTAACCAATCGACTAATGAAAGTTCTGACTCATTAAAGAACTCTGAGTTGTCTTTCGGGAAGTAAGCAGTTTTGATTGTAACTCCAAATTTGAAGGTTCCACTATCTGCTTCCATTTCTCCATTTAAGATTTTGAATAAAGTAGTCACGGCAATTTCATCTCCGATAAAGGCGATTTTATCGTCTTTGCGGACCATGAAGCTAACGTTATCAAGAACTTTAACGCCATCAATTGTTTTTGTTAGTCCTTCAACCATTAAGATATCGTTTCCTACTTCACGTTCTGGCTTGAATCCAACGTATGGATAGCGACGGCTTGATGGTTCTAAGTCTTCTAATTTGATTTTATCTAATAATTTTTTACGAGAAGTCGCTTGTTTTGATTTTGAGGCGTTAGCCGAGAAACGAGCGATGAAATCCTGTAATTCTTTAATTTGTTCTTCTTTTTTCTTATTCGCTTCTTTTGCCATGCGGTTTAAAAGCTGACTTGACTCATACCAGAAGTCATAGTTTCCAACGAATAACTTAATTTTTCCGAAGTCCACGTCACAAATATGCGTACAGACTTTGTTTAAGAAGTGGCGGTCATGGGATACAACGATCACTGTTCCTTCAAAGTTAATTAAAAATTCCTCTAACCAGTTAATTGACTTGATGTCTAAGTGGTTGGTCGGCTCATCGAGAACGAGAATATCAGGATTTCCAAATAAAGCTTGTGCTAATAAAACTTTAACCTTTTCGGCCCCTGTTAAATCTTTCATTAATTTATCGTGTAATTCTGCTCCAATTCCTAATCCTTGTAATAAAGACGCAGCATCTGATTCAGCTTCCCATCCATTTAATTCCGCAAACTCACCTTCAAGCTCTGCTGCACGAATCCCATCTTCTTCATTAAAATCAGGTTTCATGTATAACGCATTTTTCTCTTCAGTGATTTGGAATAAACGTTCATTTCCACGGATAACAGTCTCTAAAACAGGTAATTCATCGTATTGATAGTGGTCCTGCTTTAAAACTGACATACGTAAATCTTTAGGGTAGCTCACGTGACCTGTATTAGGTTCGATTTCCCCAGCTAAAATTTTTAAAAAAGTTGATTTTCCAGCCCCATTTGCCCCGATTACTCCGTAGCAATTTCCTGGTGTAAATTTCAAGTTAACTTCTTCGAATAATTTTTTATCACCATATCGTAAACCGACATTAGATACTGTAAGCATGTAACAACACCTCCGTGTAATTTATCTTGAAACATTATATCATACTTTTGCAAGTGTCGTCGAAAAAGCCGTGTGCGAGGTTAAAAAAGATAGAGAAAAGGTTAGAAGTTTGGACAAGTTGTTAAGAGGAACCGTTTCTTCTGATAAAGAACATAAAAAAGAGGAATAGAAAAAATGCTATCCTTAATATATAGTTGTTGTGAGAGATTTAGATATTTTGTGAAAATAAAAAAAATATGAAAGAGAATCGAGGAAGTGGCACATAATAAGGAAGATTAGAATGGTTAAATCGTAACACAGAAATTACGTAGGGGAAACGATATCATCAAAAGACCTATCTTGCAACTTTTTAAAAAATATTGTATAATAAGTGGACACTTCGTAAAAACATGCACTATCGTAAGTGATCATCGATTCATTTACGTTTTTTTGTGTTTTAGATAGAAAGGAAGCAAAGAATGACTCAAATTAAATTTAATGATCTTGCTTTATCGCCTGCGATTTTAAAGGCAATTGAAGAAATCGGATATGTAAATCCATCACCAATTCAAGCAGAAGCTATCCCAGTTGTATTATCTGGAAAAGATATTATCGGACAAGCCCAAACCGGAACAGGGAAAACGGCTGCGTTTATGTTACCAATTTTAGAGAAAATTGACCACAAAAGCCGTCACGTGCAAGCCTTAGTATTATGTCCAACACGTGAATTAGCGGTTCAGGTTCATGAAGAATCTAAAAAGTTCGCACGTAATATGCGTGACGTACACATTTTATCAATCTATGGAGGGCAATCATATGATCCTCAAATTCGTGCCTTAAAGAAAGGGGTACAAATCGTTGTCGGAACACCAGGTCGTGTCATGGACCATATGCGCCGCGGAACGTTAAAGTTAGATAACTTAAAAATGTTAGTTTTAGATGAAGCCGATGAAATGTTAAACATGGGATTCAAAGATGATATCGAAGAGATTTTAGAAAAAACACCGGAATCTCGTCAAACAGTTATGTTCTCAGCAACAATGGCTCGTGAAATCATGAACATTGCGAAAACTTATCAAAAATCTCCTGAAATCGTTAAAGTAGTTTCAGAAGAGTTATCAAATAAAAAAATCGACCAATACTTCGTAGAAGTACGTCGTCAAGATCGTGTTCATGCAATGATTCGTTGCATCGACATGATGGGATTAACATCATCAATTGTCTTCACAAATACAAAACGTGAAGTTGATGAGTTAGTTTCTAAGTTACAAGAAGAAGGATATGTAACAGAAGGATTACATGGAGATTTAAAACAAGCACAACGTGACCGTGTTATGAATAGTTTCCGTCGTAAAAATGTTAATATCTTAGTTGCAACAGATATCGCGGCTCGCGGAATTGATGTTAGCAACGTTGAAGCTGTTTTTAACTATGATATCCCATTAAATGAAGAAAATTATGTACACCGTATCGGACGTACAGGTCGTGCAGGAATGACGGGATTATCAATTACATTTGTATTCGGAAAAGATATGTTCCGTATTCGTCGTATTGAAGAATATACAAAAACAAAAATGTCTAAGATGCCAATTCCAACCGTAGAACAAATTCAAGAGAAACGTTCAAATCATGTGATTGAAGATGTTATTTCTAACCTTGAGGGACAAGACTTCACAAAAGAAAACGAGTTAATTGCAGCGATTTTAGAAAAAGGATATAGCTTAGAACAAGTAGCAGCTGGATTATTACGTATGAACATTGGGCAATCAACAAAAGATTATGCACCAATTCAAGAGGTATCAGCTAATACGAAGTCTAAAGGAATGCGTAAAAACGAAGTTCGTTTATTCGTAAATGTTGGTTCTAAACAAAAAGTTAAAGCGAAAGACTTCGTTGGAATGTTAACGAAAAAATCAGATATTCCAGCACGTGCGATTGGTGATATTGATGTTTATAAAAAATTCTCATTCATCAATGTTGATAAAGCACATGCAAACGCAATTATCCGTAAATTAAATTCGAAATTAATTAATGGAAAACCAGTTCGTGCTGAAAAAACAGCACCTGGAGCGTCAATGCCAAAAGGGAAGTAATTCAAAAGCCTTCATAATATAATTATGAAGGCTTTTTCTTTTGATTAAGAATCATATGAAAGGGAGTATGAAGAGTGTCAACGCGGTTAAAGCCTAAATTATTATCAGTTATGAAAACTTACACAAAAGAGCAGTTCGTTAAAGACGCCATAGCGGGAGTGATTGTTGCAGTAATTGCACTCCCGTTATCGATTGCTTTAGCTATTTCATCAGGTGTTTCACCTGAGCAAGGATTATATACCGCGATTATTGCTGGTTTTTTCATTTCATTACTTGGTGGAAGTCGAGTTCAAATCGGGGGACCAAGCGCTACATTTATGGTAGTTGTTTATGGGGTTGTTGCTAGTCATGGTGTAGAAGGATTGCTACTTACTACGATATTAGCTGGAATTATTTTAATATTATTTGGATTGTTACGATTAGGGAGTATGATTAAGTATATTCCATATCCTATTACTGTCGGGTTTACGAGTGGGATTGCCTTGACGATTTTTAGTTCACAAATTAAGGACTTTTTTGGGATGACGCTTGAAAATGTTCCGACGGGATTTATTGATAAGTGGAAACTTTATTTCTCATCGGCCAATCAAATTCATTGGATGCCGTTTATTATCGGTTTGATTGCATTGATCATTTTAATGATCTGGCCAAGAATAAATAAAAAAATTCCAGCCTCTTTAGTTTCGATTGTTGTGACGACGGTACTAGTAGCACTCTTGAATTTAGATGTGCCAACGATTGGAACACAGTATACTCATCTTTCATCCACCTTTCCAAGGCCCTCGTTCCCAGAGGTGACGTGGAATAAGATTGAGATGTTGATTTCCCCGGCGTTTACAATTGCTTTTTTATGTTCACTCGAGTCGCTGCTTTCGGCGGTTGTATCAGATGGAATGATTGGAAGTAAGCATCGTTCGAATATGGAGTTGGTCGCTGAAGGTGTTGCGAATATTGCGTCGGGAGTGTTCGGGGGGATGCCGGCAACAGGGGCGATTGCTCGAACGGTGGCTAATATAAAAAATGGTGGACGCACTCCAATTGCAGGGGTAGTTCATGCGGTGACGTTATTATTTATCTTGTTATTTTTAATGCCATTAGTGAAAATGATTCCATTAGCAACGTTGGCGGCCGTGTTAATTATGGTTTCTTACAATATGAGTGAGTGGCGAATGTTTAAAAGGTTGTTAAGTGCACCTAAAAGTGATGTGTCAGTTTTACTTGTGACGTTTTTCTTAACGGTATTATTTGATTTGACGCTTGCGATTAGTGTGGGAATGGTTTTAACGTCGTTCTTATTTATGAAACGGATGACGGATGTGACGAATGTTCAAGGATTTGAGTTGCACGATGAGGAGGAGGAAGGCCAACTTTTAGATGAAGAGTTAAAGGAGGTCTTGTCCGATGAAATTTTAATTTATGAAGTGAATGGTCCATTTTTCTTTGGAGCCGCGGATAAGTTTTTAGATTCGATTCAATCTTTACAAGGACCGTCTAAAGTTTTAATCATTCGACTTCGAAATGTTCCGGTGATTGATGCCACAGCGGTTCATGCACTGGAGTTGTTACAGGATACTTGTCGTCGTTCGAACACAACCCTTATCTTGAGTGAAATTAACGATAAACCTTATCAGGTGGTTAAGCGTGTTGGATTGGTGAGGGAGATTGGTCGTGAGCAAGTGTGTCGTTATTTTGATCAGGCGGTTGAACGTGCGAAACAGCTGGTGTGTCGGTAAGAAGTTATGAGAATAGGGGATGGCAGCAGGAGGATATCATGAAAAGAATTAGACGAATTTCATTGGATGAGGTTTGGAAGATGCGCCACGAGGTGATGTGGCCGGATCAATCGATTGAATATATTCAATTACCGAATGATGATCAAGGAATTCATTTAGGATTGTTTGTTGAGGATAGTCTTGTAAGTGTCATTTCGTTATTTATCGATGGAGATGAGGCGCAGTTTCGAAAGTTTTGTACACAGACAAACTTTCAAAATAGGGGTTATGGGAGTGAATTGTTACAATATACGATGGATTACGCCAAGGGGCGAGGAGCGAAAGCTATTTTTTGCAATGCCCGAGTGACGAAGTGTTCATTTTATGCTAAATTTGGGCTGATTAGGACGGAAAACCGATTTGTAAAGGGTGGAAAAGAGTACGTCGTGATGAGAAAAACGTTATAATTAATAGGGTGATTTTAAATCGCATCAGAAAAAGGGGCTGTCTCTTCGGAGATAGCCCCTTATTTTATTATTAATCTTCGTCTTTCATGAAGAAATAACGATTGGTACTGAAGTGGTCTTGAACATCCATTAATGTTTCACCAAAGCGTTGGAAATGGACGATTTCTCGTTCGCGAAGATAGCGTAAGACAGATCGTACATCTTCATCAGTTGCGATATCGAGTAAGTGTTCGTATCCGGCACGTGCTTTTTGTTCGGCTGCCATGTTGGCAGTTAAATCGGCAACTGGATCGGAAGTGACTGAAATGTAGCTAGCTTTCCAAGGGACTCCGTTTGGATCGGCTAAAAAGATTCCTGTTCCGTGAACGGAGTAAGTTGGATCAAATCCCGCTTTTTTTAATTCTTCTATGGAAGCTCCATCTGTTAACTGGTAAATTAAAGCTGATACCATTTCAAGATGTGCAAGTTCTTCTGTCCCAATGTCGGTTAATGTTGCAATTGATTGATCAGTTGGCATGGTGTAACGTTGTTGGAGATATTCCATAGAGGCTGATAATTCTCCGTCTGCTCCACCGAGCGCACTGAAAATATTTTGTGCCATTTTTGGGTCGCGTTTTTTAATATCGACTGGCATTTGTAGTCTTTTTTCATAAATCCACATGTTTTTCTTTCCCCCTTATTTATTTTGCCAAGGCCAAGGTCCTTGAATCCAATTGCCTTCTGCGTCAACAGTTTGGTGACCAAAGTTCATAAGAGGCCCATATTTTTTTTCATATTCTCGGACTAACTTTTGAAGTTCTTCTGAAAGTTTTTTGTGGTCTTTTAATGCTTTAGCATCACCGGGATGTGTATCAAGAAATAGGTGAATGTCGTGCACGATTAAACTAATCGCTGAAATTTGTGTTAATAATTGATCTTTAGTCATTAGTGTTGACCTCCTTTAAAAATGAAAACCGCTGGTGCCGAAACTTTTTTAGGGGTATAAGGAGAATAAAGTTCATTGAATCCTGTTCCTTGTTGCATCGTTTGTGCAGGCGTGTTGTATCCTTGATAAGTTTGAGATTTAACATAAGTTGTTGCTAACGGAAGAGTTTCGCAAGTCATTCCTACTTGGTCAGCTCTTGGTTGTGAAGCAACAGTTGCTTGGTAACCCATTTGACTATTTGCGTAGTACTCATTTTGCATTAAGTATAAGTTATAATCTTGTTGGGTTGAACTTTTGAGTGGTTGTTGATCAACGTAAACTAATTCATCACTGACAGGATATTGTTTTTTATCCACAACTTGTTTTGAAACGGTTGGTTGCATTAATGGAACTTTTGCATCTACAGGTTCTAAGTAAGCTTCAACATAGGTTGTTTTTTTATGTTTAGCTGTTGTTGTTTGGGTACTAGCGACTTGTGGTTCTGTTTTTTGAACAGGTTGTGCCACTGGAGCAACTGGTTTAGGTTGAACATCTACAGGCATCACCGGTTGTTGGACTGGAGCCACATAGGGCTGTGCTTTACAAACGGGTGCAGGAGCAGGGACAGGCGCAGGTGCCTGACACATAGGTGCAGGAGCGACAACTTGTGGATAAGTTGTTGGTACGACAGGTTGTTGAGTCGTTACTGGTTGGTAAGGGGCAGAAGCCACAGGTTGTTGAGTCGTTACTTGCTGATAGGTAGTGGCAGTAACGGGTTGTTGAGTCATCACCTGTTGATAAGTATCCACAGGCATTACTGATTGTTGCATCATAGGGAAACCAGCTTGAACCGGAGTTGTTGGATAAGCTCCTAATGCTGGTGTGGGTTGTCCAATCATACCAGGTTGGGCAACACCGGGAGTTTGAACCGTTGTATTATAAGGATTATAAATCACATTTACACCTAATCAAAACAATTTCGTTTTGATGATGTTCACACGAGGGCGCTACGCTCGTGCAGTTCTCATAAGAACGTCTCATATTTTCATATGAGTGCAGACTATATCATTCCCCATCTAAAAGGGGGATCCTCCACTTCGGTCATCCATCGCTTATGACCTACTCCCTCTCGGGATAGTCGTTGAAGTTTCCTCTATTCGAGGCTTACCTGCTGATCGTCCATTGCACGAACACTTAGGATTTAACCATATGCCATCTCATTCATTTTTTCTACTTTCGTCACCTTCACGCTTAAAACTATTCGCTTTTACGTTGTGGTTGAATGAGCTTTAGGAGATTCCAGCAATTCAAAGGATGTTGAAGAGTACGACTCTCACTCCATGCTTGTTTCCAAACATGGGAGGCATTACCTCCATTTAGAAAGTTTAAAAAATGTGTGAACCTCCTCCAAAGTTCTCAAATTCTTTAAACTTGTAGGCATCATCAACTTGCCTAATCTTAATATATGACAAGATTTTTAAGGAGTGACAAATTTCTCATGAGAAAAAGAGAGAGTGTGCCCCTATAACAGAGAAAGATTTCACTCATAACAGAAGAGGTCTTGAACGAGAAAAAATCTAAATCTTAAGAAGAGGGAGGGGGGATGTTTGTAAAGTCGTGGCAGATGGTTAGGAAAAGATGAATCATAAAAAAGAGAAAAGAATGTTATAATATAAATAATTAAAAGGAATAGGGAGTGCGAGTGGATGATCAGATTAGAATATCGAACGACAATGGATGAATTAATCGAGATGCACGTTCTCGTAAAGGGGATGAGTAAGTGTTGGCGACGGTTCTTGATTAAGGGGAGGATTAAACGGGCGGTGCGTACTTATCCTGGATTATTAAAAGATAAGGTCGTTGAAATCAAGGGACGAAGAGTGACGGCTTATTATGAGGAGCGAACCCTCGGGATTGAGGCCTAACGCCTGATCAAGTTTAACGATAAGTATTATTTGTATGATCAATATCATCAGGGCATTGCGGTTGTTCCACAGTATCTTTTTAAATCAGAGGAAGAGGAAAACTTATTTTTAGAGGAGTTAGATTTGCCTGTAGAATCGGTGAAAGAATAAAGTTGAGGGGGAGAAAAGGCGGATGGAGAGTAAAAATAAGGGATTGAGGTTTATCAAGAGGCATCATCTATTACCAGTCATAGCATCTATTCCAGCACTTATGCTTATCGTACATATTCTGTTTCCTACAGTAGAGGGTTTTATTTTTAAGTATATTGCTTTTAGGTTTTTAGCACTGGGGGTATTGTTGGTATTCGCAACCTGGTTTGTAGATGTATGTCAATATGGTCTTTGTTTGATTTATTTAGCGTATCGGTATTTAAAGTCGGTCAGAAAAAGAGAACCTTTACCTGTTGCTTTTTGGATTGTTAATGCCTTTTTGTGTGGTAAGTTATCTATCCTCTACATCGGTATATACATTATGGAGGGGACGAGGATTACTATAGGTAACGAAGGTTATCAGTTGATTTCTAACCCGATTTATGTTATTTTCTTATGGATTACTGGATGGTGTTGTTCTACTAGAATTTTAAAAAGCGATAAATTAATCGCTTGGTTATTTTTAATTTTTATAATGATAATCGGGGGACTTCTAGCATCGACGTTGGTCGCATTTAATATGGATTATTTCTGCATCCAACTTCAATTAGTATGGTATGCGATATTTTTTTGCGAAATATTGTTGATAAAACGGATTTTAGACAAACCATATCTCGCCGATAAATGGATTGGATGGAAAAAAACACTACTCGTACTCTTCATTTGTATTCCGCTTATGACTTTTATTAGTTTTTATATCCTATTCGGGCTAGCAAGATATTAAGCGAAAAAAGAACCTAATAGACCATAAATAGGACATAAGCAGGTAATTAACACGTATCGAAAAAAAGCAAGATTCGCTGTACGCTGAATCTTGCTTTTTATTTACGATTTTCTGGAATTATTTTTGACAAAGGTAAAAAGTTATTTCATCCCCATCTGTTTGAATACAACAGATGGGAATGATTTTTGTTGATTATGCTTGGATAATTAATGGACGGTCCTTCAAGTTTCGTTTATTCAGTGCTATACTTATGATTATTAAAAGGAGGAAGGGATTAACATATGAGGAGTAAATATCAACGATTAAAATTTATAGAAAAATATCATCTATTACCAGTCATAGCATCTATTCCAGCAATCACATTTATCTTATACCAATTATTACCTGATTTCTCGGTGTTAAATTTTGATGTATCACATGAGGCGGCTTTACTTATTTTTATATTGGTGATTCCAACTATTGGGTGTTTATATTTGGTAAATTTATTTGTATTTTTTCCTTATCTAATATATATGTATTTTAGCACTTTAAGGAGGAAACTTCCCTTATCTCCTACTTTTAGGTTAATTAATAGAGTTTTTATTAGTATATTATTAATTATTTTTATAATAACTGCTGATTATAATAGATATATTTTTCCTGTTCAGTATGATACATGCTTTTTTAATAAGTTTATTTATGGTCTTCTTTTATTGAGCATAGGGTGGGGGTGTTCGGTAACAAGATTTAAAAATAAAACCCGTATAATTAATCTAATATTTATTTTTATTATATATCATTTTTTGAATGCATTTTTTTATGGTATTGAATTGCATCAGACAATTATGTTTTTATTTGCAAACATTTCATTTTTTGCTGAAATATTTTTATTTAAGGAAGTGTTAAATAAAAACTCTCTTTGAGATAAAACTTGATAATGAACTTAAAAATAGAAACTAGCAATCCATACTTTAATTGTAAGTGGGTAATTATAACACGTATCGAAAAAAAGCAAGATTTGCTGTACACTAAAGGTGCACTGAATCTTGCTTTTTATTTATAATTGTCTTGAATAATTTTTGGTCAAGGTAAAAAGTTGTTTCATCCCCATCCGTTTGAATACAACAGATGGGAATGATTTTTGTTGATTATGCTTGGATAATTAATGGACGGTCCTTCAAGTTTCGTTTATTTAGTGCTATACTTATGATTATTAAAAAGGGAGGGGATGAACATATGAGGAGTAAATATCAACGATTAAAATTTATAGAAAAATATCATCTATTACCAGTCATAGCATCTATTCCAGCACTTATGCTTATCGTACATATTCTGTTTCCCACGTTAGCGTATTTTATTTTTAAGGATACTGATTTTAGTTTTTTAGCACTGGGTGTATTACTGTTATACGTAACCTGGTTTGTAGATGTATTTCAATATGGTCTTTGTTTGATTTATTTAGCTTATCGGTATTTAAAATCGGTAAGAAAAAGAGAGCCGCTCTCTGTTGCTTTTTGGATGGTTAATGCTTTTTTGTGTGGTAAGCTATCTATCTTTTACATCAGTGTATACATTATGAAGGAGATAAGTGCTAGCTTAGGTTGGAACGGTTATGCTTTTATTTCTAACCCGATTTATGTTATTTTCTTATTGATTACTGGATGGTGTTGTTCTACTAAAATTTTAAAAAACGATAAATTAATCGCTTGGTTGTTTTTAATTTTTATAATGATAATTGGGGGACTTCTAGCATCGACGTTGGTCGTCAATAACGGAGATTACGTTCACGGAGATTATTTCCTCATCCAACTTCAATTAGTATGGTATGCGATATTTTTTTGCGAAATATTGTTGATAAAACGGATTTTAGACAAATCATATCTCGCCGATAAATGGATTGGATGGAAAAAATCACTACTCGTACTCTTCATTGGTATTCCACTTATGACTTTTATTAGTGCTTATATTAACGTCGCACTGTATTGGTTATATAATTTTTGATCCAGGTAATTTCACCCCCCAAAAAATTATAGAACTAGTACTTCTCTATAAGTGTTATAGTACCAAAGAGCCAAGATATTAAGCGAAAAAGGAACCTAATAGACCATAAATAGGTTATTAGGTTCCTTTTTTTATTTTTAACAATTAACGACTATTACTTACCTCATTTGTAACAAAATTTTTAAAGGCTTCGTTTGCAGCATCATAATATATTGTGTCTAGAAAGGGCCCGTTTAGCACAAATCTAAATCCCCAGTATATCCCATCTCCTTTATTTATTTCATCGCAGAGGTTATAAAATTGCTTAATATCCCCAGAAAAATTATTTTTAATATATAGTGTTGATCGCTTAAAACAATTTGTTTTGGCATTAGTAATAAAATACTCTTGAAATAAAGCTGAAAAATAATCTCTTTTTAACAAGAGTCCAATGTTTACGGCATCAATGTCACTAATATAATCTTCAAGACTGAATAAAGTATCGTATTGTGGATTACAAATATGTGATTTTGCAAATTGATTTAAAAAGTTTATATCTTTACTTCCTTCAGTTCCGTTATAAACATCTTTTGCAAAGGTTGTTAAATCTCCTCCCCATCCTGAAAACAAATTAATTTGTTCTTCAATAAAAGAAAGAAGAGGGTGCATATAGTCTATTCCATGCGCGGTTGCTGCCATATGATAGAAGTCATAATTTAAAGAAGTGACAGGATCAATAAAATTAAGTGTTAAGTCTGTTAGCTCACTGTCAACTAATTTACAGAAATCACCATCAATTGGACCAGCAGTACAATACCATAACAAAGTGTTCATACTACTTCGTTTGAGATTATATTGCGTAATAAATTTGTTTAAAAGTTCATATTTTTCTTCTTCTGTTTGTACATAAGAGATTTTGAGATTGATTTTTTCAAGTGTAGCAGTAAAATCTGCTATTTGAGTTGGTGTATACTCTTCACCGTAGCCTCCTAATTTTCTTAAGTACTGTAAAGTTAATGAATTGATATTTTGTGCTGTTGCGCTTGTACCCTTATTTTCTAAATAAGTACGCGCAACCCTTTCAATTTTTATTAATGAATTATAGACTTGCCCAATTTGTGTAGGCTTACTTAATAAATTAAATCCCTTATCAAGTCTAGATATAGCTACCTTATCAATGCTAATTCTTCCATTTCCCTCACCAATGGTGATATCAGTTGCGAATTGATCAAATGCCCATAACTCTGGCATTGTAAATCCTAAATTTCCACTAAATCCATAGGAAGCATCTGAAACAAAAAGATTATCAATTCTGAATGTGGCATTTTCATATTTTCTTAATAGTCTACATACATTCCGTGTTCCATAAACTCCAATATTGTAGGGAGAGTCAATTTGGGAAAAGTATTGGTTAATTCCTTTAAAATAAGGATAGACGTAATTGGTGATTTCAGCCTCTTGTGGATCGTAATCTACCGCAAAATAGATCGTTGTTCCGCTTGGAATACATAAGTCATAAGCTGCCTGAACCGCCTTTTGAGCATGGGTATATCCTTGTTGTTGATTAAAGGCAGAATTCGCGGCCCCGTATTCTTGAAAGATTGGGAAAATAGATAATCCATTTTTTAAGATAAGCTCAACTTCTGATTTAGTCATCTTTTTATCTAAAGTTCCATTTTCTACATTTGTTAAATATCGCCCAACGATTTCATATCCATGATTTTTTAGTGTTTCAATTTTATTTTGATCTAATCGTGTAGAGGTATCACAACCTTTTGCAGAACGTGAAGTATCTCCGTTACTACTCAATAAAGATCGAATAATTGAATAACCAATTTTATTTGGCGTTTTTTCAATTAATAATGAATTAGCAAAATCTTTCGTTGTCGCTTCTAATTCAGCGTCATAAACACTTGAAGACGTATTAATTGAATATCCATTACAAACCACAGCATATTTAACTAAAGTAACAAAAACATTAGAATCTCCTAATGATACTGTTGGACATCTCTCAATTGTTGTTGGACCCCATGCTCCCGTTGCATCAGATGCTGAAATTCCTTCTTCTTTTTGTAAAGCATACATTAGCATTTTATTCATGTCTCGATCATATAAACCGTTACATGGACAAATTTGATAAAAATCATAGTATTCATAATTTAGTTTTTGTTGAATTTCACGAATTTCTTCTCTCCCACCAGGTAATAAAGTAAATGCACTCATATCTAATAATCCGCGCATGATATCTCGATTCATATTTCCTGACGCAGTGGGAAATCCCATGTCTGCTTTTAGTTTTTTAACAGCATCATATGTTCCATTTCCATAGTAACCTGTGAATCCACCAGGATTGTATCCTTTGCACCATAAACCTCCCTGAACAATATAAACAAGATTACCTTCACTTCCTTGGTTAATAGCTGGACATTGCCTATAGGTGGTCGGTCCAAAAGCATCGCTAGTTTGTGTAATCCCCAACTCAATTTGTAACGCACGTCGTAGGGCATAAATAGTTGGCCATCCAGTTTTACCATTGACTTCAATCGTATTGAATCGACCAGAGGGTTCATATTTTCCGTATGTATCGTTCAACCATTGTTGAACTTCTGCTACTCTTTCATCTCTTTTGGTTTCCATAGGTACACTCCTTTAAGTTAAATTGGATTTTCGTCGTTATCGACAAATTAATTTAATCAGATAGGTTGTGCAGCTGGAGTGTAAAAAAAATGCAAATTCTTTCTTCTGATAGGGTGATTTTTATCACTATTTTTTCACAACTCTTTGTGTTATTTTTGAGAAAATAGTCGAGAAAACTCTTTAATGATAAAATAGCGGCGGCTATTTGCAGTCTAATTGCACAGTGATTGCGTTGATTTAGGCTTTTAATGAAAGAGTAATCTTTAAGGTGAGGAGATGATACGTTTGGAGTGGAAAGAAGAGAAGGAGTTAGTGAAGGGAATTTTCGATGAAAAACAGGAGTTAGATAGGAAGGTTCCTATTATAAAAAAAGATGGAAACAGAAGGTTAGAAAAAAATCATACTGCTATTATCGAAAAGCATAGGCAATTAGAATCTAATATTGAAGACTGCTTTTCAGCATTAGAAAAACAGGATCGAAAAATCATTATTTTATCTTATGTTGAAGGACTAACTAATTATAAGCTAGCGGAGGCACTAAATGTTTCAGAAAGAACAGTGGCGACCTATAAACGAAACGCCACAATTAATTTTGCTAGTACATATAAACTCCTTTTTGGAAATAATTAAGAGATATTGATAAAGTGGCGATAACGGGTATCATTGGGTAACAAAGAAGTGGTTAATTTTGTAAATGTAGGTAGTTAGTCATTATTTTAAATATTTAGTTTCAGATGATAAGAAGTCAATTTTATAAGTAAATTTAAAAAATGAACATGAATGGATGATTGTTATGCTAGATGTTACTCGCTTAGTAAGGATGGATAAGGGGGCGAAAGAAGTTGTAATAGGTATGCTTCGATTATATAAAGATTTAAAAGGAATAAAATTAATTTCAAGTAATAGGGAGCGAGAAATATCTAAAGATAAAGTTTTAAGAGATAAGGAGATTGATTATTATTTAAAGGAGTTTGAAAAATCGTGGAATCTATTGCCCGAGACGATACAGACTATTTTGCAGGAATTTTATATGGGGGATAGCCTAAAATCAGGAGCAGGTATTAGGTTAAGTCTTTCATTAAGTTATAGTGAACGACAAATCCATCGATTAAAGAGGGACGGAATTAGACGGCTGTATAATCTTTTGATTCTGAATGCGGACGAAGAAATATTTGTAATTTATAAAAAAATAAAAGACTGTTTTATTTAATATATAAAAGGGAGGAGATTCTTTAATAAAAGGTTAGGTGCTAAATATGAGAAGTTTTCTTAGACTCAATAAGAATCGCATTATTACGAGTGGAGTTATGGTATTTTTATTTGGTGAAATGAATAACTTATTGCTTACATTAGTTTTCTTTATCGTTACCGAATTTTTTACAAAGTTGTTATATGAAGCAATGAATCACAATGTCTCGCTTAAACTGTTGAATTCCATGATTAGTAATAAAATATTTATTTTATTACTTGTAGCTATCGCTCATACTCTAGATTATAATGTACTTTTTTTAGATAACACCTTGAAAAATGCTATTATATTTTTCTATTTAAGTAATGAAGGAATTTCTATTTTGCAAAATATATCATTTAGTGGAGTAGTTATGCCCGATAAGATAAAAAAGATTCTAATCAGTCTAAAAGAGAAAGATGATGAGGAAAAATAAACGGCCTATAATGAAAAAGCGTGATTAATTAGAAATCACGCTTTTTCATTGGACATTTTCCCTTATAGAGAAGAATGCCTATGATAAGTGAATTATAATAGGATAATTATATGTCGAAAGATTCAAAGGAGAAAGCTAATAATTGGTATTAAGGGACATATAGCTTTTAAGTAAGTGCCGTGCTATACTACTAATAAGCGACAAGGGAGATTGAGAAAGGGATGATAAAATGGAGTTAAGGTATAAAACATCATTAGAAGAGTGGGTAAATGTTTACCTACTAGTAATGAGTAGGACATCTTTACGGTTTTATGGGGCGATTATCTTTATGGGAGTTGCAATTCCGATCTTTCTTTTCTATGGATTATTTCATACGATTTATTATATTCATATATATTATAAGTCTGGATATGATTTAGAAGGCCTCCTTTTTCAATTATTTAATTGTATGGGAGTGATAACGCTATGGTTTGTAATAACTCTTACACGAAAGCAATCTGCTAGATGGATTCAAAAGACTTTTTTATCTAAAATTACATTTCGAATGTATCCACTTTTATTACAGGAGAAAATATTGAGGGTGAATGGACATCATGCAATTTTTGATTATGGAGAACGGAAATTAAATATTGATATAAATCATATTATTGAATATGATAATAGGTATTATTTATATACAGGGAAGTATACAGAATTAGATGTAATTCCTAAGTCTATTTTTAAATCGGAGGAACAGGAACAATTATTTTTAAAGGAGGTTGGTCTGCCTGTTGAGCGTCCAATACGAAGATTATTTTTATAGTTTAAATCGAAAAAAGAAGCCTTTATAACGGCTCCTTTTATAATAACTATTTCCTAAGTCTATTTTTAGAAATGTCTTTTAGTCTCAGGTTACTGGAAACACATACGGAGAATATCAAATTGAGGTTTGTTTTTAATTAAAGTGTATAAACCATATATAAACAGAATCGCGATTCCGGTGATTCCGAAGGTGGTATTATAATCGATATATGTATTTGGTTTTAATTGGTTTGCAGGCGTTGAATCTTTTAATGGAACTTTTAGCGTATAAGACCCAGGGGTATTAACGTGAATGGTAATAATAATTCTTTGGTAGAGTTTTGTTGGAAAATTTTTGTCTTGATATACAGTTGAGGATTCTAAAGTAATGATAACCTTATCGCCTTCCAATTCATAACGCGTTTTTATATTTTTGTCAAAGTCAGATTCAAATGAAATGCTTTGAAGTGTCATTAATAAGTTGTTTTTATCGAATCGATATGCAATTTGGCCACGATCGAGTGCGCCTAATAAGTTGATAACATTTTTCTCAGGACTAATATCTAAGTTAAGTGTTTTAAATGGGCCTGCTAAGGATGGGGTTAAACTAATCTCTCCATCGACGGTAACTAAAGGAAAGTGAATAGAATATAAAATAATAAGGAGAGATTTATTTATGAATGAATTAGAAGAGAAACACAGATTAAGGGCTAATGGGTGTGGATGCCTTCTTGCTTTAATTGGATGCCTTCTTCCAATTATTTGTTTTTTTATTGCAATTTTCCTCTTTTTCCAATCTACCTTTAGAGAAGTAACAAACGAAAAAGTTATTTTTGAAAGCTCTTCTCCTAATGAAAATTATACTCTTTCAATTATCCAAAGAGGTATCGGTTTTCATGGAAAATATATGTTTTATATAGAAGTGGATGATGGCATAAGAACAGAGGTAAACATAGTTTGCCATGAGAACTTTGACGCTTCGAATGTTTTGATTGAATGGAATGATGATACTAATGCCACTATTACTCTATATGGAGATTATGCTCAAACAATCTATTTCACTGCTCCAAATAATTTTGAATTACAGTCACTCTATTAGGAAATAGGAGGTTTAATTTTTGGACTCAGTTAATCATTGGTTATATAATCTGCTGAAGTTGAGCGGTCATTAAAAGATTAATTTCATTAAGTACATCTTACCAATTAAATAAGTAAAATCCATCTATGGTAATCTTCAACATGAAAGCCTCTACTACCGCATCGCATCGTTTAACTTGTAAGTAATAAATAGATTACATTTTAAAGTGATTGATTAAGAGGTTTTTTTATTTTCGATTAAATATAACTCGATGACTTTTAGAGCAAATCCTTTAGCTAATCCTTTTAGTTCTGATTCTGAAATAGAAGGAATTCCGACAATATGAGCTATTGCCTCCACCCATAAGTAATTTCTCATCACCTCACATACTTGTCTCTCAATGCCTTCTAGACTTGTTGCTCCGTTAAACCTATTTTTCATAAATTTTGTAGTTCGTAATTGAACGTAATTTTTATAATAATCTCTAAATAATTCTCCTAGATTGTTATAATTTTTTGATTGATAAAGCTTATACATATTCACTGCGTCTATATCGGAATAATAGTCTTCCATGCTAAAATAGGTATCTTCATTTCCAATTAAAGAGTGAGTAGCTTTTGCTATTTGATTAACATCACTACTTTCACCAATTTTATTTTTAATATTTTTAATTAAGGAAACTAAATCACCAGCCCACCCAGCGTAATCGGCAATTTGAAAAAACTCTGATCCCCATAAGAAGACAGGTGTTTCTAAAGTTACACAGAGATGTGGTAAATTAATTACTTCATTTGATACTGGGTCTATAATATAACTAATAATATCCCCTTGGTACTTCGTAGTGACATAATTTACATACCCTTGATCTAAAGGGCCCGCTACTGCGGTCCATGCTGTTCCGTTATACTGTGAATGTCTATAATACTGTAAAGCTAACTTAAGTGGATTTGTATCCATAATATTAGGATAATGCGTAGCAATGTACTGTTGTGCTAACTTACAAAGATCTGTCATTTGCTTAAAAACTAATTCGTTATGATCTTCATTAACTGTTAATTCTTTTTCAATTATTTTTACAAAACGATTCCATCCCAAATCTAGTGTGCGATGAGGACAATATTTACCGCTCCAACTTTGGTGTGTACGAACGTTAGACAATGGAATATTGAAGTATCTCATTAATGCAGCAATTAATTTAGCTGCATTTTTTTCAGCTTTAAGGAAGCGATCGCCACCGGATTCTGAGTAGCAGATTTCAATAGCGATGGACTTTCTGTTTCCGGTTCCTTCGCTACCATCACCTGCATGCCAACCATTTCTGTTTAATGGTAACCCTTGCACGGCTTCTTTATCATCCACCGCAAAGTGAAAAGAGACTTCGTTATCGTTTCGAATCATATAGGCAATTTCATTTTCTGCAGAGGCGTCATTATAGGTGTTGTGGACAGTAATGTAGACGGGGTCCATCGGATAAGGGGCTTTAATGGAGTATTTTTGACTTGAAACTAAATTTTTTCGCACGCTTAAACCATTGACAGGACCAATATCGCTTGCTCCGTTACCACCCGCGCTGCCACCAGAGGAACTACCGGAAGAACCGGGTTGACGTAACTGACCTTTCATTAATAGGGAAAGTAAGGTGTCATTTTGGTCGGCTGAACCCGTGTAATTAGAAATCCCATTCGCATTGGCAATTTGTTCACGAGAATCGAAACTAGAATTAACACCGATTGAATTTAAGGCATCGACAAATGAGCCACCTGAGTAATTAGGAATTGGGAAGTAAGAAGAGCCTGCTGAACCACCGGAAGAACCGGGTTGACGTAACTGACCTTTCATTAATAGAGAAAGTAAGGTGTCATTTTGGTCGGCTGAACCCGTGTAATTAGAAATCCCATTCGCATTGGCAATTTGTTCACGAGAATCGAAACTAGAATTAACACCGATTGAATTTAAGGCATCGACAAATGAGCCACCTGAGTAGTTAGGAATTGGGAAGTAAGAAGAGCCTGCTGAACCACCGGAAGAACCAGGTTGACGTAACTGACCTTTCATTAATAGAGAAAGTAAGGTGTCATTTTGGTCGGCTGAACCCGTGTAATTAGAAATCCCATTCGCATTGGCAATTTGTTCACGAGAATCGAAACTAGAATTAACACCGATTGAATTTAAGGCATCGACAAATGAGCCACCTGAGTAGTTAGGAATTGGGAAGTAAGAAGAGCCTGCTGAACCACCGGAAGAACCGGGTTGACGTAACTGACCTTTCATTAATAGAGAAAGTAAAGTATCGTTTTGGTCGGCTGAACCCGTGTAATTAGAAATCCCATTCGCATTGGCAATTTGTTCACGAGAATCGAAACCAGAGTCAACACCGATTGAATTTAAGGCATCGACAAATGAGCCACCTGAGTAGTTAGGAATTGGAAAGTAAGAAGAACCGTTACCTGAGGAAGTAGTTCCGGAATATGTTGGAAAGGCTAAATCAGAATTTGTCCAACAATCTGAATTTGATGCCCCAACAACTGATTGATTATCTGGTGCCGATTTTTTAACAAACATGACATCGGCTGGATTTAAAACAGAGTCGGTCCCGGCTTTGATGATGTTAGAGTTTTTACCTAGAGTAGGGCTATAAGTTGGATAGTTAACATCTGTATCAAATTCGACATGGAGATGTGGTCCTGTTGCATATTGTCCAGTAGATCCATAAAGCCCAATACGTGTATCTTTTGTAATAGATTGTCCCTTCGTGACGTCCACACGATCTAGGTGGAAGAGACGTTGAATCAGGTTTTTAATAGTTCCATTTTTTAATTGACATTGATCGTAGCGAATAATAACTACATTTCCTAGAACGTTATCAAATCCGGTTTCTAAAACTTGTCCGTTTCCACTACCCCAAATGGTTCGATTAGATCCCGTCTCGGTTAAATCCATTCCGTAATGCCGAAAACCAAATTGATTTAAATAATTTGTGTTTTTAAATCCGGCAGTTACCCGTGTTTTATTAATGGGGAGAATCAGTTTTTGTGTTGCCATATAAAAACCTCCAAGATGTAAAGTTGTATGCAAGGAGTTATGTTTATCTCCTTACAAATTTCATTTTAAATCAAAAAGGCTCTTGCAAACTGCCATCAAAGTGACATGAGATTTTTGAAAAAAGTTAATAAACGAAATAAAGGGTTATTGATTTTTTTGTTAGAGATTTAAGAGGAAAGCCAAAGAGAGTCTAATAATTGGTATTGACGGACATATAGCTTTTAAGTAAGGTATCGTGCTATACTACTAACAAACGACAGAGGATGTCGAAAAGGGGATGATAAAATGGAGTTAAGGTATAAAACATCAGTAGAAGATTATATTCAGGCAAGCCTATTGCTTGTATGGGATAGACCAATCATTTTCTTTTTTAGTATTGTTGTATTACGTGTTCTGTTGCCTATGTTTATTCTAGCTTATACAGTTTATTTATTCATGCAGAATTGCTTTTTAGATAGTTTTATTTTTTTAGGAGCGACGACTGTTATTCTATTAATTGGAATAGCCTTTTTACAAAAACGGCGCATGGTCCAATTAATAGAGAAAAATTTTTCGAAAGTCTTATTAAAAAGTCCATATTTGATTGAAGAGAAATGTATGGTGGTTGAAAACCAGAAAGTTCATCTTCATTATTCATCTGAAAATAAAATAGATACTGATGTTAAGTACATCTTGAACTTTAATCAGAAGTTTTATTTATACTCTGATAATCGAGTAATTGATATTATACCTGAAAATATTTTCAAAAATTGTGTTGAAAAGGAACTATTTTTAAAAACCCTTAATACACCTATTAAAGCGGTAAAAAGAAATATCCTTTATTGGCGATTATATTGAAAATTGATTATCAAATTAGGAAGATTAATTTCTATGATGATGTCGAAAAGGGGATGATAAAATGGGATTAAACTGTCAATTGACATTGGATGGTTGGGTTGAGGCAAATTTATTAAGTAATTTAAAAAGTAAACTTTTCTTTTTTATGCATGTTGCATTTATTCGTCTATTTGTTCCTTTTAATACCGTATATGGTCAATTGATGCAGTTATATAAGTATAGAAAACACTTAGATTACTTTGATTACTTCTTAAAAGGATGGCTTATTGTTACTGGGGGAAGTATAATTTTTATAGTTATGGTCTTTCTGCTACAAAAAAGAAATATAATATTTCACATAAAAAGAGGGTTAAAGCGTGAGTTGAAAACACGACCTTATCTGTTTGAGCCTAAAACGATGGTTATCTACGATCGACGTATTACCGTAAAATACAAAGATTATGCAAGAGATATAGCTGTTAGTCACCTAGTGGAAAATAATAAAAAGTATTACTTATTCACTGAGGATTATCAGGTAATTGATGTGATTCCCCATTATCTCTTTAAATCGGCAAGTGAGCAAAAGTTATTTTTAGAGATTTTAAATATGTCTGTAGAGTATCCGAGTAAAAACATATTGTATCGAGGATTATATTAAAAATTGATTGTCAAATTAGGGGAATTAAATTCTCTGATGATATAGAAAAATCTGATGATATAGAAAAAGAGGATGATAAAATGGAGTTAAAATATAAGTCTTCATTGGGGGATTATATTGACGCAGGAGTGTTAAGAACGTGTCGAATTAAATGGCAATATTATTATGGAATTATTTTTTTGAGAATTGTTTTACCAATATGTACGTTGATATACCTAATTTATCTTCTCTATTATGGTGTAACTCTCAATACATGGATGATTTTTGTTCGTCTTTTTATAACTACAACTGTTGCATTTTTTATGATAGGTCCTATGCTAAGATTACGATACAGAATCTAGTTTAAAAAACTATTAGAAAAGCATCCACATCTTGTGGAAGAAAAGAAAATCATACCTTTAGATAATAAGATAAAAATTATTTATGAAAATAGAGAAATGACTGTAGAATTAAAGTATATTTTAGAAAAAGATGATATGCTGTATCTTTATGGAGAAAAGTATTTAATAGTAGCAATTATTCCATGTGAATTATTTTGTTCTAAGGAAGAAAAGGAAGATTTTTTATCTATTATTAATTTACCAACTGAGAGGTTCAAAAGAAAATTCCTTTATTGGGGTATTTGGTGGTGGAAGTAGAAAAGAAGGCGGATCTAATTCATGATTTCGGATGGGGTTTATTTGTATTTAGGAGGGGGATAGGCGAGTAACCACCGCCTAATACTACTGATAAACGACAGAGGATGTTGAAAAGGGGATGATAAAATGGAGTTAAGATATAAAACATCATTAGAAGAATTGGTGGAGGGGATTCTATTAATTAGTTGTAGGTCACCTCTCCGATTTATTTTTTGTTATATTATCGTTGGAACTTTATTTCCGCTTTTTCTTTTATATGTGTTCATCTATACTATTTACTATCTTTATTTTTATCCGACGCCAAGTTATTTAGTTGAGGAATTGGTGGAACAATTAATTCTTTGTGTCACAGAGCTGTCTTTATGGGGAGTCGCTGTTGGATTTCGTAAACCTATGATGAAGTGGTGCACCAAAAGAGCGGTATTTAATAGAATTATTAAAAAGAATATGTATTTTATGGGGGCTAAAACGACGACTGTTAAAAAAGGAAAAATCAAAATAGAGTATGATGACGCAGTGCTGAGTTAAAGGTGTATCACGTGATTGAGTATAAAGAGAAGTATTATTTATACGAAAAGAATTATAAAAAATTCATAGATGTGATAGCTAAAACGGCATTTCGTTCTAAGGAAGAGGAAAAAAATTTTTTTAAAAGAATTAAATTTACTTGTTGAGGCCCCAAAAAGAAATTTGTTTTTATAATAATGAAAAAAGCCAGGAAATTCTGGCTTTTTTCTATTTTACGGGAGATTCAGTTTTTTTAAGATGGTGCCACGCTTTCCATAAGACGAGGGCACAGATTAAAAAGGCGGTAAAATCGGATATAGGAAAGGCGTACCAGACACCGTTGAGTCCAAGGTTGGTGAAGCGAGGTAAGAGGAGAATCAATGGGATGAGGATGATAAATTGTCTTAGAATGGAGAGAAAGAGGGCGGGCATGGCGCGTCCGAGTGCTTGATAGAACGTAGAGGCCACAGTTTGGAGCCCGATGGTCCAGAAGAAAAGAAGTTGAAGTCTTAAGACAAAAGTTGCCTGAGAAATTAAATCGGCATCCTTGGTAAAGAGTTTAATTAAAAAGTGTGGGAATAAAAATCCTGTCACTGAGCCAATCGCCCCAATAAGAGTGGTGTAAATAAGTGCCAGCTTGACGACCTGTCTAATTCGCTCCGGTTGTTTGGCCCCATAATTGTAACTAGCAATTGGTTGGAGTCCTTGGTTAATCCCCATAATTGGTAAAAAGAAAAGGGAAATGATTCGGTTGACGGTTCCAAAGGCGGTAAGTGCCACGGTTCCACCTAGATTTCTTAACGTCGCATTTGTAATGAGAGCAAAGAGAGAACTTGCGGCATTTCGGGCAAAGGCGGAAAAACCGACGCTAATAATGGAGGTCATGACCTTAACATTAGGTAGGAGAAAACGCCGCTCAAATTTGACAACACTTCGGTGACTTAAAATGAAAAAGAGTGAGAAAGCAGTCGCGAGCGCTTGGGAAATAACGGTTGCCCATGCAGCCCCGGTAATACCAAGATGAAAGGTGAAAATAAATAAGGGGTCAAGTGCAATATTAAACAAGGCTCCGATTAAAACAGTAACCATGGAAATTTTGATATCGCCTTCAGCACGAAAGACGGCGCTTGCTAGCAGAGCGAATGCGTTAAACGGAATCGCCCAGATGCCGACGAAAAAATAGTCCTTCGCATGTGGAATCAATTCTTCATTCGATCCAAATAAGTAAAGCAATTTATCCGCAAAGAAGAAACTTATTATCATTAGTAAGATAGAAATGATGAGAGTGAGTACATAGGCATTTGTGGTAATCTGGTTAGCGCGTTCATTATTTTTGGCACCAAGACTCCGAGAAAGAGCGGAGGCACACCCGATGGAAACCATTTGTGCAAAAGCAGTATACATCGTTTGAATCGGGTAGACAATGCCGATGGCGCCAACTGCTAACGTCCCGACACCCTTTCCAACAAAAATCGTGTCTACAATATTATAAATTCCGCTCACGAGCATGGCGATAAAAGCGGGCATGGATAATGAGAAAAGCAATTTATTAATTTTTTCTGTTCCTAGGAACTGACTGTCTCGTGGTGCCTTCATGAATCTAGCCTCCGTTAATTAAATTGAAACGCCTACGACTTATATATTTACCTCATATGAATGTAGTGGATTTCAATAGATAAATAATAATTTTCATTTATATAGTATGGCGATTTTGGATGGCTCTATTGATAGGTATTTATTAATTTTATTCAATAAAATTTCAGATAGGATGATGAGTTAGAGAAAGGTAAAGATTTAGGATCAAATATTATTGGATAAAGTTGCAAAAGAATGAATAAAAAACGTAAAACGATAGATAGTAATAGAAGAGTATAAAAAAAAGATAATTTTTATGAAAGGGTATAGCAATGCTAGAAAAACATTCAATTATCTTGACTTTTTTTTACATTATTCGGTAAAATAGTTCAAATAGGGGGTATGAAAAGGTATGGATTAAGCTTCATATTTATTAATTTTCATAGATTAATGGTTATGAAATTTAATTCATAGCATCTTTTTACTAAAGCCTATTTGAGTATAGATATTTTAGCAAACTAAGGGTGTGAGACTTTTGGAAAATACGAATTTTCTACCAGCTATTATTATTTTCCTTGTTGCGTATGGAATTATTATTTCTGAAAAACTAAACCGCACAGTTGTTGCCCTACTTGGAGCAATTGCGATGGTTGTATTTCATATTTTATCGCAAGAAGAAGCTTTTCACGTCATTGACTTTAATACGATTGGGTTATTAGTCGGAATGATGACTATCGTTAATATATTGAAAAGAACAGGAATTTTTCAATATATTGCGATTAAAACTGCTAAACTGTCGAAGGGTAGTCCATGGAAGATTATGCTTTACTTCTCCGTTGTTACTGCCGTTGCATCAGCGCTACTTGATAATGTGACGACAATTTTATTAATTGCTCCGGTTACATTTGTAATTACGGAAACACTGGGACTAAATCCTGTTCCGTTTTTAATTACCGAAGTATTAACGGCTAATATTGGTGGAACGGCGACGTTAATCGGAGATCCACCTAACATTATGATCGGTGGAGCTACCAATCTCTCATTTATGGATTTCCTTATTAACTTAGGACCAGTTGTTGTTGTGATTTTCATTGTGGTTCTACTATTATTGAAATTTATTTACGGATCTCAACTGAAAATTAGTGAAGAAAATAAGGCTAAAATAGCTGAGTTTGATGAAACGAAAACAATTACCGACCCTGTCCTACTGAAAAAAAGCGGGATTGTCTTGTTAGGGACAATTATTGGATTTGCGATTCACCAATCATTTGGACTTGAATCGGCAACGATTGCTTTATTAGGAGCTGGAATTTTACTCTTAATCAGTAAAGTAGATGTAGAAGAAATTTTAACCGAGGTGGAATGGCCGACTATTTTCTTCTTTATGGGACTATTTATTATGGTTGGTGCCCTAGAAGAAATAGGGGTTATCGAGGTGGTAGCTAATCAATTAATTAGTTTAACTCATGGTAATGTATTTGTGACGACGATGTTAATTTTATGGGTAGCAGCCATTGCCTCAGCATTCTTAGATAATATCCCGTTTGTTGCGACGATGATTCCACTGATTCATAGCATCGGTGCCACAGGGATGGATACAACATCACTTTGGTGGGCACTTGCATTGGGGGCTTGCCTTGGAGGAAATGGTAGTGTCGTTGGAGCAACTGCTAACGTTATTGTCAGCGGAATGTTACATAAAAAAGGTTATAAATTAACATTTGGTGACTTCTTAAAAATTGGTTTCCCATTAATGCTCATTTCAGTCTTTATTTCGATGATTTATTTAATTATCTTTTATGTATAATTAAATTGGAATTTTAAAATTAGAAATAGGGATGTTGAATCGGAAAGGAAATCAAATTATGGCAAATAGAAATTATTATTCGAATGCTTCTAGCTTTACGAATGGAAATGTTTTAAACATGGAAGCTGAACAACACGAAATGAAGTTACGTCAAATGGGAGGAGAAGTTCTCCAATTAAACTCAAGATGTTGTTACGTGAGATTTATGGTGGGGGATTTTAGACTGTCGTACGTTTATAACATTAATCGTTCCAATCATTATTTCCTAGAGCGTCTTAAACCGTATCCTCTTCCTTTAAAAGAATACGAAAACGAAGAAGATGTGGTTGAAATGATCCGTCGTGATTTAGAGCACTTTGAAAATGCAGCGAAAAGTAAAAATATTCACTCCTTTATTAAAGTAAATCAGGAGTTGAACAAGACAGCTAACGCGTTTGAAGATTTGTTCTTATATTACAACGTGGAAACGTTCCATACGGATACTATTTTAAAAAAATTAGACGAAATTAAAGAAGAGATTCATAAAACGGTGAAAGATTCAGTTCGTTTATACGAAGAAGAGGAACCTTGTTCATTAGTTCAATTCTTAGAAACTTCATCGAAATAGAAAAAAGTCGTAAAGCATAAGCTTTACGACTTTTTCTTATTCATGATTTTTTTAACTTCTTTAGCAAGATAGCACAGAGCCATCACATTAATCGTTGCAGTAAGGGCGACCCCAACGTCTACGAGTGACCAAATGAGCGAGGCCGATCCGATAGATGACACTAAAATAACGAGTAAGACAATGATTCGAACAACTGTCAAAATCTTTTCATTTTTCCATAAAAACTTGACGTTACATTCCCCGTAGTAGTATCCAGTGAGAATCGTACTAAAGGCAAAGAAAAAGATGGAGATAGAGAGAATGATTCCGCCGATGGGACCAAATAGCTGAGTGAGGGCGTATTGTGTGAGTTCAATTCCGTTACTTGATAAACTTCCAACCTCTGTCGCATGAGTGACCATAATCAAGAAGGCAGTAATGGTACAAATAAATAAAGTTGTGACATAGACTCCAAAAGATTGAATATATCCTTGATCGGTTGGAGAGTCACTATTGGTCATTGCAGCGGCATGTGCCCCAGATCCCATCCCTGCCTCATTTGAGAAAACGCCTCGTTTAACACCTGTGATGACGGTATACATCACGGTTCCTCCAATTAAAGGCGAAGGTCGAAAAGCATCCTCAAAAATGGTGATAAAAAAGGTTGGGACATAGTCGAGGTGGGTCATCATCACGAAAAGTCCCATCCCGATATAAAATAGTGCCATAATTGGAACGATTTTTGAGGTCATGTTAGCAATCGTTGAAGCACCACCGAAGATAATCATTGAAGTAATGAGGCTTAAACCAACCCCAGTTAATAAAGGTGGGATCGATAAAACGTCTCGAAAAGAGGTCGCAATCGTATTTGCCTGAATGGCGCTAAAACCAAAGGTATAGGTTAAAACGATAATAAAGGCATAGATGATTGCAAATCCTTTTTGGTTCATTCCGTATTTAATATAATAGGCAGGTCCCCCAACGTAAAGATCACCATCCTTTTTTTTGTAGAGTTGGGCAAGTGTGCTCTCGACGAAAGAAGAAGCGGCGGTAATTAAGGCGCTGACCCACATCCAAAAGACACTTCCCGGGCCGCCAATGTAAATTCCTAGAGCAACTCCTGCTAAAGAACCGACACCGACACGTGCGGCGAGGGCCATCGTAAAGGATTGGAAAGACGACACGTTGCTATGAGGATTTTTTTTTGTTAAGCATTGAATCATTTTTTTAAATTTAAATTGCGCTCCTTTAAAATAGAAGGTGAAGATTAGGCTAATTAACATTAAGGTTGGAATAGCAAAGTAGGACCAAAGGATGTGTTCAAAGTTTTTGACGATTTCTGTCATATTAAATCCCCCATCATTGTTTCATAGTTAGTATCTAGCTTATGATAGTACATGAGGAATATGATAAAAACATGAAAAAGGGATATCTTTAGACGATATCCCTTTTTTATTTTAACGATGTAATTCTAAATATTTTGCAATCGTACGAACCATGACCCCTGTTCCACCTTTTGGACCTAAATCGTAAGCAGATTTTGCTTCGGCAGTTCCTGCGATGTCAAGGTGAATCCAAGGGGTATCACCTACAAATTCTTTAAGGAATGCAGCTGCCATAATCGCTCCTGGTTTTCCAAGAGGAGCATTATTTAAATCAGCGACTTCGCTATTACGAATTGATTTTTGATCACGAGGATGGAGAGGCATTGGCCAAATATATTCAATGGCTTGATCAGCCGCCTGTTGGAAGTCGTTTAAGAAAGCTTGATTGTTTGTAAATGCACCCGTAATATCTGACCCGAGTGCAACGATGATGGCCCCAGTTAATGTTGCCAAATCAATAATTTTAGTGGCTCCTAACTGCTTAGCAAATGTTAGAGCGTCGGCTAAAATGAGACGTCCCTCAGCATCGGTGTTTGTCACTTCAACTGTTTTTCCGTCCATGGTTTTAAGAACATCACCGGGTTTAATCGCGTGAGAACTAATCACATTATCTGTAGCCGGAATAACAAGTAATAAATTAACAGGTAATTGAAGACGCACGGCAACCTGAAAAGCACCGAAAGCAGAAGCAGCTCCGCCCATATCTCCTTTCATTCCTTCCATACTTGAACGGGGTTTTAAACAATAGCCTCCAGTGTCGAAGGTGATTCCCTTACCGACTAAGGCAGTAACCTCATTGCTTGTTGCATTTCCTTGGTATTTTACAACGATAAGTTTTGGTGGTTCAGTTGATCCTTGGTTTACTCCGAGAATTCCACCCATCCCTAGTTTTTTCATTTCGTCTTTTTCGACAATATGAATGTCTAAGTGATGATGATTAGCAAATTTTTTGATATGATCGGTTAAATGAGTGGCTGTCAGATGGTTGCTAGGTTGATTGAATAATTGTCGGGCATCATTGGTTGCTTCTCCGTAAATGACACCACGAGTTAAATCAGAAGTTACATCTTCTTGTGCATAAATAGATAAGGTGACAGGCTCAGTATGTGGATGCTCCGTTTTATAACAATCAAATTTGTAGGTCGCTAATGTAATGGATTCGGCACATAAGGTAGCCAACTCGTTGATAGAGGTAGTTGGTGATTGAAAAGTTTCTAATAATAATATAGCCTCATTTTTAATTAGTTTAGTGATTTTTCCAATTGCTTCTTTAGCCTTCTCAAATGTAAATTCTGTTGATTTTCCTAATCCGATAAAATATAATTTTTTACTGTTAATTTTTCCAAGAGGATAAATTGGAGTGACTGCTTTAAATTTTGTTGGAATAACGCCTTCTTTTATAGCTGTTGTTAATTGGTTGTTTAATAAATGGTCTAATTGAAAAATATCTTGATGTGAGAAATCAGAGAAAACCCCAATAATAAGAGGACGTTCCTCGGTTTCTAGATTTAAATCTGATTTAAATTGAATCATAAATCTCACCCTTTCCTTTTTCAATATTATATACTATATTTCAAATTTCGACAGTAATTTACTATTATTTTTTCCATTTTTATGAGAAATATGATTTAAAAATAAAAAGAGAGAGATTAAAAATCTCTCTCTTTTGTTGGGATTATTCTGAAACAGGAACAACGGCACCTTTATAAGTTTTTTTAATAAAATCTTGAATTTCTTCTGAGTGTAAAGCATCAATGAGCTCTTGAACGGCTTCATTGTCTTCGTTTCCTTCTTTGACCGCGATGATGTTAACATAAGGTGATTGGCTATCCTCTAGAACAATGGCATCTTTCATTGGATTTAACCCTCCGTCTAGGGCGTAATTCGTATTGATTAAAACGGCATCACCTTCATTTTGTTCATAAACAGTGACTAAAAGACCAGGATCGATATCTGTTTTAAAAGTTAAATTTTTAGGATTTTCAGTAATGTCTTCAACTGTTGCTGTGGTTGAATCGATATCTGGATTTAATTTAATAAGACCGTTTTGCTGTAATAGGGTTAACATGCGGCCGTGGTCGGCAACAGAGTTACTCATGATGATGGTCGCTCCATCTGGTAGTTGATCTAATGAAGTGTAATTTTTTGAGTAAATCCCGATGGGCTCGATATGAATTCCACCCACATTCACGAGGTGAGTTCCGTGCTCCTTGTTGAAGGTGTCTAAGTATGGAATGTGTTGAAAATAGTTTGCATCAAGTTCTCCCTCTTCTACACTTGTATTAGGTAAGACATAGTCTTGGAAGACAGTGATGTCTAAATCGATTCCCTTTTCTTTAAGAATAGGTTGAACTTGTTCTAAAATTTCTGCGTGAGGTACCGCAGAGGCACCCACTGATAATTTTGTTGCTTCATCGGTTTTTTGCCCACAACCGACGAGTGAAATCGCTGCTGCAAAACTACATAAACCTAAGGCTAGTTTTTTCATCTTAAATCTCCCCCTGTAAAATCATATATTTAAATCTTAATCGTTGATTAAGGATTTAACAAAAGAATTAATTTTTTAACGTTTATCGAGGTAATGAGAACAAGTGTCCCCAATCCATTGAATCACAAAAACAATAAGCAAGATAATGATGGTTGCGACAATAACGACATCAAATCGGTGACGTTGAAATCCCTCTAAATAGGCAAGATTTCCAAGCCCACCGGCTCCGATAACACCCGCCATTGCCGTGTAACCGACGAGTGAAATGGTTGTGACTGTAATCCCAGAAATTAGAGCCGGTAAGCTTTCAGGGATCAGAACCTTTTTGATTATTGTGCCTATCGAGGCTCCCATAGAAAGTGATGCCTCAATCACGCCTTTATCGATTTCTCTGAACGCTATTTCAACGAGACGTCCATAAAACGGGGCGCTTCCGATAATAAGGGCGGGCAAAGCGGCATTTGGCCCAAGCATCGTTCCAACTAGTAATTTAGTGAAATCTAATAAAAGGATAATTAAAATGACAAACGGAATTGATCGAAAGATATTAACGAATGCCGAAAAAAATCGATGAATCCATTTGTTTTCTAACAGTTGCCCAGGCCCCGTTAGAAATAGGATAAGTCCAAGACCGATTCCTAATAAGAAACTAAATACTGAGGCAACGAGTGTCATATATAATGTTTCAATAGTCGCCGATAGCATCTTGTCCCAATTAACATGGGGTAATACTGATAAAATCATTAAGTCATCACCTCGATTTCTACACCTTCCCGTGTTAAATAGTCTAGGGCAGGATTAATTTCGCTTCCCGTTAAATGAATGTATAAAGATCCATAGCCTCCCTCTTGGGTATGCAAAATTTTACCTTGAATAATGTTAATATCAACTTTGAAGTTACGAATGATATTCGTGATAAAGGGCTGTTCCGCTTTCTCCTTTAAAAATTTGAGTAGGACCACTTTTCCATTTGGAAACTCATGTGCGAGATGACGAGCCGTTTTGAGGGAGTTATCTTCATGGGAAATTTGCTTTACAAATCGCTGGGTTACGGAATGTTTCGGAGAAGAGAAAATATCTAGGACGTCACCCTGTTCAACAATATTTCCATTTTCCATGATAGCAACACGATGACAAATCTTATGAATCACGTGCATCTCATGTGTAATAAGCACAATAGTTAGTTGATATCTTTTATTAATTTGAACGAGAAGATCTAAAATTTCATCTGTTGTTTGTGGATCGAGTGCCGATGTGGCCTCGTCACAAAGTAAAACATGTGGATTGTTGGCTAAAGCTCGCGCGATTCCAACGCGTTGCTTTTGACCACCACTCAACTGGTTAGGATAGTTATGTTCTTTCCCGCTTAATCCGACTAATTCGATCAATTCGGTGACACGTTCTTTGATTTTTGCCTTTTTAACGCCTGCAATTTCTAATGAAAAAGCAATATTTTCAAACACGGTCCGAGACCATAGGAGGTTGAAATGTTGAAAAACCATCCCAATTTCTTGGCGAGCGAGTCGTAGCTCCTTTGCAGAGATTTGAGTTAAGTCTTGCCCGTCGATAAGGATTGTCCCGCCTGTTGGACGCTCAAGTAGATTGAGCATTCGGATTAATGTGCTTTTTCCCGCTCCGCTATATCCGATAATTCCAAAAATTTCTCCCTTTCTTATGGATAAATTAACGTTGTTGACAGCTTTAATAGTCGTGTCGTTCACAGTAAAAGTTTTTTGAACATTCGTTAAAGTAATCAAAAGTTTCCCCCCTTTTTTTGAGTTGTGTGTGATGAATACTAGGATACGGTTCTTTGTTTTAGGAAATGACTTCCCGAGAAAAAGAAATTTATCTCAGTGGTGACAGTAGATTCACCACAATCGTTAGTCTTTTTGTGAGACGGATCAGTTAAATAAATCTGATTTTTCAACGATTAATCCTTTTTCAAATTGCATGTAGTACTTATTTTAGATGTAAATAATGGAAAGTCAAGGCACCATTTAGTAAAAATTGATGAAACCGTTAAACGAAGAAAGTTTTAAGCATATATTGGCTAGAGCTTCGATATGATATAAAGATAAATTTAAACTAAAATTGGGGTGAAAGTCGTTGAACAACTATTTAGTAATCGTTATGCTTATGTCTATTGCCCTTGCCATGGATGCTTTTGCGGTATCAGTGACACTTGGAATGGATGGCATGGCCCATCGATGGGGAAATCGCTTGAAAATAGCAGGAACATTTGGCTTTTTTCAGGGCCTGTTATTCATACTAGGTCTACTTTCGTTACGATTTGTCAGTGGTGAGGTGACGGTTTATAATCACCTAATTGCAGGTGCATTTTTAATTGTGCTCGGTGTTCGAATGATAAAGGAGGCACTAGATAAATCGGGCGAAGGGTATATTGAGGTAAGTGAGAAAAAGTTGAGTCAAGGGAAACAGTTATCATTTAAAGTTATAGCAGCTTTTGGTATTGTAACGAGTATTGATGCCTTAGCCGCTGGAATTACATACGGATTGATTTATGATTTCTTTATAGTAGCCGTTTTATGTGTTTCCTTTGTTGCTTTATTTCTTTCGTATATTGGATTGACATTCGGAAAAAAACTAGGATCTCTCATTGGAAATAAGGCTAATATCTTAGGGGGATTAATGGTTATTTTATTGGGGATGCACGCCATCTTTTTTAATTAAGTATATCCTTATTATATATAGCGTGAATTATGAGCAGGATTAATTGGATTTCTATGGATAACTAAGTAGAGTCCTGTTGAAAAAAGGATTCCTAAGTGTAAGAAGAAAAAAATAAAAAAAATCGTGCGTTTAAGTTGATTTTTTCCAATTAGGGCAATATAATAAGAGTGTAAAAAAGATATATACGTTATAACGTTTGATAGATGTTAACAAATGTTATATCCGTATAATGAAAACCCTTTACAAAAGGTCAAGTCTCGTTGTAAAATGAGTGTGTGTTAATGAGATTTGAAATTTCAGAGAGCGGTTCTAGTGCGAACTATAAGGAGGAATTATCTATGGAAGCTTGGCAAGGCTTTAAAGGTACTGACTGGCAAGAAAAAATTGATGTGCGTGATTTCATTAATCAAAACATCACTGTTTATGAGGGGGACGACTCTTTCTTAGCAGGACCAACTGAGGCAACAACAAAATTATGGGAACAAGTAATGGAATTAACTAAGGCTGAACGTGAAGCTGGGGGAGTTTTAGACTTAGATACAAAAATCGTTTCTACCATTACTTCTCATGAACCAGGATATTTAAACAAAGATTTAGAAAAAATTGTTGGATTCCAAACAGATAAACCATTTAAACGTTCATTACAACCATTTGGTGGAATTCGTATGGCAGAAAAAGCAGCACAGTCTTACGGATATCATGTAGATGAGGAAGTTTCTCATATCTTTACAGAGTATAGAAAAACTCACAATCAAGGTGTTTTTGATGCTTATACGCCAGAAATGCGTGCAGCACGTAAATCAGGGGTTATTACAGGATTACCTGATGCTTATGGACGTGGACGTATCATCGGGGATTATCGTCGTGTAGCTTTATACGGAATTGACCGTTTAATGGCAGAAAAATTAAAAGATCATAATAATACGTCACGTATTATGGACGAAGAAAATATCCGTTTACGTGAGGAAATTTCAGAACAATACCGTGCTTTAAATGAATTAAAACAAATGGCTGCTAAACACGGATTTGATATTTCAAAACCTGCGACAACAGCTAAAGAAGCAATCCAATGGTTATACTTTGGATACTTAGCAGCGATTAAAGAACAAAACGGTGCAGCGATGTCTTTAGGGCGTACGTCTACATTCTTAGATATCTATATTGAGCGTGATTTACAAAATGGTGTGATTACAGAAGAGGAAGCACAAGAAATGATGGACCATTTCGTTATGAAATTACGTCTTGTAAAATTCTCTCGTACACCTGATTATAATGAATTATTCTCAGGAGATCCAACATGGGTAACTGAGTCAATCGCAGGTATGTCAACGAATGGATTCCCATTAGTAACGAAAAACTCATTCCGTGTGTTACATACATTAGATAATTTAGGGCCAGCACCAGAACCAAACTTAACGGTATTATGGTCAACTCAATTACCTCAAGGATTCAAAGAATACTGTGCAAAAATGTCAATTAAAACATCAGCAATTCAGTATGAAAATGATGATATTATGCGTCCAATCTATGGTGATGACTATGCGATCGCTTGCTGTGTATCACCAATGAAAGTAGGTAAACAATTACAATTCTTCGGTGCACGTGCAAACTTAGCTAAAGCATTATTATATGCGATCAACGGTGGAAAAGACGAAAAATCAAAAGTGCAAGTTGGTCCACATTGGGCTCCAATCACTGATGAAGTTTTAGATTATAATAAAGTAATGGAACGTTACGATGAAGTGATGGAATGGTTAGCTGATTTATACGTAAATACATTAAATATCATCCACTATATGCATGATAAATATAGTTATGAACGTATCGAAATGGCGTTACATGATACAGATGCAGAACGTGTTTCGGCAACTGGTATCGCCGGATTATCAGTAGTAGCAGATTCATTATCAGCGATTAAATACGCTAAAGTTAAACCAATCCGTGATGAATTTGGGATTGCAGTAGACTTCGAAGTAGAAGGAGACTTCCCTAAATACGGAAATAACGATGATCGTGTAGACCAAATTGCTGTAGATGTTATGTCAGCCTTTATGACAAAAATTCGCAAACATAAACCATACCGTGCTAAATTACAAACTCAATCAATTTTAACGATTACATCGAACGTTGTTTACGGTAAGAAAACAGGAACAACTCCATGTGGTCGTAAAGAGGGAGAACCATTTGCACCAGGTGCGAATCCTATGCACGGACGTGATTCTCACGGAGCAATTGCTTCAATGTCATCAGTAGCTAAATTACCATTTGAATCAGCACAAGATGGAATTTCTAATACATTCTCATTAGTGCCTAAATCTTTAGGACGTACAGATGCAGAACGTAATAAAAACTTAGTAGCGATTATGGATGCGTACGTGGCTAAAAAAGGTCATCACTTAAATATCAACGTATTTAACCGTGATACTTTATTAGACGCGATGGAACATCCTGAAAAATATCCACAATTAACAATTCGTGTATCAGGATACGCTGTAAACTTTATTAAGTTAACACGTGCTCAACAATTAGATGTTATTAATCGTACAATGCACGAAAAAATGTAATTGGGAAAAGGGAAGATAAGGTGATAGTATGAATGGATATGTACACTCGGTAGAATCGTTCGGGACAGTTGATGGACCAGGACTAAGATTCATCGTCTTTGTTCAGGGGTGTGGACTGCGATGCGCATACTGCCATAATCCTGATTCATGGAAAATGAAAGACGGAAAATTAACGGAAATTTCTGAAATCATTTCTGAATTAGTGAAATATAAAGAGTTTTTTGACGCCTCAGGTGGAGGAATCACAGTGAGTGGCGGGGAACCTTTACTGCAGATGGAGTTTGTAACTGAACTATTTAAAGAGTGTAAAAAACATGGAATTCATACTAACATCGATACTTCTGGTGATCTAAAGTTTAATACACCAGAACGCCAGCAACAATTAAAAGAGTTATTAGCTGTTACTGATATGCTAATGCTTGATATTAAAATGTTCGACGCTAAGAAACACAAAGAGTTAACAGGAAAAGATAACACACACATACTTGAATTTGGTCGCTTAGTATCTGAAGCCGGGGTTCCTATGTGGATTCGCCGGGTACTAGTACCAGGATTGACCGATGATGAAGAAGACTTAGAAAACACTGCCGCATATATTAAAACTCTGAAAACCGTTGAAAAAATTGAAGTTTTACCTTATCACACAATGGGTGAATACAAGTGGAAACAATTGGGGTATGATTATCCCTTAACAGGACAACTTCCTCCAAGTGATGAACTTGTAAAACATGCCGAAGAGATTCTAGGTAAAGCAATTTAAAGCTTTTAGAACAGGCCTCCTTTTAGAGGCCTGTTTTTTTGCATCGTAAAAAGGGGCTTACTTGATGAGCGTAGATTAACCAATTAGTAGAGCTATCTTTAGTTTTTATGAAATAAAAAAAACAGGTAGCCCAAGGGCCGCCTGTTAAGCAGTAAAAATAAATTTTTCAATGACGTGGGCAATTCCATCCTCATCATTAGTTGAGGTGATATAGTTGGCGGCTTTCTTTACTTCAGATACGGCATTTCCCATTGCCACACCAAGTCCCGCAAAGTCTATCATTGATAAATCGTTGTATCCATCACCGCAAGCGATGAGTTGAGATTGATCGAGTCCTACGTGATCTAAAAGTTTTTGTAAAGAGTAGGCTTTATTAATATTTTGAGGCATAAACTCTAAGAAAAATGGTAAAGAGCGAGTGATGCTTAGACGTTCTCCTAAACGTTCCTTCATTTTGATTTCAACTTTTTCTAAATATTCAGGATCAGCTGTACATAAGCATTTTACAGAATTAAAAGTTACAGAATCTTTGAAATTTTCTACACGATTAATAGGCATCCCGTTGATATTGGCTTCCTTTTGAATATATTGATCATTATCAGCCGTAACAATAGCGGCATCTTCATAGGCCATAATATTGACATTCATCTCGCGGGCTAAGTCGTATAATTCATGACAAATTTCAGGTGTAAGTGACTTATCGTAAATCATTTCATTACTATGAGATTCGATAATACGCCCACCATTGTAAGATAAAATGTAACCAGGGTATTGATCAAGACGTAATTCTTTTGCGGCTTTTGTCATTCCGTAAGTTGGACGACCTGAGGCAAGTACAATCATGACACCTTGTTCTTGTGCCTTTAATAAGGCTTCCTTTGTTTTGGGCGAAATTTCGTTTTTTGAAGACATAAGCGTCCCGTCTAAGTCTAAAACAATCATTTTATAATTACTCATAAAGCTCTCCCTTCGTGTTAATTAAAAATTAAGCTAATTAAATGGTTTATTTTTGGTTGTAAAAGCGGAAAGTTCTTCGCGATAGACCGGGTAATATTAATATAAGTTTGGCATAGTTCCTCCGATTTTTTGATTGATTCTCCATGACTGATGCGTTGGCAAAGAAGATCAAGAAGTGGAGTATCCCAATTACATTGTTGATAAATTTGAGATAAATCATCTTTGAGAAGATCATCTTCTAAGGCGAAAATCGTCGGTAGAGTCACAACGCCCTCTTTTAAGTCGTGACCGACGGGTTTTCCAAGACGGGGAGAATCACCACTGAAATCTAAAATGTCATCCTTTATTTGATAAGCTATTCCGATAGAACTTCCCAGTTTTTTTAATTCATCTAACTTTTCCTCGTTAGCATGGGCAAGTATTCCCCCAATCACTAGGCTAGCCGAAATTAAGGTTCCCGTTTTTTGATCACTTTTTTTGATATAGTCTTCTAATGAGAGGTTAAAGTTAAAGAGATTATCTTGTTGTTGAAGCTCCCCCAGGCATAATTGTTTCATTGTATCCGCAAGTTGCAAGTGGAGGGGGGGGAAAGGAAATGAAGCGAAAAGTTCAAGGCTTCTATTTAGTGTATAATTTCCTAATTTGAGCGCTATTGTTTTATTATAACGTTCATGAAGAGTAAGGACATTGTGTCTTACAGATGAATGATCAATGATATCATCGTGAATAAGAGAGGAAAGGTGCAGAAGTTCAATGGCAACTGCAGCTAAGTAGCGATCTTCTTTAGAAATTTTATCTCCCAACTCGGTTGCCATTAATAAAAAGAGAGGGCGAATCCGTTTCCCTCCGTTGGCGATAAGTTCGCAAAGGGAAGTCTTTAGGTCATCTTCTTTTTCTAATACAGGATCTTCCGCAATCGTTTGGATGAGAAGGTCGTTAAAATAACGTTCATCATATCCGAATTTAGTTAGATATCCCATCATACCCCTCCTCCTCTGCGATGATGCGAACCCATCCGTTTAAAACTTTATCCGCGCCACTGTGTGTCATCGATGTGATTTCATAGTTTTTTAGATGTTGAAAAATATTATTTTTAATCAACGGGAAGGCGTGGCGAATGGTATAGTCGTAATATAGGCTATAGAATAAATCACCGTACAAAATAATTTTTTTACATTGCCGATCATCAGAGTTTTCCTTCAACTTTTGATGGGTATCTAAATGAAGAAAAAGAAGTCCATAGGAAACGAAGTAAGAAAAATAATTTTCCGGGATGATAGCGTGGGTCTCTAATGTCTGATAGAGACGTTGAAGTGGGGCACGGTTAACGCTAATATGGGTGATGTTTACTTGCTTAAGTTGTTGCGTGATTTCATTTATTACGTCTTTAATCATGTCTAATCCACCGTTTCTAATAAGGATAACCTTAGTATTCCAAGGATTGGACATCGTATACAAAATTTAGAAAGATTAAAGGTTAGAAATAATCTCTTCTTTTAATTCAGAAAGTGAATCAGGTGTATATAACGCTGCATTATTGACATAATGAACATTGAAAGAATCTTCAAATGAGTATCTTGGAATGAGGTGGACATGGTAATGAAAGACCGTTTGTCCCGCTACGGGCTTATTGTTATTTACAATATTCATTCCGTCTGCATGAAATGTTTTTTTAAGAGCAGTCGCTAGTTTAGGGATAATTGAAAAGACGTGAGTCATATCTTCTTCAGTCATTGAGAAAACATCTTCAACGTGTTTTTTTGGAATCACCAATGTATGACCGAGTGTTGTTTGAGAAATATCGAGGAAAGCCAACACGTGTTCATTTTCAAAAATAATATGTCCGGGAATTTCCTTGTTGCTAATTTTACAGAAGATACATTTTTGCATGTTTATGCCTCCAGTCAACCCATGAAGTTCATCTTTATGATGGGACGTGATGAGTCCCCCAAAAGTGAGAACTTAAAAGGAATGTTAAATTAGTTATTATATGATTACGACCTAATTTTATCAAAACTCAATTAATTTTTAAAGTGCTAACATTTTGTCAACAAAAGGGGGATTTGAGTCTTCCGCTCATGATATAATAGAGACGAAGTTAAGTAGGAGGGGTTTAACCAATGAATCAAAAAAGGAATCGTGAAAACTTAGAAAAGATGATGCTTATTATTTTAATTGGATCCTTGGCCATTGTTTTGGGGATTATTGAGGCGATGATCCCGGTTAGATTGCCCATTCCAGGTGCTAAATTAGGGTTGGCGAATATTATGATTGTGATTGGTTTATATTATTTAGATGGAAAAGATATGCTAACTGTCATTATCTTAAAAACCTTTTTAACAACACTACTGCTTGGAACATTTTCGATGTTTGCTTATGGGTTTGTCGGTGCGTTGTTAAGTTATGCAACGATGATGACGGCTTTTAAATTATTGAAGGACAAAATAAGTTTATTAGGGATTAGTGTTTTAGGGGGCGTGATGCATAATATTGGTCAAATTATCGTGGCAATGATTTTAATTAAAACCAATGCGGTCGCTTATTACATGATGTTTTTATTACCTCTTGGTGCAGTGACGGGAATAGTTGTTGGGATTGTTGCCAAACTCGTCATGCCACGATTGAATGAATTTGAATTATTCAAAAAACATTATAAATTACAGGAAGTATAGGGAATTATGATGAAAAAACTGTGGCTTGGTCGATATATTGACGGTTCTTCCGTTTACCATGCGTTTGATCCTAGATCGAAATTAGTGATGATGGTGCTTAATCTCCTAATGATTATTTGTACTGTCAATTGGGAACAGCTATTATGTGTCACGCTTTTTACCTTTTCTTTACTTTGTCTTAGTAAAATTCCTTTTTCGTTTTATTTAAGACAAGCGATGTTTCTAAAATATATGTATTTCTTTTTTTTGATGTTCTTTACTTTAACGGAGGGCACCACCTTTTTATTGAAGATCGGAATCTTTCGTGTCAGTCTAGACGGATTGTGGATAGGAGCGTTTTATGTTACTAAGATGATGTTATTTGTTATTCTGGGTGCTTTGTTAACTTTTACAACGTCACCGGGGGAAATCGTGGCCGGTGTGAGGACATTATTTAAAAGCCCATCGATTGAGCGATTTGCCTTTATGGCAGGGCTTTCTATCCGTTTAATTCCAATGATTTTAGAGGAAGTTAAGTTGATTTATAATGCTCAGCAATCACGGGGTCTAGACTTTAGTGAATTAAGGTTACAAGATAAATTTAAAAAGTTGTTATCCATTATTATACCTGCTATTTCAAATACGGTTAAACGCCTAATGATGATGATTGAGGCTATGGAGTGTCGTGGATATGTTGTAGGTGAGCAACGGACATCTATTTATCGATTACAGTTTAGGATGCGTGATGTTTGTCTGTTAGTTTATGGTATTTTAGTGTTGGCTATAGTTATTTTACTTTAGTGCTTTTTTAATGAAAGGAGTGATTTAATTGTTTATCCATAATGATTGGGCACCTATTTTAGAACGAGAATTTGAAAAGCCGTATATGAAGGAGCTTTTTTCTAAGCTACACGAACAATATGAAATTGAGACTGTTTATCCACCTAAAAAGTCTGTGTTTAGGGCATTTGAACTCACCCCTTATTCAGCAGTGAAGGTTGTGATTTTAGGTCAGGATCCGTATCACGGTGAGAATCAGGCAAATGGTCTTAGTTTTTCCGTAACAGAAACAACAAAAATTCCACCTTCACTTCGAAATATTTTTACGGAGTTGGTTTCGGATATCAAGTGTTCTTATCCAACGAGCGGAGATTTAAGTAAATGGGCAAGAGAGGGGGTTTTATTGCTTAATTCAACCTTAACGGTTAGATCAGGCCAACCGATGTCCCATGCTTCGATGGGGTGGGAAAGGTTTACAGACCATATTCTAAGTTGTTTGAATGAGAAGGATGCCCCTATTGTTTTTATTTTATGGGGAAATCATGCACGGAGTAAAAAAAGATTAATCGATCAAAGGAAGCATTTAGTGCTAGAATCGGTTCATCCTTCTCCATTGTCGGCGCATCGTGGATTCTTCGGAAGTGCCCCCTTTTCAAAAACTAATGAATTCTTAGTTTCTAAAGGGATTCACCCTATTGATTGGACCTTAACTAAATAAAAAAAGGACTCCTTTTTAAAAGGAGTCTTTTTTTATTTAGTGTTGATCAGAATTTCCATACCCGTGTTGTGTTTCAGGCATTTGGTTATAGTAAGGATATTTTTGTTTGTAAAGTTCATCTTGTTGTTTTTGATAGTTGTAAAGTGCCCCTAATGATGGGAATTTTTCAAATAAATCAGGATCAACAATGTTGATTGTGTTATCTTGTGGATAGTAATAGTTGATTTCTTCAGGGAATTCAACATAATCTAAGTAAACAGTTAATAAGACGAAACGGTGCCCAGTATTTGGATCACTTAAAATAATGTGATCGCGTCCTGCTGCTTCAATCACACCAAAGAAGCTACGTTGCGCAGTTGCCGCATCATTTCCGCTAAATGTCATGTATACGGTAGCCATTTTTCCGCGGTTAAGTCTTAAAACTTGACTGAAATAACTGCTACCTTGAGCCATTGAAATGACATTTCCTACTGGAAGTTCGAATCCTGCATAGCTTACTCCACTAGAGGCTGCAGGTGTTTGACCTGGCTCTGTAGGTGTTTGAGGCGTAATTGGTGCTCCAGATGGGAATGGTGGTTCCACTGTGCTAGGGTTTACGTTTGTGTAATTAGCCCCCATAGGATTTGGTTGTTGATATCTCCAATATGGATCATTTGGATTTGGAACGGGTCCCCCGTAAGGATAAGAATAATAATAATTCATAGTGTCTCTCCTTTCAAGATACGATTAGTCATAACAATGTTCGGATTCAAGCGGAATGTAGAAGCAGTGATCTCCATATCGACCTGAATTCCATTGTCCCCAAAACTGGGCGGGACACGATGGTTGAAAAGGATCGTAAAACCATAACGCAGTCGTTGCGGGTTCGAAACGCTCTCCGTTAATGACCCTTTTAGCCAATCTTATTTCGTTATCCCTTGCGCGTTGATAAAAGTAATCGAATTGTACGGCTTCAAACCCCCCAGGTGATTGATAAACCATTGATGGAATGGTGTTAATGTTTTTGAAATCGTGGCAATTAGCTAAAATCCGATTTACGCAAACATTTCCGACGAGTAACATTCCCATGTCTCCGTCACTTTCAGCCTCAGCGCGCATGAGTCGAGCAAGTAATTCAATGTCTTTTTGGGTTGCTTGAATAACTCCCATATAATCACCTCTCGTTTCATCATACGACCTCAGAGGAGAAAATATGAATAAAGGTGATGAAAAAATAAAAGTTAATGAGTGAAACAAGAGGGAAGTGGATGAATTGAAAAGGAGGTTGTATCCGATGACCCATCGTTCGTTGTTGAGGGGTTAGGAAGAATATATTATCTCAAGTTTGATGGATCAATAAAAGGGGGCCTTTTTATATATAGGAAAGTGAAAATTTTGCTATTCAAAAAACGACGATTGTTCTTAAAAAAATAAAAGGTATTAACCTTTTATTTTTTTAAGAATAATAGTACAATAGGGTTAACACAACATCAAAAGGTGGTAAATTGAATGGATATCATGACAAGTTTAAAGAATCAAATTATTGGGAAAAACATTCGCATTGTTTTTCCGGAGGGGAATGAACCACGTGTTGTTCAAGCAGCGAGCCTACTTGCACGTGAGAATATGTTAAAGCCGGTTTTAATTGGGTCAATTGAAGAGGTGCAGTCGGCAGCAGGGCATTATTCATTAGAAGGTTGCGAGATTATTGATCCAAAACATTATGACAAATTAGAGGAAATGATTGCTGAGTTAGTCGCGGTACGTAAGGGGAAAGTAACAGAAGAAAAGGCGCGTGAACTCGTTTTAGATGTTAACTATTTTGGAACGATGTTAGTTCATATGGGCTTAGCAGCGGGATTGGTTTCAGGGGCGATTCATTCAACGGGGGATACAGTTCGTCCAGCTTTACAAATCATCAAAACAAAACCAGGAATAGGAAAAACATTTGGATATTTTGCAATGTTACGTGGGGATGAGCGTTTAATTTTTGCAGATTGTGCGATTAATCCAAATCCGTCAAGCAATGATTTAGCGGAATTTGCATTGGAATCGGCTCGCGTAGCGCGTATGTTTGATATTGAACCTAAAGTAGCTTTATTAAGTTTCTCAACAAAGGGATCAGCGAAAACAGAAGAAACGAAAAAAGTGACGGATGCGGTTAAAGTGTTAGACGAGATGCAAGTTGATTTTGATTATGATGGTGAGTTACAGTTTGATGCGGCTTTTGTTCCTGCCGTTGCGAAAACAAAAGCAAAAGATTCAAAAGTAGCAGGACAAGCGAATGTATTTGTTTTCCCAGATTTAAATTCTGGAAATATCGGCTATAAAATTGCTCAACGATTAGGTGGGTTTGAGGCGGTAGGGCCTATTTTAGCAGGATTGAATAAACCTGTGAATGATTTATCACGTGGATGTTCACCAGAGGATGTCTACAAAACAGCAGTTATTACAGCGAATCAGACATTATTATAAAATAAGGGAAGCGGGCTTTGTGTTTTATTTGACATGAAGCCCGATTTTTTATAAAATCGTTGAAGATACACTTTAAAAAAATTGATAAAAAGGGGAAGGTGTAGTCGATGTTTAATTTAGATGATTTATTTGCAGAGCCAAACGAGTTTCGTGTTTGCGATAAGTGTAAGGCAACTAATTTAAATACATTATTACCACGTTTGAAAGAAATTGATCCGAAAGCTAAGATTTATCAAGGATGCCAATCTTATTGTGGTCCTGGTCGTGATCGTTCGTTTGTGTTTATTAACAATAAACCAATCTTAGCTGATAATGAAGACGAATTAATTCAAAAAGTTAAAGAGTTTTTAGGAAAATAAAAAAGAGATGGGAAGTCATCATAAAGTGACATTCCCATCTCTTTTATTTTACGGGGTCAATATAATAGGCCCCTTTAGAAGTTGAACGAATTTTTGAAATTTTATTCGTCAAGAGTTGCATAATATAGTGTATAATCGCCTGCTCATCGATAAAGAAGTGATGGGCATGCGGTTCATGGTTCAGTACAAATCGAATTCGAGACTGTAAAAAGGGAGTTAAGTTTTCAAATATTTCTTCAGAACTAAGTGGGGATGGTTGATAGAGTGTTAAAAGATCATAAATTTCACAAATAAGCATAGAAAACAACTTATGGTGTTTAAGGAAAGATTCCTGATCGGTTACAAAACTCTCATGTGTTTTCAAACACATAGTATCACATCCTATAAAACGTTTTCACAACACTATTATATCATATTTTCTAGTATTTGTTAAAGTGTTGCTTGTTTTTTTATATTTAGTATATGGCCATGACGTTCATGTCGAATCATAATGTGGTATACTAAGCTTGTAAAAAGTAAAAGTTTTGCATTATTTTATAAAATAATGATGAGATATACAGATATAGACGGTGGTGCCAATGGTAAAATTAGAAGAAAAAGTATTTAGAGATCCAGTTTACGGATATGTTCATGTATTTGATAAATTAATTTGGGATTTGATTCAAACGAAGGAAGTTCAACGTTTACGGCGTATTAAGCAATTAGGTGGAACCTACATGGTTTTTCATACGGCTGAGCATAGTCGATTTTCACATTCCTTAGGGGTGTATGAAATGGCGCGTAAAATTATCCGGGCGCTTATGTATTGTGGGACGGTGTTAGAGGAGGAGGAGCGTTTGCTAGTCTTATCCGCGGCATTGTTGCATGATTTAGGCCACGGTCCGTTTTCACATTCCTTTGAATCCGTTTTTAATGTTCGTCATGAACTATTTACTGAACGTATTATTATGGAAGATACAGAAGTTAATCAGGTGTTGGAAAGCTATCAAAAAGGATTTGCGACGAAGGTTCGTGATGTCATTAATAAAACGTATGAAAACCCACTAGTAATCAACATTATTTCTAGTCAGTTAGATGCGGACCGATTGGACTATTTATTGAGAGACGCCTATTTTACAGGCGCCCCATATGGTGAAATTGATGTTGAACGTATTTTAAGGACGATGAGGGTTGTTAATAACAAAATTGTTTATAAAGTTTCGGGGATGCACGCTATTGAGGATTATTTAATGAGCCGTTATCAAATGTATTGGCAAGTTTATTTACACTCAACAGGGCGTAGCTTTGACTTAGTGATTCAAAATATGTTACGACGTGTTCGAGAACTTGTTTTATCAGGGTATCAATTTAGACATCCTATTGGGGCGTTAGCAGACCTGTTTTTGGAGAAGGACTTATCTGTTGAAACGTATTTAAAGTTTGATGATGCGACAATTAGTCACTATGCGTCGTTATTTGTTGAAGAGGAAGATGAGATATTGAGCGATTTTGCGGATCGCTTTATTCATCGTCGTTTATTAAAGGAAATGCATTATGTACCAAATGACGAAGTGAACAAAAATTTAATAAAAATCGGGGAATATATGTCCATCTTAGGTATCAATCCAACCTACTATTTAATTACCGATCATAGTGTTAAAACACCGTATGATTATTATGGTCATAAGACGAATTGTTTACCGGATTGCATCGAATTGTTGATGCGTGATGGTTCTATTAAAGAAATATCGGAAGTATCAACGATTATTAAGGGGATTATTGCCGTTAAACCAAAACAGGAATATAAAATTTATTTTCCGCTAGATTTAATTAAAGCGAGTGGGAATGTAGAGATAAAAAATAAAATTTTAGAGCTATTACCTGAAAATATTCAGTAAAAGTTAACATAGAAATCGAGGAAAAAAGATGTTTAAAGAGATTATTGTAGTCGAAGGTCGGGATGATACGAGGCGATTAAAAGAGGTATATCCAGAAATTGAAACGTTAGAGACAAACGGATCGGCTATTAATGAGGACGTTATTTCACGCATCAAGGAGTTGCAGAAAAAACGTGGAGTGATTATTTTTACCGATCCTGATTTTCCGGGAAATAAAATTCGTCAACGCATTATGCAAGAGGTGCCACTTTGTAAACATGCCCACCTTCCTAAACGGGAGGCAATTGCTAAAAATGATAAGGGAGTCGGGGTTGAGCATGCAAGCGCCGAATCGATTAAGCGGGCTTTACAAGATGTCATCACGCCTAAAACTGAGGTGACGGAGGAGATTGAAACAGAATTTTTGTTTGATTTAGGATTAATTGGTCATCCAAATAGTGCAAAAATACGGGAAAAGCTAGGCGAAGTGTTAGGAATCGGCTATGTGAACGGAAAACAACTTCAAAAGCGTTTAATGATGTTTGGAGTTACTAAACAACAAGTTGTTAATGCATTAGCAGAAGAACCAAAAAGTGTCTAAAATAAAGGAGCTATTAAGTATGAGAGATATCGCAACGAAGTCAAACACAAGAGAAATTATAGAAAGACATGGGTTTACCTTTAAAAAAAGCTTTGGGCAAAACTTCTTAACAGATACAAATATTTTAAATAAAATTGTAGATGCCGCTGATTTATCAGATGAGGTGGGTGTCATTGAAATTGGGCCAGGTATCGGGGCCTTAACTGAGTTTATTGCGCGTAAGGCAAAAAAAGTGGTGGCTTACGAAATCGATCCGCGTTTAATTCCAATTTTAGCGGAAACATTAGCCCCATATGATAATGTAAAGATTATCCATCAAGATATTTTGAAGGCAGATGTCGCATCGATGATTGAGGAAGAGTTTAAAGATGTGAAGGAAATTGCGGTAGTTGCTAACTTACCGTATTATATTACAACTCCTATTTTGATGGGACTCATCGAAAAGAAATTACCTATTGATCGTTACGTGACTATGATGCAAAAAGAGGTAGCGCAACGTTTATCAGCCTCTCCGGGATCAAAAGATTATAATGCTTTATCAATTGCCGTTCAATATTATACGGAGGCTAAAATTGCTTTAACAGTTCCAAAGACTGTTTTCATTCCCGCTCCGAATGTTGATAGTGCGGTTGTTCGTTTAACAAAACGTAAAGAGTTAGCAGTTGATGTTTTAGATGAGGATTTCTTTATGGAAGTTGTTCACGGTGCTTTTAGGCAACGAAGAAAAACATTACAAAATAATTTAAATCAACACTTTACTTCTTTATCGAAGGAAGAAGTGACAGCAATTCTAGAAGAGGCCAATATTTTACCGAACCGCCGTGGGGAATCTTTATCCATTGAGGAGTTCGCCCATCTATCTAATGTGTTTTATCGTCATTTAAAGGCATAAATTCTCTCTTTATAGTCTAAAAGCCCCTTATTATAAGGGGCTTTTAGACTATAAAGGTTACTGGAATCAATTCATTTTAAGTTTATTTGAAAGCATGGGAAGAGGAATCTTTTTATGCTTTTTTGTGTAGGCACATTTAAAGGGGTGGGGCATATAATAACGTGAGGTGATAAGGATGGATGAAGAAGTCAAAGTAGGGGATATTGTAGGCCGTCGTTCTTATGGATCTGACACGATGTTTCGTATTGAGGAAATTACGGGAGACGTCGCCCATTTAAAGGGAATCTTCTTTCGTTTGACGGCGGATGCCCCATTAAGTGATTTAGAAATTATTTCGCGTGAGGAGTATCAACGTGCAGAGCAGGTGGAGTTTGATCAATATCGAACCATTCTCCCCCCTGTTATGGATAATATGAGAAGTTATGATAATGGAGATTTTTATATTAGTGGACGGATTTTACACATTGATGGGGATGAAGAGTACCTCCAGAAAAGTATCAAACTGTATAAATATGCAAAAGTTTATGCACAGGCATTTGCGGTTCCTGAGAAGGATATGAAGGTTAAAGTTCCTGAATTAGTTAAACGGTTAAGACCAAATATTGTTGTTATTACGGGGCATGATGCATTAGAAGATAAAGAACATGAAGATGATTTGATGGCGTATAGAAGTTCAAAATACTTTGTAGAGACGGTTAATGCATTGCGTGAAATCGAACCTTCGCTTGATTATTTGATCGTTATAGCTGGGGCGTGCCAATCGCATTTTGAGGCGTTGATTGGTTCTGGAGCAAATTTTGCATCATCGCCTAAACGTATTAATATACACGCGCTTGATCCAGCGATTATTGCGGCAACGATTGCCCTAACCCCTTACGAGGAACAAGTGGATTTAAGGGAAGCGATTGAAAAAACGATTGCTAAAATAGCGGGAATTGGTGGTCTTCAAACGAAGGGAACCCTTCGCTATGGAATCAGGAAAATGTAAAAATATTTTATTTTATCATTGATAATGAATAATTTCAACCCTTTAGCATATAATAATATTGAAAAAATTTTCTTTTTATGGTATGCTTTATGATAGAAAGGTCGTGATGTTTTGGCAAATAATATTGTTAATATTCGTCAAGAGTTGAGTGAACAAGTCGGTAAAGAAGTGAAATTAACCGCTTATGAAAGTCGTAATCGAGTGGTAGAACATACAGGTATTTTATCGAATACGTATCCTTCTATTTTTGTGATTGATTTAGATAGTCAACGCGACTCAGTTGACCGAGTTTCTTATAGTTATATTGATGTTTTAACGGGATCGGTAGAATTAAAGTTTAATTAATATTAAAAAAAAGTAGTTGACGATGTTTACTACTTTTTTTTGTATGATAAAATAAAATCATACTGATTGGAGGAATGGCTATGGTAACAATTAAAGCTCCAGCAAAAATAAATTTGGCACTTGATACGCTCTATAAACGAGATGACAATTATCATGAGGTTGAAATGATTATGACAACTGTTGATCTAGCAGATTATATTACAGTCACTCCCCGTAACGACGATAAAATTGTTATTCAATCAAATGAGTTTACAATTCCATTGAATGAAAAGAATTTAGCCTATCAAGCGGCTGAACTTTTTAGAAAACATTTTAACATTAAGCAAGGGGTTGAAATTTATATTAAAAAGAAAATCCCAGTAGCGGCTGGTTTAGCTGGTGGAAGTAGTAATGCAGCGGCGACTTTAAAGGCGCTAAGGGAACTTTTTAAAGTAGATTGTACGATGGATGAGTTGGCCGAATTAGGTGCACGATTAGGGTCAGACATTCCGTTTTGCGTTTATGGTGGGACCGCATTAGCAACAGGTCGTGGAGAAATTATTCATCCGATTCCGTCCCCTCCAAAATGTTGGGTTATTTTAATTAAACCGCGAATTGGCGTGTCAACAAAAGAGATTTATGAGGCACTCAACGCAAATGAGGTTCAACATTTAGATATTAAAGGGATGTTAGACTGTATCGAGTTACAGGACTATCAGGGGATTTGTAATCGTTTAGGTAACTCGTTAGAGAGCGTAACGTTTGAACGGTATCCGGTCGTTGAAGAAATAAAGAATAAATTAATTCAATTTGGAGCAGATGCCGTACTCATGAGTGGGAGTGGACCGACAGTTTTTGCTCTTGTTCGTAAAGAGTACAAGTTAAGGCGTATTATAAATAGTATTAATGGTTGCCTAAGAGAGCATGAAGTTTATGCAGTTAGATTAATTGGCTAGTATGAAAAGCATCTTAATTGTTTATCGATTAAGATGCTTTTTTGTCGGATTAACAAAACAGTTAAAAGAGTATCGGAAAAAAATTCATGAGAATGTATATAATTGTAAGAAAAACACACAAATGACATAAAAAGCACTTACAGTATGTGGTATAATGAAGAGGTGATATGGACAACTTAGGAGGATGAGAGAATGAATATTACAGACGTTAGAATTCGAAAAGTAGAGACAGATAATAGAATGAAAGCAATCGCATCAATTACCTTAGATGGGTGCTTTGTTATCCATGATTTAAGAGTCATTCAGGGGGATGAACACTTATTCGTGGCAATGCCTAGTCGTAAGACGTCAACGGGGGAATTTAAAGACATTGCACATCCAATTAATCATGAAACCCGTAAGGAAGTAGAAGACTTTGTTATTAAGGCCTATGAGGAAGCAGAATAAGAGAGTGAATGCTTAGACTGAAAGGTTATGGGCGTATTATGACACATAAAAAAAGCGTCATGAATGAATGTTTAAAAAGCTACCTTCTTTTAGAAGAGTAGCTTTTTTTAAAATTCTAAACTAAAATATAACAGAGAGGCTTACACTGGATGGAAAATTAAATGTAATGAAGTGTTGAATTGTGCTATACTAAATAAAGAAGTTAGATTAACGGAGGGATTTTAATGAATAAGTATGCAGTTGTATTAGCCGCGGGAAAAGGAACCCGTATGAAGTCTAATTTACATAAAGTATTACACCAAGTATTAGGAAAATCGATGGTGGACCACGCAGTTACAAACTTAGAAAAAATTGGGGTAGATAAAATTGTAACGGTGATTGGTTATGAAGCGGATTCAGTTCGTGCAGAATTGAAAGACCGCGTAGAATATGCGATGCAAACGGAACAGTTAGGGACGGGGCACGCTGTGATGATGACGAAAGATTTGTTAGAAGGTCTTGAAGGGGTAACGATTGTAACTTATGGTGATGTTCCGTTATTAACAGAACAAACTATTTCTAATTTATTTGACTATCATCAAGAACAAGAGGCAGCAATTACTATTTTAACTGCATCGACAGATAATCCGACGGGATACGGGCGTATCATTCGTGATGAAGCGGGTAATGTTTTACGAATTGTTGAACAAAAGGATGCAAATGAGCAAGAATTATTAGTCAAGGAAATTAATACGGGTGTTTGCTGTTATGATAATAAGGTATTGTTTGAGGCCTTAACGAAAATCACGAACAACAATTCACAAGGAGAATACTACTTAACAGATTTAGTTGGAATTATTCGCGACATGGGATTAAAGGTTGTTGCCTATGAGAATGAAGATTTTGAAGAAACATTAGGAGTTAATGACCGTGTTCAGTTAGCCTATGCTGAAAAAGTTTTAAGAAAACGTGTAAATGAACAGCATATGAGAAATGGTGTTACGATTATTAACCCAGAGGCTACGTATATTGGAACTGAAGTGGAAATTGGGCAAGATGTTATTATCTATCCTGGAACAATGATTACGGGATGTTCAAAAATTGAAGATGAGGTTATCATTGGTGCTAATTCACAAATTAACTCATCGGTTATCGGAAAAAATTCAACGATTAATGCCTCAGTTATTTCAGATTCGGTGATTGGTGCGAATACAACAGTAGGGCCTTTTGCTCATATTCGTATGCACGCTGAGGTTGGAAGTCATGCACGTATTGGAAATTTCGTAGAAATTAAGAAATCAGTGTTTAAAGATGGGGCAAAAGCCGCACACTTAAGTTATATTGGTGATGCAATTTTAGGTGAGAATGTAAATATGGGATGTGGTTCAATTACTGTTAACTACGATGGAAAGAATAAACATCAAACCATAATTGGAGCTAATACGATGGTTGGATGTAACGTGAATTTAGTTGCACCAGTGACAATTGAGCCTAATGCTTACTTAGCGGCTGGTTCGACAATTACAAAAAATGTACCAGAGGATGCGCTTGCGATTGCTCGTTCAAAGCAAGAAAATAAAGAGGGCTACGCTAAGATTATTCGACAAAAATAATTTAACAAAAAGATTAAATTTAAACATTTATTGAAATAATTGAAAATAAATGCGAAATTGTGTAAAATATTGTCTGAAGTGTGTTTATTCTAGGAGGTTAAATCAGCATGGCAGAAATTAATCGTAAAAAGTTTAAGATTTTTAGTTTAAATGCTAATCGTCCATTAGCACAAGAAATTGCAGATCGTATCGGTGTTCCTTTATCGGATTTAACAGTTAATCGTTTTGCAGATGGTGAGGTACAAGTTAATATTAATGAAACTGTACGTGGACATCATGTTTTCGTTGTACAACCAACACATAATCCAGTAAATGATCACTTAATGGAGCTTTTAGTTATGATCGATGCTTTAAAGCGTGCATCAGCTAAAACCATTAATGTAATCATGCCTTATTATGGATATTCTCGTCAGGATAGAAAAGCAAAAGCGCGTCAGCCAATTACAGCGAAATTAGTAGCGAACTTAATTGAAGCTGCAGGAGCAACACGTGTGATGACAATGGATTTACATGCGACGCAAATCCAAGGATTCTTTGATATTCCAATCGATGACTTCCGAGCAATGCCTATTATTGCAAAATACTTTATTGATAAAAACTTAGATGATATTGTTGTTGTATCGCCAGACCATGGAGGAGCAACTCGCGCTCGCGTACTTGCTGAATATTTAGATGCTCCTATCGCAATTATTGATAAACGTCGTCCGAAACCAAATGTTGCAGAAGTTATGGGATTAATCGGAGAAGTTGAAGGAAAGCATGCTATTATTATCGATGATATGATTGATACAGCGGGAACGATTCAGATTGCAGCGAATGCGTTAAAAGAGCGTGGGGCGTTATCTGTTTATGCGGCTTGTACACATCCAATTCTTTCGGGTCCAGCTGTTGAACGTATTGAAAATTCAGCCATTAAAGAATTAGTTACTACAAATACAATTAACCTACCAGAAGAAAAACGAAGTTCTAAAATTACACAATTATCTGTTGGCGAATTATTAGCAGAAGGTATTTTACATATTTTAAATGATGAGCCGGTATCAGACTTATTTGTCTATAATCGTGATTTATATAATTTTTAATTAAATGATGAACTGAGGGGGCAAAGCTAATCATTAGCTTTGCCTTTTTATGTGCTCTATGAGTGAATGCCAGTTAAGAATGGGGCCCTAGTAATAGAGGGTGACTAGCCTGATGAACAAATTAATGGGCAAGAAATGGATGAGAGAGGGGACGCGTGGCTTATCAAGGTTTCCAGTTTTATTTTAGAAAAAGAGTAGGAATTAAAGGACATTTTTTTGAGGTATGGAAAAAGCTAATCGATGATTGAATAATGATTGGTAAAATATATAAGGTTCATGTAAAATAGAAGAGGCTATTAAAACTCAAGACGAGGTGATTTTTATGAAATTGTTTGTAGGTCTGGGAAATCCAGGTTCAAAATATGAAAGAACACGTCATAACGCGGGGTTTATGGTGATTGATAGACTAAGTTCAGCATGGAATATTCCCTTAATAGAAGAGAAAAAGTTTAAAGGTGAGATGGGAAGAGGAATTGTAAAGGGTGAGAAAGTTATATTACTGAAACCGACGACGTTTATGAATTTATCAGGTGAGTCCGTTCGTGCACTTATTGATTTTTACGATATTGATGTAGAAGATATTATTGTAATTTATGATGATTTAGATTTACCTCATGGAAAAATTAGAATGCGTTTAAAGGGGAGTGCAGGGGGGCATAATGGTATTAAGTCATTAATTGCACACCTTAAAACTCAGGAGTTTAAACGTATTCGTATTGGAATTGACCGTCATCCTAAGATTCCTGTTGTGGATTATGTTTTAGGAAAATTTACAGAGGATGAACTGGCATTAGTCAATCAAGCGATTGATTTATCAGTGAAAGCATGTGAAATGACATTAACTGAATCTTTTAATAAGGTGATGACAGAGTATAGTAAGTAGTTTTAACTAAGAGGTGGATGGAAGAATGAATATAATGAATCAGTATATTTCAAAGTCGGATGCAATCCAAACTTTGATAAAGGCGTTAGATGGTGAGCATCAAAACGTTTTACTTAGCGGAGTAACTCCGTCTTTTTATGCGTCATTAATGCAAATGTTGTATGAGAATAAAAGAAGGCCTGTAGTTATTATGATGCAAAATTTATATCAGGCCCAGCGTTTGTATGATCAGTTAGTGGAGTTGATGGACGAAGGGTTGGTCCGTCTTTTTCCAATGGACGAATTTATCACAGCGGAAATGCTAGCTTCAAGTTCTGAATTACGTATTGAAAGGATGAATACATTATCTTCGATTATTGAGGATCCTAACAGGATCATCGTTACTCATGTCGCAGGTGCTGCCCGTTTTTTACCGCCTAAGGAAGTTTTTCAACAGGCGGATATTTCATTAGAGGTTGGTGAGTGTTACGATTTAGATACATTAAAAAGAAAGCTAATTGAACTTGGCTACCAATCTGTACGTGCCGTGGAACATATGGGAGAGTTTAGTGTGCGCGGTGGAATTCTTGATGTGTTTCCAATGACGGAAGAAAATCCATTACGTATAGAATTTTTTGACGATGAGATTGACACGATACGCTATTTTACAACGGATACACAACGTTCGATAAAGAAAGTTGAGCGGGCTGTCATTGTTCCAACCTTTGAGTTGGTATATTCGGATCAGGAGATTAAGGCCTTTGAATCAAGCATAAAGGATCTTTTGAACAAAACGTTACCTCTTGTGGATGGGGAAGCACGAGAGATGTTATATGCGAGAATTTATCAAGATATCGAAAAAATTCAAAATCATCAGGATTTAGAATTAATGCATAAATATATTTCGCTTCTATATAAGGATCCGGATACTTTATTATCCTATTTAGACAATCCGCTTGTTATTTATATTGATTATGCCCGTGTTTTGGAAAATCAAGAGCATATGAATGAAGATGCGTTAGCTTGGCAAGAAGGCGCGATTGAAAATGGAAAAACAGTCAAAGGGTTAAATCTGTATCAACCTATCACGACCATTTCAGTAGCTCATCAGTTATTTTTATCTGAACATCTTGGTACGTTACCTAATGTGGAATTGGACCAACATGTTAAATTGGCAACGAAAAGTGTATCGGAGTTTCATGGACAACTAGAATTCTTTGCTAAGGAATGTAAACGTTTAAGAGAAAATGGCGCGACGGTTTTTGTGGCTGTTTCGAGTGTTGAAGCACGGAATAATTTGGCGAACTATTTGGATGAATTAGGTGTTGGTGTAGCATTCCCTACAACCATTGACGAGATTCGCGAAGGGTCTATTCATCTTATTTGTGATTGCTTGGCGGTAGGATATGAACTATTAGAGCCACATATTGTTGTCTACACCGATTATGAGGTCCATACAAAGCGTAAGAAATCTACGGCGTATAAGAGCAACTTTAAAGAAGGAAAAAAATTGAAAGATTATAATGAACTACAACTGGGAGATTATGTCGTTCATGTTCAACACGGAATTGGTCAGTACATTGGAATTGAAACATTAGAAACTAATGGAGCGCGTAAAGACTTTTTAATGATTGCCTATCGCGGGGACGATAAGCTATATGTTCCTATTGATAAAATTCAGATGGTTCAGAAATATGTAGGTTCCGAGGGAGCCAAGCCGAAAATTAACAAATTAGGGACATCCGAGTGGGAGAAAACGAAATCTAAAGTTAAGAAGACCGTTAAAGATATTGCGGATAAGTTGATTAAAATCTACGCCAAAAGGGAACATCTTCCGGGTTACGCTTTTGCGAAAGACACGATTGAACAACATGCCTTTGAAAATGCCTTTCCATACGTGGAGACTGACGATCAATTAAGAGCTGCAAGTGAAATTAAGGAAGATATGGAAGCCCCACATCCAATGGATCGCTTGTTAATTGGGGATGTAGGTTATGGTAAAACGGAAGTTGCGATGCGAGCAGCCTTTAAGGCCGTTCAAGATGGTAAACAGGTTGCTTATTTGGCACCCACAACCATTTTGTCTAAACAACATTATGAATCATTTGTTTCGCGCTTTCGGGATTTTGATGTCAAGGTGGGCTTACTGAACAGATATATTTCAGTAAAAGAACAACAGGAATTGCTAGAAAGTATAAAAAGTGGTAAAATAAATATCGTTGTCGGAACTCATCGGATTTTATCAAAAGATGTTATTTTTAAAGATTTAGGACTTTTGATTATTGATGAAGAGCAACGCTTCGGGGTTGAACATAAGGAAAAAATCAAAGAGTTTAAAACTGAAGTTGACGTCTTAACGCTGACTGCAACACCCATTCCAAGAACATTACAGATGTCGATGATTGGAATTAGAAGTTTATCGCTGATTGAAACTCCCCCGATGAATCGTTATCCTGTACAAACTTATGTTTTAGAGGAACACGATGGGGTTATACGAGATGCGATTGAGCGTGAATTGGCGAGGGATGGACAAGTATTCTATTTGTATAATAGAGTATCTGATATAGAGAAGCGGGCTGCGAAAATACAAAAATTAGTTCCAGATGCAGTTGTAGAATATGCACATGGTCAAATGAGTAAAGAGCAGCTTGAACAAACAATGGCAGATTTTGAAGAAAAGAAATTTAATGTTTTAGTTTGTACAACGATTATTGAAACAGGGATCGATATACCTAATGCAAATACACTGCTTATCTCTGATGCATATCGCCTAGGATTATCACAACTTTATCAGTTAAGAGGGCGTGTGGGTCGTAGTGATCGGATTGCTTATGCTTATTGTATGTACCCACGAAATAAGGTGTTGACTGAAAATGCTGAAAAAAGGTTACAGACAATTAAGGAATTTACTGAATTAGGATCAGGTTTTAAAATTGCAATGCGTGATTTGGCGATACGGGGAGCCGGAGATATGTTAGGTGCGAAGCAATATGGGTTTATTGACACGGTCGGATTAGATTTATATACCCAATTATTAAGTGAAGCAGTCGTTCATGCTAGAGAAGGTAGCGATTTTGAAGTCGCTTCATTTGAAGTACCAAAGGTAGAGTTTGACTTTCCTACGAAAGTCGATGCCTATATACCAGACTTTTATATTAGTGATGAATCAACAAAAATAGAAATTTATCAAAAAATTAAAAAAATTACCAATGATCATTCTTATAATGATATTATCGATGAATTAATTGACCGTTTTGGAGATTTTCCTGATGAGGTTAAGTATTTAATTGATTTAACTTATTTAAAAAACTTAACAGAAGGATATATTGAAAAAACAAAATCGACTAAAAATACGATAGAATTCATATTAAAGGAAGAAATTACACAAGATATTAATGGACAGAAGCTATTTGAGGCTGTTCATAAGATTGGTTCAATGATTCGCTTAGCTTACAAAGAGGGAAGAATCAATATTATTTTTGATTTACCTGTTGTAAAAAGATTACAATGGTTCGAATATGCATTGGACCTCTTTAAAGATTTTGAAAGATTCAAAAATAATGTAAAAAAGGTATAATTTATAAAAAAACATAAAAACTAATGTTAGATAATCCGAAAGTGAGGTTTTGAGAAAGATGAAAGCTACAGGAGTCGTACGTCGTATAGATGATTTAGGTCGAGTTGTAATACCAAAAGAAATTCGTAGAACAATGCGTATTCGTGAAGGGGATTCTTTAGAAATTTTCGTTAATCAATCAGGAGAGGTCGTTTTAAAAAAATATTCTCCTATTGCAGATATTTCTGCTTTTGCTCAACAATATGCAGATGCAGTACAAGGTTCAACTAAAAAAGGTGTTTTAATTGTTGATCGCGAAGATATTATTGCTGCTTCGGGTGAAATTAGAAAACAATATTTAAATCGCCGAGTAAGCCGTCCTTTAAGCGATATGATTGAAAATCGTACCTCTAAAATTGCTGAAGGAAAAGAAGTGTTAGAAATCGTAGACGGTGAGACAACAGAACGTTCATTTGTTATGGTTCCTATTATTTCAAATGGTGATAGCTTAGGTGCCGTTATTTTAGTTGGAACTGAAGAAGATGAATTCGTTAATGAATTAGATATTAATAGCGCTAAAATTGCAACAGCCTTCTTAGGAAAATATTTAGAGGGATAATAAAGAAAAGGACATTAACTTTGATTAAAAGCTAATGTCCTTTAAAATTCATGATAAATTTTATGAAATGATTTTGTTTTATTAATTTATGGTCAAAAAAAGAGTGTGGATTATCCACACTCTTTTTTTATTTTTGATAGTTAGGTGCTTCTTGTGTGATTTCAACATCATGTGGATGTGATTCTCGTAGACCCGCATTGGTAATACGAACAAATTTAGCATTTGTTTTTAATTCCTCAATAGTTGCTGTTCCACAGTAACCCATTCCTGCACGTAATCCACCACATAATTGATAGATTACATCTTCTAATTTACCTTTATACGGAACACGGGCTTCGATTCCTTCAGGTACTAACTTTTTAGCTTCTTGTTGCTTTCCTTGGAAGTAGCGATCACTTGATCCACGTTTCATAGCAGCTAAAGATCCCATTCCTACATAAGTTTTATAGCGACGTCCATTATATAAAATCTCTTCTCCAGGAGCCTCCTCACATCCGGCGAATAATCCACCAAACATAGCGCAGTCAGCACCCGCAGCAATTGCTTTAACAAAGTCTCCACTTAGTTTTAATCCACCATCTGCAATTACTGGAACCCCTACAGTTTTACAGTATTCGTAAACGTCGTTTACAGCTGAAATTTGAGGTACACCTACACCAGCTACGACGCGAGTTGTACAGATTGATCCCGGACCGATTCCTACTTTTACAGCATCAGCACCCGCAGCGATTAAGTCCTTAGCAGCTTCAGGTGTGACGATGTTTCCACCGATTACTTGTAATTGTGGGAAAGCTTCTTTGATTTGACGAACTGTGTTAATAACTCCTAATGAGTGACCGTGCGCTGAGTCTACCGTAATAACGTCTACACCGGCATTGACTAAAGCTGATACACGTTCCATTGTGTCTAAACCAATTCCAACTGCAGCACCACAACGTAATCGTCCATGTTCGTCCTTACAGCTATTAGGATACGACATTGTTTTATCAATATCTTTGATAGTGATTAGTCCACGTAAGACTCCATTTTCGTCGATTAGAGGTAGTTTTTCGATGCGATGGTTCATAAGGATTTCTTTTGCCTCATCTAAAGTGATTCCGATAGGGGCAGTCACTAACTTATCGCGTCCTGTCATAACTTCACTAACTTTTAAGGTATGGTTATTACGATATTTTAAGTCACGATTTGTTACGATTCCTTTTAAAATTCCAAATTCATCGACAACTGGGAATCCAGATACTTTATAATGTTTACATTTCTCGTTAGCTTCTTCAAGTGTTACATCCTCTAAAAGTGTTACTGGGTCTGAAATCATTCCGTTTTGATAAAGTTTAACACGACGCACTTCTTCGGCCTGTTCAGTGATTGTCATGTTTTTGTGGATAAATCCAACTCCTCCTTGATGAGCCAGGGCGATTGCTAAACGAGATTCAGTGACTGTATCCATCGCTGAAGAGATGATAGGAACATTTAATTCGATTTGACGTGTTAATTTTGTTTTTAACGATACATCTTTAGGTAATACTTCACTTCTTTGAGGGATTAACAATACATCATCAAATGTTAATCCTGTTGAAACAACCTTTCCGTTTAATGAATTCATAGTAGGTCCTCCTATAGTTGGTTATTTTATGTCCTCGGCGTGCATAGTATATTTTGTGTGCCTTGTTAAATTTGTAAACATGATAGCATAATTGGTAGTAGCGTGCAACTACAAAAAATAATATAATGAATGAATAACGGAAAAATCATGTTGTGGGAGAATAAAATGGATGGATTAGGTAAACAATATAGAGTTATTTTGAAAATTATGATTGATATTTTCAAATAATTGGTTTATAATTCAATTGTAAATATTTTGTTATTAAATGAAAAAATTTGTAGGAGGTCATTGGGATGAATTGTATGTATATTCGAAAAGTAAAGAAAAAGCAGACAATTTTATCATGTCCTCAATACAATATTAATAAAGAGACTAAAAGGCATAAGGGTTAATTGCGTTTTTTAACGTGTATGTTTTTTAGTCTTTTTAATTGAATAAATATTACAACATTCATATATCATCGATAATATGGTTCGAAAGTTTCTACCCCTTACCGTAAAATTAGGGACTATGAAGGTTGCATAAAATAAAGTTAAATAAGTTGAAGAAACAATGAAAATTCGTTAATACAGGATGAAGTAGAGTTAATGCTTTTTATCCAGGGGAGAATTTTTAAAACTTATGTAATGTTTTAGGCACCTTTAGTTCTTAGCTAGAGGTGCCTTTTGTTTATGTTTTGACCGATATTGTTTATTCTAAATGGGTAGGGCAGTTTCTTATGATGTGAAAAGGAGTGTATTTAAAATGAAAAACGACTTACAAATTGCTAAAGAGATTGAATTAAAACCGATTACAACAATTGCGGAGGAACTAAATATCTTAGATGATATTGAGTGCTACGGTAAATATAAAGCTAAAATTGATTTAAGTGTCATGAATAATCAACGTAAAGATGGAAAGTTGGTCTTAGTGACAGCGATTAGTCCAACGAAAGCTGGTGAAGGAAAAACAACGATGACAGTTGGATTAGGACAAGGTTTCTATCATGTTGGCAAACAGTCTGTGATTGCTTTACGTGAACCATCATTAGGACCGGTTATGGGACTAAAAGGTGGAGCAGCTGGTGGGGGTTACTCTCAAGTGTTACCGATGGAAGATTTGAATTTGCATTTTACTGGTGATATTCACGCTATTACAAGTGCTAATAATGCCATCTGTGCTTTGTTAGATAATCATATTTATCAAGGAAATGAATGTGAGATTGATCCAACCAAAATTGTGTTTAAACGTTGCCTAGATTTAAATGATCGTACGTTACGTGAAATTACAATTGGACAAGGGTCACATGTTAATGGAATTGAACGTAAAGATGGATTTAATATTACTGTTGCTTCTGAAATTATGGCTGTTTTATGTTTGGCAACTAGTTTAGAGGATTTAAAAGAAAGAATTGGTAACATTATTGTTGCGTATACAAAAAATGATCAACCGGTATTTGTGAAGGATTTAAAAATCCAAGGTGCGATTACGATGTTATTAAAGGATGCTTTAAAGCCAAATTTAGTTCAAACGTGTGAAAATACACCTGCAATTGTTCATGGAGGTCCATTTGCAAACATTGCCCACGGATGTAACTCAATTATTGCGACTAAAACGGCGTTAAAATTAGGGGAATATGTTGTAACTGAAGCTGGTTTTGGTGCTGACTTAGGTGCTGAAAAGTTCTTAGATATTAAATGTCGTGAAGGTAAATTAACACCTGATTGTGTTGTTATTGTTGCGACAGTTCGTGCGTTAAAAATGCATGGTGGGGTAGAATACGACAATTTAAAAGAAGAAAATGTTGAGGCATTAGCAAAAGGAATTGAAAATTTAGCGAAACATATCGACTCTATTCAAAAATTCAACTTACCGTATGTGGTTGCCGTGAATCAGTTTACTCACGATACAGAAGCAGAATTAGAATTCCTAAAAAAATGGTGTGAGGAAAATAACCACCCATGCGAGATTGCTAACGTTTGGTTAAATGGTGGAGCAGGTGCTAAGGAGTTAGCTAATCGTGTTATTGAATTAGTTGAGAATAATGACCAAACATTTAAAGTTTTATATGAGCGTGAGGCAAAGTTAGAGGACAAAATTTTAACTATTGCAAAAAACATTTACGGAGCTCGTGGAGTTGTTTATACAGATGAAGCTAAAAATCAACTTCAAAAAATTAAAGAGTTAGGTTATGAAGATTTCCTAGTATGCATGGCTAAAACACCAGTTTCGTTAAGCGATGATCCAAAGGTATTAGGACGTCCAACAAACTTTGATATTACGATTCGTGAAATTCGCATTTCGGCAGGTGCAGGGTTTATTGTATGTTTAACAGGAAATGTATTAACGATGCCAGGCTTACCAAAACAACCAGCTGCACTTAAAATGGATGTGACGCCAGAGGGAGAATGTGTCGGATTATTCTAGAGAGTAATAAGCATCCGCTCGATATATTTTGAGGTTAAAATAGGAAGGAACGGGGCTAACGGTTCCCTCCTTCTAACTTAATAAATATAAGGATAGAGTTTTGATCTAGTTTGGAGGAAAAAACTTATGGAGAGAATTTATGAAATTTCAAGTAAACCATTAGTTGGAATTATCATGGGTAGTAAATCCGATTTAGAAACGATGCAAGAGTCGATGAAAGTATTGGACGAATTGCAAATTTCATATGAGGCACACGTTGTATCCGCTCATCGTACGCCAGATAAAATGTTCGAATATGCTGAACTTGCGCGAGAAAGAGGGATTAAGGTGATTATTGCTGGAGCAGGAGGAGCTGCTCACTTACCTGGAATGGTTGCAGCTAAAACGACACTTCCTGTTATCGGTGTTCCTGTTCAGTCTAGAACGTTAAATGGGATAGATTCGCTTCTTTCAATCGTTCAAATGCCTGGAGGAATTCCAGTTGCCACTGTTGCAATCGGTAAAGCAGGTGCGAAAAATGCGGGATTGCTTGCAGCTTCTATTTTGAGTACAAGTAACGCTACGATTACAAAAAAGCTAGATGAATATCGTGAAGAAATGACGGAATCTGTGTTAAAGGAAAGTGATCTAGGTGAGTAGAGTGATTTTACCCGGTGCTACTATTGGGATTATTGGTGGCGGGCAACTTGGACGAATGATGGCAATATCGGCAAAACAAATGGGATATAAAATAGCGGTGTTGGAGCCTTCAAAAAATGGCCCCCTCGCTCAAATCGCTGATTATGAAATCAATGCCCCTTATGATTGTGAAGAGGCTTTAATAGAGTTATTAAATTTAAGTGATGTTGTCACGTATGAGTTTGAAAATATTGATGGAAGTCAAATTAAAAGGGTAGAAGCTAGAGGGTATTTACCTCAGGGAGAGCGTCCTTTAATGTTGACCCAACAAAGGTATATCGAAAAAAAAGCAATTAATAAGTGTGGGTTTCAAACGGCCCCTTATGAAAAAGTAGAAGGAGTCGATGAATTAAAGCAGGCAGTGTTAAATATTGGTTACCCATGTATTCTTAAAACAGTAAGTGGAGGTTATGATGGAAAAGGCCAATGGACATTAAAGTCTGATTTAGATTTAGAAAATGTCCAATCCGTTGTAGCGACTCAACCTTGTATTTTAGAAGGTTTTGTTCCATTTACAAAAGAAATTTCAGTTATTGTGACGCGGGGAACGAACAAACAAGTTGAGGTTTTTCCGATTGTTGAAAATATTCATCACAATCATATTTTGCACTTAAGTGTTGTGCCTGCCCGAATAGATAAACGTCAACAATTACAAGCAGAGGAAATTGGAAAAACATTAATTGAGAAATTAGACTTTGTGGGAACACTTGCGATTGAGATGTTTGTTGTAGGAGATGAGCTTATTATTAATGAGTTAGCTCCACGCCCTCATAATTCAGGTCATTATACGATTGATGCGTGTAATGTTTCTCAATTTGAACAACATATTCGTGCCATTTGTGGATTGCCTTTGATCAAACCACAATTAATTAAATCTGCGACGATGTTAAATCTTCTAGGCCAACATGTAGATTATGCGTTAGAGATGTGGAAAAAGCCCGAGTTTTCAGAGGCTAAACTTCATCTTTATGGAAAAGCAGAAGCAAAAAGAAATCGTAAAATGGGGCACCTCACGTTTGTTAATCCGTGTGAAGCAACAGTATTAGAACAGGTTAATCAATTTTTAAATAATTTTCCCAAGTAAAGGATGAGGATGAGAAATGAGTCAGTATCGCGTTTATGTAGAAAAGAAAGAGAGTTACGCAACGGAAGCTATGAGCTTAGCGCATGAGTTGAACGAGAACTTGCACCTTGCATTAAAAAATGTTCGTATTGTTAATGTGTACGACGTGTTTAATATTAATGATCAACAATTAGAAGTGACGAAACAAAATGTTTTGTCTGAAAAAGTAACGGATGTGGTTAGCGAGACATTAGATCTAGAAAATAAGGTTTACTTTGCTGTTGAATTTTTACCGGGACAATATGATCAACGTGCCGACTCTGCTATGCAGTGTATTCAACTTTTAACAGGAAATGACGAAGTTCGTGTTAAAAGTGGTAAAGTAATTCTTCTAGATGAAGATACTTCTAACGAGGATTTAGAAAAAATTAAACATTACTATATTAATCCGATTGAAATGCGTGAAAAGGATATGGATTCTCCTTTGAAATTAGATGAGTCAGTTGAGATTGAAGATGTACAAATTCATCTAGGTTTTATCGATTATAATGATGAGCAATTAGATCAATTTTTACACGAACATAATATGGCGATGACTTTAGATGATATCAAGTTAATTCAAGCGTATTTTTGTCGAAAAGAACACCGAAATCCGACAGAAACTGAATTAAAGGTGCTTGATACTTATTGGTCTGACCATTGTCGTCATACGACCTTTGAAACGGTTCTTCAAAACGTAACGTTTGAAAGTGGACGTTTTCATGAAATTTTAGAGTCAACTTACAACGAGTATTGTGAGATGCGTCAACGTGTACATCATAATCGCAAGCCGATGACTTTAATGGATATGGCGACTATTTCAATGAAGGAGCAAGGAAGGTTAGGGTTATTAAAAGATTTAGAAGTTTCAGACGAAATCAATGCATGTAGTATTTTCATCGATGTTGATGTAGATGGTGTAATCGAACCATGGTTATTAATGTTTAAAAATGAGACGCATAATCACCCTACTGAAATTGAACCATTTGGTGGAGCTTCAACTTGTATTGGTGGGGCTATCCGTGACCCACTATCTGGACGCTCATACGTTTATCAAGCGATGCGTATCAGTGGTGGAGCAAATATTCTTGAAACAATCGAAGAAACGATGGAAGGTAAACTTCCACAGCAAGTCATCTCTAAACGATCGGCTGATGGAAATAGTTCTTACGGAAATCAAATTGGTTTAGCAACAACCTTTGTACGTGAAATTTACCATGAGGGGTATAAGGCAAAACACATGGAAGTAGGGGCTGTAGTTGGTGCAGTTAAGGCTAGTGATGTTCGTCGTGAAAAACCACAAGCAGGGGATATCATTGTGTTATTAGGTGGAAGAACAGGACGCGATGGTATTGGTGGAGCAACGGGATCATCAAAGGCTCACACTAAAACATCTATTCAAACGGCTTCGTCTGAGGTTCAAAAAGGGAACGCGCCAACCGAGCGTAAAATTCAACGTTTATTTAGAAATGGAGAAGTAACACGTCTAATTAAAAAATGTAATGACTTTGGAGCAGGTGGGGTTTGTGTTGCCATTGGTGAGTTAGCAGATGGACTTGAGATTGATTTAAACAAAGTTCCAGTAAAATATGAAGGGTTAAACGGGACAGAATTAGCCGTTTCAGAATCTCAGGAACGTATGGCTGTTTTAATTGATCCAAAGGATTTAGACACGTTCATTGGATTTGCTACTGAAGAAAATTTAGAGGCAACAGTGGTTGCTAAGGTTACTGATACAAACCGACTAGTAATGTATTGGAATGATAAGGTGATCGTCAACTTATCACGTGAGTTTTTAGATACGAATGGTGCACGTCAATACATGGATGTCAAAGTTGTCACACCAAAGGAAGAAGATCCATTTGCGAGTAAAATTGAAGGAGAAACCATTAAGGAAAAGTTTTTAAATAACTTAAGACAACCTAATGTCGCATCTTTACAAGGGATGGTTGAAATGTTTGATGCAACAATTGGGGGAACAAGTGTTTTAATGCCTTATGGAGGAAAGTATCAATTAACTGAAACAGAGGGATCTGTACATAAAATTCCACTTCGTCATGGGGTGACAAATACAGTAAGTATGTTAACACATGGATATAATCCAGATATTACAACTTGGTCACCATTTCATGGGGCGGCTTACGCAGTAATTGAATCGATCGCACGTATTATAGCGTTAGGTGGAAAATGGCAAGGAATTCGTTTTTCATTCCAGGAATATTTCCGTCGCTTAGGTCAAGATCCAGAAAATTGGGGTCAACCATTCGCCGCGCTATTAGGTTCAATCTATGTTCAACAAGGATTTAATCTACCGGCTATTGGTGGAAAGGATAGTATGAGTGGATCATTTGGTGATTTACATGTCCCACCAACACTTATTTCATTTGCAGTGCAAACTGAAAAGGCGTCTAAAGTTTTATCTCCTGAATTTAAGGAGGTAGATAACTACATTTATTTAATTAAGCATAATCCGACGAAGGATTTAATGCCAAACATTGAACAATTAAAAGAAAATTATAATTTTATTTACGACATGGTGACGCTTGGTCATATTAAATCTGCGTTTAGTATTAAACAGGGGGGGATTGCTGAAGCGATTGCCAAAATGTCGTTTGGTAATAAGATTGGGGCAAGCATTAAGACAGGTTATGATTTATTTAATATAGATTTTGGATCGATCATCGTTGAAACAGATCGCCCACTATTATTTGAACATGCTCATTTATTAGGGAAAACGACGAAAGATCCGTTAATTATTGTTAATCAAGAGGTATTAACGATTGATGAGTGTTTGGCAGCATGGCAAGGGAAATTTGAACACGTCTATCCGATTGCCTCTTCATCATCGGAAAAAATGGTTCAAACAGTTGACTACACGAATAGACATATTAAAACCTCTCCTTTAGGAGCGACTCCACAAGTATTTTTACCTGTGTTCCCTGGAACAAATTGCGAATACGATACAGCACGAGCTTTTGAAAGGGCAGGAGCTCAAACTATTATCGATGTTTTTGGTAACCAAAATCACCAAGATATTGAGTCTTCCATTGAACGTATGGTGAAACATATTGATCAATCACAAATTTTAATGCTTTCAGGTGGATTCAGTGCCGGAGATGAACCAGATGGATCAGGTAAATTTATTACATCTGTTTTAATGAATGAACGAATTCGAGAAAGTGTTGAAGGATTACTCGAGCGTGACGGATTAATCTTAGGAATTTGTAATGGATTCCAAGCATTAATCAAATCTGGATTATTACCTTATGGAAAATTTAATCAAGTAACAGAGGATTCACCGACGCTAGTAAAGAACGATATTAATCGCCACCTTTCTAAAATTGTTCGTACAAGAATCGCATCCAATAAATCGCCATGGTTATCGCAAACTGAGGTAGGGGCTATTCATAATGTGGCAATTTCTCATGGTGAAGGTAAGTTTGTAGCGAATGATAAAATGATTAAACAATTAATTGAAAATGGTCAAATTGCAACGCAATATATTGACTTAAATAATCAAGCGACCATGGATGGTATTTATAATCCAAATGGATCTATTATGGCTATCGAGGGGATTACGAGTCCAGATGGACGAATCCTTGGTAAAATGGGGCACTCAGAGCGAATGGGAGACCAAATTTTCAAAAATGTCCCAGGGGATTATGATCAGTTAATTTTTGAAAGTGGAGTTAAATATTTCAAATAGAAGTTATTGGTTTACGGTTTATGTGAAGGATTGAGAGGGATTGATCAGTCTAATCCCCTCAAATTCCTTTCTATATTATATAGAGGTATATAGAGAAGACGGAGGATGATTATAATGAGTCAAAATCGTGTAATGTTATATGAAGGAAAAGCGAAACAAATTTTTAAAACAGATGATGCAGCAAAGGTAGTTATTCATTATAAGGATGACGCAACAGCGTTTAATGGAGTAAAAAAATCGAGTATTGCTAATAAGGGAATCTTAAATAACGCTATTACAACCATCATTTTTGAAATGTTAGAAAAACGCGGAATTAAGACACATTTTATCGAAAAAATAAATGAACGTGATCAATTATGCCATCAAGTAGAAATTATTCCTTTAGAGGTGATTATTCGTAATGTTATTGCTGGAAGCATGGCAAAACGTTTAGGAATTGAAGAAGGGACAGTACCAAGTAACGTTGTATATGAATTATGCTATAAAAACGATACGTATGGTGACCCATTAATTAATGATGATCATGCTGTGGCATTAGGATTGGCAACATACGAGGAATTAGCCACAATTAAAAAAATGACATTAGAAATTAATCAAGCACTTATTGAGTTTTTCGATAAGCAAGGGATTCGATTAATTGATTTTAAAATCGAATTTGGTCGTAAAAATGATGGAACCATTGTATTAGCAGATGAGATTTCTCCAGATACATGCCGATTATGGGATAAAGAGACAAACGAAAAATTAGATAAAGACCGTTTCCGACGAGATCTTGGGAATGTAGAAGAAGCGTATATTGAAATTTTAAATCGTGTCAGTCGATAGGGTGAGTGGAATGTCAGAATTAGACTTATTTTTTGAAAATAAAATGAATGAAGAATGCGGCGTGTTCGGTGTATTTAATCACGAAAATGCGGCAGAGTTAACTTATTACGGGTTACATGCCCTCCAACATCGTGGGCAAGAGGGAGCCGGAATTGTTACAAGTGATGGACAAACTCTTCACCAACATAAGGGTGAAGGGCTAGTTCATAACATATTTACACAACAAGATATTAATCGATTAGCAGGAATTCATGCCATCGGTCATGTTCGTTATTCAACAGCAGGTGGTGGAGGTATCATGAATGTGCAACCTTTTTTATTCCAATCTCAAACGGGGAGACTTGGGTTGTGTCATAATGGTAATTTAGTTAATGCCCATCAATTAAAAGGATATTTGGAGAATGAAGGTAGTATTTTTCAAACAACATCTGATTCGGAAATTTTAGCGCATTTGTTAAAAAGACAACGTGGCGATATGTTAAGTGCCCTAAAAGAATCATTGCTTTATATCGAGGGTGCCTTTGCTTTCTTATTATTAAAGGAAAACGAAATGTATATTGCTTTGGATAAATTAGGGCTGCGCCCTTTATCGCTTGGGAAAATTGGTGAAAATGGATTTGTTGTTGCCTCAGAAACTTGTGCTTTCGATGTGATTGGAGCAACTTATATTCGTGATGTTAAACCGGGTGAGGTCATCCGTATTGATTTAGAAGGGATGACTTCAGAAAGTTATGCGGTGAAGGGTGAGCAGAGTATGTGCAGTATGGAATATGTCTACTTCGCTCGTCCTGATAGTGATATTGAGGGAATTAATGTTCATCAGGCGCGAAAAAATTGTGGACGTATTTTAGCTAAAGAAGCTCCTGTTGAGGCAGATATTGTTGTTGGTGTGCCTGATTCGGGATTGAGTGCGGCGATTGGGTATGCAGAAGAATCGATGATTCCATTTGAAATTGGGATGGTCAAAAATAAATACATCGGACGTACTTTTATTCAACCTTCACAGTCTCTTCGAGAACAGGGAGTTAAAATGAAGTTATCAGCTGTTCATTCAATCGTTAAAGATAAACGAGTCGTTCTAATTGATGATTCAATCGTTCGTGGGACGACTTCACGACGAATGGTTGATATGTTACGTGAGGCCGGTGCTCGAGAAGTGCATGTGAGAATTGCTTCACCCGAGATAAAGTTTCCTTGTTTTTACGGGGTAGATTTTTCAACTTATGATGAATTAGTGGCGGCTACACATACAACGGATCAAATATGTGAGTTAATTGGGGCGGATTCATTAGCGTTTGTCTCAGTTGACGGTTTAACAAAGGGTATTGGACGTGATTCTAAACTTGGAAAGAACTGTGGTCAATGCGTGGCCTGCTTTAACGGGGACTACCCGACGTACTTATATGAAGATGTAAAAAGTGCCAATAAGGAAGTTAAATAAGAGGTGAAAGAGAAATGAGTAAAGCATACGAGTTATCTGGTGTTAGCTTAGAAGCGGGTTATGAAAGTGTAAATCGAATTAAAAAACATGTAGCAAAAACGCATCGACAAGGAGTTTTCTCAGGAATTGGTGCTTTTGGAGCAATGTTTGACTTATCAGAATTAAATTATAAAAAACCGTTATTAGTTTCGGGGACTGATGGAGTAGGAACTAAATTAATGGTTGCTATTAAAGCTGATGTTCACGATACAATTGGAATTGATTGCGTAGCTATGTGTGTAAATGATATCGTTGTGCAAGGAGCTCAACCCCTTTACTTTTTAGATTACGTCGCTGTTGGCAAAAATGAGCCTGAAAAAATTGAAGCTATCGTTAAGGGAGTAGCTGATGGGTGCCAACAAGCTGGTGCCGCATTAATTGGTGGTGAAACAGCAGAAATGCCGGATATGTATGACTTAGATCATTACGATTTAGCAGGATTTGCAGTTGGTGTTGTTGAAAAAGACCAGTTGATTACCGGTGAAAAGGTGAAAGCAGGCGATGTCCTAATTGGTTTACCATCGAGTGGAATTCATTCAAATGGGTATTCTCTTGTTCGAAAGATTTTATTTAAAGATAATGACATTGACTTAAATCGTTATGAAGATTCATTAGGTATGACAGTGAAAGAAGCTGTCTTAGCCCCTACAAAGATTTATGTAAAACCTATTTTATCGCTTATTAAGGAAATCGGTGTCCATGGTATGGCACATATTACAGGTGGAGGATTTGATGAAAATATCCCACGTGCTTTACCTAAAGGTTGTGGTGTGAAGATTAATAAGAACTCTTATCCTATACCTCCAGTTTTTAACTACCTAAGAGAGTTAGGTAACTTAGAAGAACGTGAAATGTACAATGTCTTTAATATGGGGATTGGAATGGTTATTATTGTTGATCGTCAGGATGCAGAAAAGACAATGCAAATTTTGAAAAACTGTGATGAGGAACCTTATATTATTGGAGAGGTCATTGAGGGAGAAGGAGTTCAATTAGTATGAAGAAAATAGTTGTTTTTGCATCTGGGAGTGGAAGCAACTTTCAAACTATTGTTGAAAAATTACATCTAAAAAAATGTGAAGTAGCCTTGTTAGTTTGTGATAAAGAAGGAGCCTATTGTGTAGAGCGTGCCAAACTGCTTGGTATCCCGACTTTCGTCTTCCATCCTAAGGATTATGCCAAAAAGGCAGACTTTGAAAAGGTAATTTGTCAGGAGTTATCTAAGGTGGAGCCCAATTTAATCGTTTTAGCGGGATATATGCGTATTATTGGTCAGACACTTTTAGATGCCTATGAAGGTAAGATCATTAATATTCATCCAGCATTATTACCTGCTTTTCCAGGTCGTGATGGAATTACAGATGCCTTGAATTATGGTGTGAAGATTATGGGTGTCACGGTTCACTACGTTGATGCAGGAATAGATACAGGGAAAATTATTGATCAATCGTGTTTCAAACGTTCAGGTCAAGAATCTAAGGAAGAAATAATAAATCGTATTCATGAGTTAGAACATGAATTGTATCCACCAGTTATTGAAAGACTTTTAGAGTTATAGGAGGCGTTTAGGGAATGAAACGAGCGTTAGTTAGTGTATCAGATAAAACAAATTTAGTACCTTTTGTAAAAAGATTAGTAGAATTAGGGTATGAGATTATTTCAACAGGTGGAACTAAAAAGGCTTTAGAGGAAGCCGGTGTGGAAGTTATTGCAGTTGATGCGGTGACTGGATTTCCAGAAATATTAGAAGGGCGCGTTAAAACGTTACATCCAATGATTCACGGAGGCTTATTGGCAAAACGTGGGGATCGTTCTCATCAACAACAGGTGGATGAAAATCAAATCAAGTATATCGATCTTGTGTGTGTCAACTTATATCCATTTGCTAAAACTATTCAAAATACGGCTTCAACTCATGAGGATAAAATTGAAAATATCGATATTGGTGGACCTTCAATGTTACGTTCTGCCGCTAAGAACTTTAATGATGTGACAGTTATTGTCGATGCAAAAGATTACGATTTAGTTATTTCAGAAATTGAAGAGAATCAAAATACAACATTAAAAACACGTCAAATGTTAGCAGGAAAAGTGTTTAATCATACAGCAGCATATGATGCGATGATTGCTAATTATTTTAATGAAATTAATGAAATCGAATTTCCAGAGAAATTAACGTTAACTTATGACTTAAAACAGGGATTACGTTATGGGGAAAACCCTCATCAAAAGGCGGCGTTTTATCAAACGTTACAACAGCCTTCATATAGTGTGGTTAATAGTCAACAATTACATGGGAAGGAATTGTCTTATAATAACATTGCGGATGCAAATGCTGCACTCGAAATTTTACAAGAATTTGAAGGACCAGCAGCCGTTGCGGTTAAGCATATGAATCCATGTGGTGTTGGGTTAGGTTCAACGATTGAAGAAGCATATGATAAAGCATACCAAGCGGATCCAGTATCTATTTTTGGTGGAATTGTTGCATTGAACAAAGAGGTGACTAAAGAGGTAGCTGAAAAATTACATCAGTTATTTTTAGAAATCGTTATCGCACCAAGCTTTAGTGAGGAAGCCTTAGCGATTTTAAAACAAAAGAAAAATCTTCGTCTTTTAATTACTGATATGTCAAAACGATTAGAAAATGGAATGAAATTAGCATCAGTTAAAGGTGGAGTGCTTGTTCAAGATCTTGATACGCTTCAAGTTAACAAAGAAGAATTAGAGTGTGTGACTGAAGTTCAACCAACAAGCGAGGACTTAAAACAATTAATGTTTGGGTTTAATGTGTGCAAGCATGTAAAATCAAATGCAATTACTTTAGTAAAAGAGGATATGACTATTGGAATTGGTGCAGGACAAATGAACCGTGTAGGATCAGCTAAGATTGCGTTAGAACAAGCCGGAGAGTTATCACAAGGGGCTTATTTGGCATCAGATGCTTTCTTCCCGATGTCTGACACGGTGGAGTTAGCTGCAAAATATGGTATCAAAGCTATTATTCAACCAGGTGGATCAATTAAAGATCAAGATTCAATTGATGCATGTAACAAGCATGGAATATGCATGGTATTTACAAAGGTTCGTCATTTTAAACATTAATGGATGAGTGATAAGAGGAGTAGGCTATGAAAGTTTTAGTTATTGGACGCGGTGGACGTGAGCATGCCATCGTAAAAAAATTAGTACGTGATCGTAAGGCATCTCAAATTTTTTGTGCCCCAGGAAACGATGGAATGAGTGAAGCAACCCTTGTTCCAATTGAGGAGACTCATGTTGCGGAATTGGCGGCTTTTGCTCAAGAAAATCAGATTGATTTAACAATTGTCGGTCCTGAGGTATCTCTAATGGCAGGGGTTGTTAATGAGTTTAATCAATTAGGGCTACCTATCTTTGGTCCTACTAAAGAGGCAGCTTTAATTGAAGGTAGTAAAGCCTTTGCAAAATATATGATGCAAAAGTATGATATTCCGACGGCGGCCTATGGAGAGTTCACTAATATAGAAGAGGCGACGGCTTATCTAAGAACACAAAAGATGCCAATTGTAATTAAAGCTGACGGATTGGCGGCTGGAAAGGGAGTCGTGATTTGTCAAACGTTGGAAGAAGCTGAAGCTACTGTCAAGGAAATGCTTCTTGATCGAAAATTTGATGATGCATCATCTAAAATTGTTATTGAGGAGTTTTTAGACGGAGAAGAGTTTTCTTTAATGGCTTTTGTTTCAAATGAAATTTATAAGGCAATGCCTATCGCACGTGATTATAAACGTGCTCATGATGGTGATTTGGGATTAAATACGGGAGGAATGGGAAATCATAGTCCTCACCCATTAATTTTTGACACTGATTATGAAGATGCAATTAACCAAGTGATTGAACCAATGACAAAGGCGATGATTGAAGAGGGAATCCCTTTCACAGGAATTTTATATGCTGGTTTAATGAAGACAGCGGAAGGGATTAAGGTTATTGAATTTAATGCCAGATTCGGTGATCCTGAGACGGAGGTGTTACTCCCACGCCTTGAAACAGACTTAACTGATATTATGTTATCCTTATTAGAAGGTAAAGATATTGAGTGTCATTGGAATGATAAAGCCACTGTCGGAATCGTTTTGGCTGCTAAGGGATATCCAGGTGCTTACGTAAAAGGAACACCAATTAAAGGATTAGACGAATTAGTCGATGTAGATGTTTGTCATATGGGAACGAAATTAATTGACAATCAAATCTCTCTAAATGGTGGACGTGTTCTGTTTGTTGTGGGAACTGGCGATACGCTTGAAGATGCACGTCAAAAAGTCTATCAAGAAGTAAAAAAAATAGACTGTAAAGATTTGTTCTACCGTACAGATATCGCAAAAAAAGTGATAAATAGTTAATTAAAATAGAAGGGAGATATCATTTTATCTCCCTTTAATTGCATAGATTAGTTAATGAATGTTTATAAGATTGGAGATAATAGGCTTCTAAGATTATGTGATAAATGAAAAGAGGGTGAAGGAGAATGAGTAAAGTTTTATTTACACCAGGACCGACGAATGTTCCTGATTTTATTAGAGAGGTTCTTGGACGAGATTTAATTCATCATCGAATGGCAGACTATCACGAGTTACTAAAGGAAATCAACGAAGATTTAAAAGTTGTGTTCGGTACAGCGAACGATGTTTTAGTTTTAACATCTTCTGGAACAGGGTCAATGGAATCAACCGTTGTTAACCTTTTTTCACAAGGTGATTCCGTACTGGTTATTAATACGGGATGGTTTGGGAAAAGATTTATTGAAATCTGCCAGGTTTATGGGTTAACTGTTCATGAATTGTGTTATGAGTGGGGAAATAGTTATAATATTGACGAAGTTGAAAATATTTTGGATAAATTCCCGGAAATTAAAGGAGTTTTTGTGACATATCATGAAACCTCGACAGGTGTTTTGAACAATTTGAAACCGTTAGGGAATTTAACGCGAAATAGAGGCTGCCTATTAATTACAGATTGCATTAGCGGGATGATTGTTCATGAATTTCACATGGATGAATGGGGAGTCGACTGTGCAGTTGCTAGTAGTCAAAAGGGATTCTTGCTTCCACCGGGATTAAGTTTTGTCGCCTTAAGCGATAAGGCAAAGGATGCCATGGAACAATCGAGTTTACCTAAATATTATTGGGATTATAAAAAATATTTTAATTCTTTTAATGAAAAGTGCGAACAGCCTTTTACGCCAGCTATTTCGATTGTCGTTGCTTTAAAGGAATCGTTAAGTTACTTGCTAGACAAAGGTGTAACAACAGTCGTTGATGAGAAGAGAATGCTTAGAAGGTATGCCGAGGAGAAATTACAGGAGCTCGGGTTTAAATTATTTATTGAAGATGAGTCGATTAGAGGGAATGCCCTTATCCCTGTTATTGTTCCGGATGGGGTAGATGGAAAACGTCTAACATCGTCAATTGATGAACGTCATAATTTTACTGTCGCAGGCGGTATGGGGAGTTATGCAGGAAAAATGTTACGTGTTGGAATTTTGAGCGACATTACAACGAAAGAAATTGACTTGTTAGTATCATATCTGAAAGAGAGTTTAAAGGATTATAAAAAGTAAAAAGGGGGACTGACTAATGAAACCGCAATTTGAATTGGAACGAAACACAGCTGTAATTAATTTTTCCGCCCATTATTGTAATACAGCGGATGAATTATTAAATAGCCAGGGATTTGAGCGTGTTTTAAGTAGATTTTTAAAACAGTTAAAGAAGAAGGAATCACCAATTTATGAACAACTTTCATATGTTTGTGGAGAATGCTTGATTGCGAGCGAATTAATTTCCTTGTTTAAATTATTATTAGTTTTAGAAATAGATGAAATCATGAAAATGAACCGATCATTTATTGTTTTATTACAACACAAGGATGCTCTAATTAATTTTATTGAGGAACTTTATGATTACTGGCGACAACTTGAACGATATAGTGTCATTTATAATAGCACTGAAGGTACAGGAATCCAAAAAATTAAATTTATCGAGGCTAATAATGCATTTACTAATTTAGTTTTACAAGTCTATCGTATTATTGAAGAGCGCTTAATGGGGCATCATCAGAATGTGTATCGTCAATTAATTGTAGGTGCCAATGCGGGATTAGTTTTAAATGAGATTCAGTGGGATATTCCGGTTCAATATATGGGGTTACGATATCCGGCTTTTATCGAGTCTATTGTGTTAACTCCGCCATTTATTACTTATCCTAAACGGACAAAAAGAGATGGAATTTTCGAGGAAGTGTTTGAAAATCCGCTAGATGGATTATATTTAGATCCTAATAATTGGTTTGTGTATCCTGCTAAAGTGGGAACGGCTTTAGCGTATGTTTATTTCCATCGAGATTTCATGGCCCAAGGGGTGACGATGTGTAATTTATTTGAATTGGCAGATCTAAAGGAATGTGATAATAGAAAGCCAGATTTAATTTATGTTTATGGAAATAAGGATAAAGAGGATAAAGCAGTGTTTTATCAAGATAAGGCTAATGATATTATGATTGGTTATGCTTCTTATAGTGAGGAACACGACTACTTTGGCTATATGAAAAAGATGGTGTTAACACTGTACAATGTTAAAATGATTAATGAGAAAAAGTTACCGCTACATG
>NZ_AP028127.1:2190000-2247500 GCF_037076425.1 Turicibacter faecis | reverse complement strand
ACGAGAGTTTACAACACCCGAAGTCAGTGGCCTAACCGCAAGGAGGGAGCTGCCTAAGGTGGGGTAGATGATTGGGGTGAAGTCGTAACAAGGTATCCCTACCGGAAGGTGGGGATGGATCACCTCCTTTCTATGGAGAAAGAGACGTTCTGTTTAGTTTTGGGAGAATTTCGATTTTCCTAGAATTGATCTTTGAAAACTAGATATCTTCTGAAGAAGAAAAGTTAAGTAATAAAGGGCGCACGGAGGATGCCTAGGCACTAGGAGTCGAAGAAGGACGCGACAAACGGCGAAACGCCTCGGGGAGCTGTAAGTAAGCAAAGAGCCGGGGATATCCGAATGGGGAAACCCGCTAGTGGTCATACGCTAGCACCGTATGGTGAATCAATAGCCATAGAGGAGACAGACCCAGGGAACTGAAACATCTAAGTACCTGGAGGAAAAGAAAGAAACATCGATTCCCCAAGTAGCGGCGAGCGAACAGGGAGGAGCCCAAACCGGAGTAATCCGGGGTAGAAGGACCTTCAGAAATGACTGAACATGATAGCCGAATGGTCTGGGAAGGCCAACCGGAGGGGGTGAGAGTCCCGTAGGTGAAATTGTGTGAAGCAGGGAAGGGATCCTGAGTACGGCGGGACACGAGAAATCCCGTCGGAAGCAACGAGGACCATCTCGTAAGGCTAAATACTACCTAGTGACCGATAGTGAACCAGTACCGTGAGGGAAAGGTGAAAAGAACCCCGGAAGGGGAGTGAAAGAGAACCTGAAACCGTGTGCCTACAACTAGTCAGAGCCCGTTAAAGGGTGATGGCGTGCCTTTTGTAGAATGAACCGGCGAGTTACGATATCGTGCAAGGTTAAGTTGAAGAGACGGAGCCGAAGCGAAAGCGAGTCTGAATAGGGCGAGGAGTACGATGTTGTAGACCCGAAACCGTGTGAGCTAGCCATGAGCAGGCTGAAGGTCAGGTAACACTGACTGGAGGGCCGAACCAGGGCACGTTGAAAAGTGCTTGGATGACTTGTGGCTAGGGGTGAAATTCCAATCGAACACGGATATAGCTGGTTCTCTCCGAAATAGCTTTAGGGCTAGCCTCGATAAGAGTCTACTGGAGGTAGAGCACTGAATGGGTGACTGCCCCCACCTCGGGGTACTGATCTCAATCAAACTCCGAATGCCAGATAGATATGATCGGGAGTCAGACTGTGGGTGATAAGGTCCATGGTCAAAAGGGAAAGAGCCCAGACCGCCAGCTGAAGCCCCCAAGTGTCCGTTAAGTGGAAAAGGATGTGGAGATGCACAGACAACTAGGAGGTTGGCTTAGAAGCAGCCATCCTTTAAAGAGTGCGTAATAGCTCACTAGTCGAGTGACTCTGCGCCGAAAATGTACCGGGGCTAAACGGACCGCCGAAGCTGCGGATTGACACGAAGTGTCAGTGGTAGGAGAGCGTTCTAACAGCGGAGAAGCAGTACCGGAAGGAGCTGTGGAGCGGTTAGAAGTGAGAATGCCGGTGTGAGTAGCGAAAGATAGGTGAGAATCCTATCCATCGAAAGCCTAAGGTTTCCAGGGGAAGGCTCGTCCGCCCTGGGTAAGTCGGGACCTAAGGTGAGGCCGAAAGGCGTAGCCGATGGACAACAGGTAGAGATTCCTGTACCACTTAATAAACTGAAGGAGTGACGGAGAAGGCTAAGTTGAGCGTGTGAATGGATTCACGTGTAAGCAGTGAGGTGGTCATGTAGGCAAATCCGCATGGCGAAACATTGAGCTGTGATGCCGAAAGCCCGAAAGGGTGAAGTCAGCTGATGTCACGCTTCCAAGAAAAGCTTCTAGGGATAATTTATTAGGTGCCCGTACCGATAACCGACACAGGTAGGCGAGGAGAGAATCCTAAGATGAGCGAGAGAACTCTTGTTAAGGAACTCGGCAAAATGACCCCGTAACTTCGGGAGAAGGGGTGCTTGTGAAAGCAAGCCGCAGTGAAAAGGCCCAGGCGACTGTTTATCAAAAACACAGGTCTCTGCTAAACCGCAAGGTGATGTATAGGGGCTGACGCCTGCCCGGTGCTGGAAGGTTAAGAGGAGAGGTTAGCGCAAGCGAAGCTTTGAATTGAAGCCCCAGTAAACGGTGGCCGTAACTATAACGGTCCTAAGGTAGCGAAATTCCTTGTCGGGTAAGTTCCGACCCGCACGAAAGGCGTAACGATCTGGGCGCTGTCTCAACAAGAGACTCGGTGAAATCATAGTACCTGTGAAGATGCAGGTTACCCGCGACAGGACGGAAAGACCCCGTGGAGCTTTACTGTAGCTTGATATTGAGCACTGGTGACACATGTACAGGATAGGTAGGAGACGAAGAGACCAGGACGCCAGTCTTGGAGGAGTCGCTGTTGGGATACTACCCTTGTGTTACTGGGGTTCTAACCCGTGGCCATGAGCTGGTCAGGGGACAGTGTCAGGTGGGCAGTTTGACTGGGGCGGTCGCCTCCCAAAGAGTAACGGAGGCGCCCAAAGGTTCCCTCAGAATGGTTGGAAATCATTCGAAGAGTGTAAAGGCAGAAGGGAGCTTGACTGCGAGACCAACAAGTCGAGCAGGGACGAAAGTCGGGCTTAGTGATCCGGCGGTACCGAATGGAAGGGCCGTCGCTCAACGGATAAAAGCTACCCCGGGGATAACAGGCTGATCTCCCCCAAGAGTTCACATCGACGGGGAGGTTTGGCACCTCGATGTCGGCTCATCGCATCCTGGGGCTGTAGTCGGTCCCAAGGGTTGGGCTGTTCGCCCATTAAAGCGGTACGCGAGCTGGGTTCAGAACGTCGTGAGACAGTTCGGTCCCTATCCGTCGTGGGCGTAGGAAATTTGAGAGGAGCTGTCCTTAGTACGAGAGGACCGGGATGGACACACCGCTGGTGTACCAGTTGTTCTGCCAGGAGCATAGCTGGGTAGCTACGTGTGGAAGGGATAAACGCTGAAAGCATCTAAGCGTGAAGCCCCCCTCAAGATGAGATTTCCCATTCGAAAGAAGTAAGATCCCTTGAAGACGACGAGGTAGATAGGTCAGGAGTGGAAGTTTGGTGACAGATGAAGCGGACTGATACTAATCGATCGAGGACTTAACTAAATAGGAAAGGCAAAAACGAGCGATTATCACAGGCAGAAAGTGAAAAGAACTGAGGAATCACGAAGGTGATGAACAGTTATTGAACTTTACCACTGTGATGCGAGAGTTGCCGGACAAGAAGAAGTAAGCAGAAGATATCTAGTTTTGTGAGATTGATAAGATCTGACAGAAGGTCTAGTGATAAGGGCAAGGAGGGCACACCTGTTCCCATACCGAACACAGAAGTTAAGCTCCTTAGCGCCGAGGGTAGTACGCAAGTGCGAGAGTAGGACGTCGCTAGGCCGAAAAAAATGCGGGTGTAGTTTAATGGTAGAACTTCAGCCTTCCAAGCTGACTGTGAGAGTTCGATTCTCTTCACCCGCTCCAAATAGCCAATCAACATCCTTCGGGGTGTTTTTTTTATATATGATAGGTTCTCATCTCTATTTATTTGTTTCATTTTGATTTGTTACATAGTAGTTTCAACTTGCTTAATCGAATGGGGAATGAATAGGGTGAGGCAACACTTTTTTTAACGGATGTTTTAATCCTAAGAGAGCTTCGTTACCGCATCACCTATTAACCATAAAAAATAAAACTCGTAGAATCTACACATAAATACCGGTGTAGTTTCTACGAGTTTTATAGTACCAAAGAGACCATTGGGCTATCCATATAGCTAATGGTTTCTTTTTAATATCTGTCTCTGCTTAGGAGTATTTTTTGACTTTTATAATGACCTTGAATAAATCACCATCTTTTGATAGCTCGAATATTGCTCCGTGTAATTCTAGGATAGATTTCACGATAGAGAGCCCCAATCCTGATCCTTCGGTGTGACGAGAACTATCCCCACGTTTAAATCGCTCTGATAATTCAGACACATCAAACCCTAATTCGTAATTTGAGATGTTTTTTAAAGTAATAACAATGTCTGATTCTTCGTACTCCATTTCAATATAAACTCGAGTTGCTGGTTGGGCGTATTTAATAATATTATTAAATAAATTTTCAAATACCCGCGACATTTTTCTTCCATCACAATAGGCATACATGTGTTGTTCAACCATTTTAGTTTTAATGGCTAATCCTTGGTCATTAAAGCGGTCATCGTATTCTGCTAATGACTGATAGATTAAGGCGACTAAATCTACTCGTTCCTTATGTAATTCGACAGCTCCACTAGCCATTTTACTAGCTTCAAATAAATCATCGATAAGAACCTTTAATCGTTTAGATTTGTTATCGATAATGTTGAGGTATTCTTGACGCTCTAAATCGCTTATATTGCTCCTTTTTGCTAAATCTACGTAATTTAGAATACTTGTAAGAGGAGTTCTTAAATCATGGGAAACATTTGTGATTAATTCCGTTTTAAGCCGTTCGCTATCCGACTGCTTTTGGCTCGACAATGCGAACCCCTCTTGAATTGTATTAATATCTCTTGATATATCTGAAATAAGATCATGGCCTTTAACTATAATCTGAGGACTTTTTTTATTTTGTGCTAGTTTTGATAATGTGTCCACAATAAGCTGAAGACGTTGAGAACATCTTTTAATAGAAAATAATAATATGGGGATAAGTAAAAGACTAATAAGGGTCACTATAACGAAGCTTCCAAAAGCTACAGTAGATATTCCCCAAATAACACCCCAAAATCCAATAAGTGCTGTAAAAATAAATAGCTTAAAGAAGATATTTCGATAGAGAGGAAATTGGCTCCAGGCTTCCTTATTGCTCATGTAAAACCCATTGTTCCACTCTTCTTGGATAATCTGAGGTTTTTTTAATCTATTTATTATTCCTTGGACCTGAAGCGTAAAAATGTAAATCACAAAGATAAGGACTATAATTTGAAAGGCTATTTTAAAAATATAGAAAGCTGTAGGTGAAGCGTGAAAATTGATTCGAAAACCTTTAATGAACAATAAAGTAGCAAAGAAAATACTAGCCTTAAATTCAATAGGTAATTGGGAATATTTTTTCCCTATCCAAGTATATTGATCCGGAATTGTTAGAGGAGTATGTCTAACTTTTTTAAAATACGAGTAGATAGGAAATAGGATAAAAATGTTTAGTACAACTGCAACAAACCAAATAATTTTGATGATAGTATTTTGAATAAAGGAGCTTTGGATCGTGGAGTTTCCCATTGGATATTTTGGTAAATAGAGGGTTCCTGTTAATCCTTGATCGGAAGCAAATGAGTTAACCGAATTTTTGAAATTTTCATTGTTTTTCCCGTAATAAGGAATTTCGAGTACATTGAGATACTTTATGTCTTCGTCGGGAACATTAGTATACGTTTCTCCATTTCTATCAACGATCTTATAATAAAAGGCATTCCCTTGATTATGAGAGTTGTAATTATAATAATCATAAATTTTATCCTTATTTTCCTGGTACTTATGATAGCGAATGATTTCTGTAATTTGTTCATCGGTTAAAGATGAGATAGGGTGATATTCGCCTGTAGTATCATCATATAAATACCGAGAGTATAGGTTATTATCAAATTTTGCATCTAAAATTTCCTCTTTGGTAACGGGAATTTCCTCTATAGGTTTTTTGAGTTGAGGGATTTCGATTTGACTTGTATAAAAATCTTTTAAAAAGTCCTCCACTTGCGATGCATATTGAAAAGATTCAAAATAATTTAAAGGGAAGATATTTCGATATTGTAACTGGATCGTTATATAGTTAAAACATAGAATAAATGTTCCGATTAAAATTAAAAATTTGATCCAATTTTTTTGACTATCTAATAACTGGTTTACTTGATTAGGTGAATCATTACTTTTCATTATATCAACTCCATTCTTTTATTATAAAGATAACATAACGTTCTTAATATCTAGTTACTAATTTTCTTAAAAAATTCTTAATATGAGGTGGAAAAAAACCATAGCCTTTAATGCTATGGTCACCGTGAATTACTTTTTAAGATGAATGTATTTCTTAATTATTATGAGGTAAATCTATGCCTCAATTTTGTAGCCAACTCCCCAGACTACTTTAAGATATCTTGGATCGCGTGGATTAATTTCGATTTTCTCCCGAATTTTTCTAATGTGTACGGCAACTGTATTCTCTGCATTATATCCAGGTTCGTCCCAGACATTTTCATAAATATCATTGATTGAAAATACACGTCCTTTATTTTTCAGTAAAAGGGCGAGAATTTTAAATTCTGTCGGTGTTAGCCGGACTTCTTTCCCATCTACATTGACTTGTTTAGTAACTATATTCATACTAAGTCCCCCTACCTCTAATAAATCTTTATTTGGCGTACTTTGTGGAGAATTAAATTGTAGGTATCTACGTAACTGGCTTTTAACACGTGCAACGAGTTCCATAGGGTTAAATGGTTTTGTAATATAATCGTCCGCTCCAATTGAGAGGCCCATAATTTTATCGGTATCTTCAGATTTTGCGGTGAGCATAATGATAGGTACATTAGAGAACTCTCTGATTAGGCTGGTGGCTACGATTCCATCAATTCCAGGCATCATGACATCCATTAAAACAAGATGGATTTCTTCTTGTTTGACTAAATCAATTGCCTCCTGTCCATTACTAGCCATGACTGTTTCGATATCCTCTCCTCTTAAATAGATACGAATAGCTTCTCGAATTTCACGTTCATCATCAACTATAAGTATACGTGGCTTTAACATAGTTGTCCTACCTCCATGAGTATATTTTCCATTATTATATCGCTATTTATGAGAAGGAGTAAATAAAACAGGGTATAATTATGATTATTTTGGGAATTCTAATAAAAGATTGTAAAAAAAGAAAATCCACAGTAAAATGTGGATATATTTAAGATATTTTTGCGGTAGTATAAAATCTGCTAAGGTCCCCTCTATATTTAATACCGCATGCTTTTCCTATTCCATGATAGATAAGGGTATTATTTTTTTTATTTAGTAAGGTTAGTTCCACCTCAGCATTTAAAATTGCTTCATATAGAAACGAGGTATTTTGATGATTTAACTCTTGGCAATCAATAAAATCCTCTGATTTACTTTTTGTTTTTAGGATTAACTGTACATTATCTTTTGTTACACACAATAAGATATCACGATCAAAGAAGGATATATTCAATTTGCTATGGTTTGCTGTGGTGAATGAATAAAATTTTTGATCAACGGTAACTCCTATTTCAAACCCTAAAAACTCCTTAATAATAGGGAGAGGGATAATTTCTAATGAGCAGGTGAGTGTCGCCCGTCCATCCTCAAAGTAATTACTTTGAATTCCAATACGCGGAGTCGGATGGCTCTTTCTCCAATTTTTTTCAATATAATACTTTCCGTTACTAAAATCAATAATTTGATTTCCAATTTTAAGGTGCCCTTCTTCAATATTTCCGTCAATGGCACAGACATGACTATGCGATTCTAGGAAGGGAATATAATTTAATAATCTCATCATGTTTGGACTACGTTTCGTATGAGGCCATTTTTTAGGAGGACCCAGATACAATAGTCCATGAAATTTCTCAAAATCAACATAAATTTTGTGAAAGCTAAATTCGTTTAACCCAATGTTTACTTTGAGGTGTCGATTATTAGAATAGAAATCGTCAACACTATATTTGCAGTAATGATAGGAATGGTTAACTAAATCAATGACTTGAATAAAACTATGATGTTTTTTTGCATCTTCAGTACGAGATATACCTGGGATAAAAGCTAACGAATAACGACCAGTAGCATCAACGATTTTAAAATACCAACCCTCAAAAAAATTAGTATATTGATCGTGGCCATGGTATAAATCAGGATTTATTTTCATTTTGGGCCTCCATATAATAACTTTCTTGTAAAAGTGTATGAGTCATGTTATTATATGCAATATTATTATATTTTATACAGAGGGTGATTGCTTGATTTCAAAGTTTGATGAAGTTTATGAGATAATGAAAGAATCTTTTCCGGTAGATGAGTTCAGGGAATATAAAGAGCAGAAAAAGCTTTTATCACGTCCTAATTACTTTTTAAAAACAACCCTACATCATGATGAAGTAACTGCTTTTTGTGCTTATTATGAATTTGATGATTTTATATATATTGAACATTTAGCTTGTACGGAAAAAGTGAGGGGACAGGGAATCGGAACTCAATTGATTAGAGATGTTATGTTAGAGGCAAAACAACGACCGATTATTTTAGAGGTAGAACCTCCAATAGATACCCTAACGAAAAGAAGAGTAGAATTTTACAAGAGATTAGGATTCATCTTAAATGATATTCCTCACTATCAACCGCCACTTAATTTAACTACGGGAACTGTAGAGTTAAGAATTATGTCATCCTGTCAATTAAGTGATGAACGTCTAAGGAAATTTAGACAAATTTTAAATACGGAAGTTTACGGTGTAGAAGAAAATTTTAAATTATAGGTTTCATGATATCCAAAAGGTCCTTGTTCGTTTATCAAGGACTTTTTTCTATATAAAGAGCGATTATTGTCGTTAAAAAGGTTGATAAGTTTTATTCTAACAAGTATACTTATAAAATCAGAGAAAAAGTAAGGGCGGTAATAGAAATGAGTAAAGATAAAAATATAAAAAACGAAGGCTCGTGTAGCTCATATAACCAGTTAGAAAAATTGAAATTTATGATACCCTCTTTCATTGGAGTTATCTTATTTATGTGTCCTATTTCTACAGCGGAAGGAATCACGATTCCTATTGCCATTTTATCAAATGGACTGAAACATCATTTAGAGAGTATTCTACCGACTATATTATTAGTTTTAGTGCTTATCACAGCTGCTGGGACAGCAGTTACTAAACTATTGAAACCGGGATTCATCGTGAAAAATAGATTTCTAAATAGTTTATTTGACGTAACCCCTATTTGGTCGATTCTTAGATTTTTAGCAGCTATATTTACGGTTATGGTATACACTAATCAAGGGATTCCATTTTTAATCTCTTCGAATACGGGGGGATTGGTGTTTAGTGATCTACTACCCATTCTCTTTTCAGTCTTCTTATTTGCGGGACTTTTTTTACCTTTATTATTAAATTTCGGATTATTGGAGTTTGTAGGTTCGTTATTATCTAAGGTGATGCGCCCCATCTTTAATTTACCGGGAAGGTCAGCAGTCGATTGTATTGCCTCATGGCTAGGTGACGGAACCATTGGAGTGTTGTTGACAAGTAAGCAATATGAGGACGGTTTTTATACTAAACGCGAGGCTGCGGTGATTGGTACGACCTTTTCACTTGTTTCGGTGACATTCAGTCTAGTTGTTATTAATACAGTTAATCTTGGGCATATGTTTATTCCATTTTATATAACTGTCACCATTGCAAGTTTGTTAGCCGCTATTATACTACCCAAAATGCCACCCTTATCTAAAAAAGAGGACGTATTTTTTGATGGAACAAAGAAGGAATCGGATGAAAAGATTCCAACTGGATTTAATTATGTTTCATATGGGTTTATGCAGGCGATAGAAAAAGCTAAATCACAAGCCTTTATAAAGGTCATTTTTATAGATGGATTTAAGAATGTGTTAGATATGTGGCTAGCTGTTATTCCAATCGTAATGGCCGTAGGAACAATTGCCTTAGTTATTGCCGAATATACTCCAGTATTTAAAATTTTAGGATTACCATTTTTACCTATTTTAATGTTATTGCAAGTTCCTGAGCCAATTGCGGCATCGCAAACTTTAGTCGCTGGATTTGCGGATATGTTACTCCCATCCGTCCTTGCCTCAACTATTAAAAGCGATATGACACGTTTTATTATTGCATCAGTTTCGGTTTCTCAATTGATTTATTTGTCAGAGGTAGGTGCACTATTGCTCTCTTCAAAAATTCCAGTGAATTTGAAGGAATTGTTTATTATCTTTATTCAACGGACATTAATCACATTACCGATTATCGCAGTAATTGCCCATTTTATTTTTTAAATGAAAAAGACAGAGAGTGTTTAATCATTTTCTGTCTTTTTTGTTTTTCAAGATTAAAATTCTAAATGATTCTCCACACTAAGGGCAGAAGATTAAATTGCCTAGTTAGAATCAGTGTTTTTTGCTATAAAAATAATTATAAAATAAAAAAATGATTAGTTAGCTAATAGTTAGTTGACTAACTATGAAGAGTAAGGTAAGATTTATTTAGCTAATAAGAGGTGATAATGTGGATAATCAAGAGATTAATGATGTAGCTAAGATATTTGGTCATTTAATAAGAAGTCATTTATCGATCGTTAAACGGGTTTTAGAGGAGGAAGGCTTATGTCCATCACAACCAGGGATTATTCATGTGTTATCGCAGTGTCATCAGGCGACTCAGGTTGAGTTAGCAAATAAGCTAAATGTGACCCCGGCGACGATTAGCGCCATGCTAAAAAGAATGGAGCGAGATGGGCTGATTGAGCGTCAACGTAGTTTAACGGATCAACGAGTAACGTATGTTTGTTTAACTGAGAGTGGGATTGAACAGGCCAAAGTTGTGAATGAAATTTTCCGTGAACTTAATTTTCGTGCATTTGGAAATTTTTCTAAAGATGAAATCGACCAAGCTAAATTCATTTTTAGAAAGTTATTAGGAAATCTACAAGATTAAAGGAGGAGGAGTTAGAGATGTTGAAATTATTTAGGGGATTAAAACCGTATGCAGCCCTAATAGCATGTGTTTTAGTTCTTGTCTTTGTCTCAACGATGACAGATTTAGAATTACCCGATTTAATGTCGGAAATTGTTAATACAGGAATTGTTCAAGGGGATATCCCTTATATTTTAGGCCGCGGTGGAATTATGTTACTTGTTGCCCTATTAGGAACGGGGTGTACCATTTTAACAAGTTATTTAACAGCTAAAATTGGTATGGGATTTAGCCGAGATTTACGTCAAAAGGTGTTTACTAAAGTTGAATCATTTTCACTAGCCGAGGTTAACGAATTTGGAACAGCATCTTTAATTACACGAACAACAAATGATATTAATCAGGTTCAACTTGTTGTAATTATGATGATGCGAATGATGTTAAGTGCCCCATTGATGATTGTTGGGGCGCTTATTCGGGCAGTTAATAAGGATATTGAGTTGTCAAAGGTTATTTTCGTTGTCATCCCTATTATTATCCTTACGATTATTATTATTGCTCGATTTACAATGCCAATGTTTAAAAAGATGCAAAAGCGAATTGATAGATTGAATTTAGTCGTTCGTGAAAATCTAACAGGAATCCGTGTTATTCGAGTATTTAATAAAGTCTCTCAGGAACAGGAGCGTTTTAACGAGGCGAGTTTAGAAGTCTCTCGAATTGCTACAATAGCCAATCGTTTAATGGGGGCATTAATGCCATTAATGATGCTTATTTTAAACCTTTCAATCATTGCTGTTATTTGGTTTGGTGGAATTCGTATCGATAGTGGAGATTTAATGGTTGGAGATTTAATGGCCTTTATCCAATATTTAACCCAAATTATGTTTTCATTATTGATGTTAACAATGATGTTTGTATTAATTCCACGTGCACAAGCATCAGCTGTTCGTATTAATGAGGTGCTTGAGATGGACCCATCTATTGTTAGTCCTACTCACGCTAAGCAACCACAATTAAAAGGATATGTTGAGTTTAAAAATGTCTCTTTTGGATATGAAGGGGCAGAAGAATATGCTATTTCGAATATTTCCTTTTCAGCTTGTCCCGGAGAAATAACAGCAATTATTGGGGGGACAGGTTCTGGAAAATCTTCAATTTTAAACATGATCCCTCGTTTTTATGACGCTGCCGAGGGAGAGGTATTAGTCGATGGGATAGACGTTCGTCAGATGAATGATGAAGAACTTCGTTCTAAAATTGGATATGTTCCTCAAAAGGCTATGCTGTTTACAGGGACTATTCGAGATAATATTTTATACGGGAAAGAAGATGCAACAGATGAAGAAATCTGTCATGCTTTGGATATTGCCCAAGCAACAGATTTTGTTTCAAAGATGAAAGAAGGAATAGAATCTCAAATATCTCAAGGTGGAACAAATGTTTCAGGTGGACAAAAACAACGACTATCAATAGCAAGGGCAGTTGTTCGTAAACCAGAGATTTATTTATTCGATGATAGTTTTTCAGCATTGGATTTTAAAACAGATGCTAAATTACGTGAAGCTTTACGAGAGGAAACGAAAAACTCTACAGTGATTATCGTTGCCCAACGCGTCAGCACGGTTATGGATGCAACACGCATTTTAGTTATGGATGAGGGACGCATCGTAGGGATGGGAACTCACGAAGAGTTATTAAAAACAAACGAAATTTATCAACAGATTGTTGAATCACAACTTAAAAAAGGGGAGGAGGAATAATTTATGGCAGGACCTATGGGAGGCCCAAAACCGGGTGGAGCAAAAGCAAAAGATTTTAAAGGGTCATTACTTCGTTTAGGAAAATATTTAAAACCATATCGTGTAGGTTTGGTCATCGTTTTTGTAGCGGCAATTATGAGTGTTGTTTTTTCAATTGTTTCTCCAAAAATCATGGCAAAGATTACGGATGAATTAATGCGCCCCATTTTAGAAATGGTTGGTGGCAATGTTTCGCCATTACCAATTGATTTTTCTTATATTTTTAAAATAATTTTAATCTTAATTGGATTATATGTGCTAAGCGCAGCCTTTAACTATTTACAACAATTTATAATGGCTGGTATTTCCCAAAAAGTGGTTTATGATTTGCGACGGGATATTGATGAAAAACTGGCCCGTTTACCCTTAAAGTTTTTTGATTCGCATACGAATGGTGAGTTATTAAGTCGATTTACGAATGACGTCGATAATATTAGTGGGACTTTACAACAGTCTATTACACAAGTTATCACATCGGTGACAACGGTCATTGGTGTATTATTTATGATGTTAACTATTAGTCCGTTGTTAACTGTTGTTTCAATTATTGTTATTCCTTTATCAGGTGTTTTAATGATGCTAGTGATTAAACGTTCACAAAAGTATTTCATTGGTCAACAGAAGGAACTTGGAGATTTAAATGGACATATTGAAGAAATGTATACAGGGCATAATGTTGTAAAGGCATTTGGTCATGAACATCAGGCAATCCATGAATTTGAGGAAATTAATGACCGCTTATACAACGTCGGATGGAGAGCTCAATTTTTATCAGGGTTAGTGATGCCGATTATTAGCTTTATTGGAAATTTAGGATATGTTTTAGTGGCTGTTATCGGAGGTGTCCTTGTTACAAAAGGAAGAATTACCGTCGGAGATATTCAGGCCTTTATCCAGTACAATCGTCAATTTACCCAACCTATTGCTCAAATTGCACAGATTTCAAATATTATTCAATCAACTGTCGCATCTGCAGAACGTGTTTTTGAATTGTTAGATGAATCAGAAGTTATTCCTGATCCAACAACGCCTCAGTGTCCAAAAGAGGACTTAGGGGCAGTAGAGTTTGAACATGTTAAGTTTGGTTATCGAGAAGATCGTATTTTAATCAATGATATGAATATTAAGGCAGAGCCGGGGCAAATGGTGGCAATTGTTGGACCAACTGGGGCAGGAAAAACGACCCTAGTTAACTTACTCTTACGTTTTTATGAATTGAACGGTGGACGAATTTTAGTTGATGGGGTAGATATTACGAACATGACCCGAGCAGCCTTACGTAAAAAGTTCGGAATGGTACTGCAAGATACTTGGCTTTTCAATGGAACAATCCGAGATAATATTGCGTATGGTCGAGAGAACGCTACAGAGGAGGAAATTGTAGCGGCTGCAAAGGCGGCCCATGCGGATCACTTTATTCGTGTTTTACCAGATGGTTATGATACTATTTTAAACGAAGAGGTATCGAACATTTCTCAGGGACAAAAACAGTTATTAACAATTGCTCGTGCCCTACTTGCTGATCCAGAAATTATGATTCTAGATGAGGCAACAAGTAGTGTCGATACACGAACAGAGCTGCAAATTCAAACTGCTATGAAGACCCTTATGAAGGGGCGTACAAGTTTTGTGATTGCCCATCGTTTGTCGACAATCCGTGAGGCGGATGTTATCCTAGTGATGAAAGATGGAGATGTCATTGAGACTGGAAATCATGAGTCTTTAATGAAGCAAAATGGTTTTTACGCGGATTTATATAATAGTCAATTTAATCAAGAAGAGGAAGAGGCTTAGTGAAGAAAGGTCTATGAAATTTAGTTTCATAGACCTTTTGGTTATTTTGTCGGAAAAAGTGTGATAATAGTTGCTTTTTTTTTAGTCTAGATAATATATAATTAATAGTGATTAGAAGGTTCAATTGCGTTTATAAGGAGGGGTTGACCTTTGATTTTCGATACGCACACTGACATTTTGTACAATATTGTGAAACACCGTCTCAAGGGAGAGCGTGGTGTTGTTGAGAATTATCATATCCCTGAATTGTTAGAGGGAAATGTTACCGGAGGAATTTGGACGTATTATACGGATATCAACAACGAGTTACTTACTGATTTTGACCAGGCTATTCAATACATTATAGATGAATTACAAGGTTCAGAAAATGTTCAAGTCGTGACAACTAAGAGTGATTGGGCAGACCATAAGGTTAATGTTATTTTAGGGTTAGAAGGATTAGCGAGCATTAGGGATATTAATCATATCGTTGAACTTTATAATAAGGGTTTTCGCCATGCCATGTTAACATGGAATGAACAAAATCAATTCGCGACGGGTGTTGGAAGTGAAGAAGAAGCGGGATTAACACGTCTTGGATGTGAGTTAGTAAAAAAAATGAATGAGTTAGGGATGGTGATTGATGTATCCCATGCTAATGTTCAAACGTTTGAAGATATTTTATCTGTGACGACAGCACCAGTCATTGCGTCCCATTCAAATTGTTATTCGCTAGAGCCACACCCACGAAATTTAACAGATGAACAAATTAAAGAAATTGCCATTGTTGACGGGGTTATTGGGGTAACAGCAGTGTCGAAGTTTACAAATCCTTTAAAGCCGGATGTTGCATCACTGGTGAATCATATTGATTATTTAAGGGATCTAGTAGGAACACGTCATATTTCGCTTGGGTTTGATTTTATGAATTATCTGAATGCAGGAGAGGCAAACTTAATTGACTGTCAAAGTGCCGCATCTGCTAGCTTAGTCATTGATGAGTTGATCAATCGCGGATATAGTAGTATGGATATTAACGGAATCACCCATGTGAATGCTAAGCGAGTTATTAATTATATATTAAGGGATGATGAAAAAACACTTGATTAATCAAGTGTTTTTTTTCGAATTTTTTTGATAAGGAGGGTTAGAAGGGCAATCCCTCCGGATAGTAGGGTACATTTTATTAGATACTGCTTGATATGAGTTAAAGCAGAATTTTCAAGCTTAATTTGATAAATATCCATTTCATCTTCTTCGCCAATGAATTGAAATCCCATTTTATCTAGTAATCCTTGAGAAGGGAGGTTTTCATAGTGACATTTGGCGATAATTGTTTTAATTTCTTGTTGGGTTAATGCCCAATTTAGAAGTGCGTCTATGGCTTCTGTGGCATATCCTAATTTACGTTTGGACTCAATAATTTCATAGCCGATTTCAACTTGTCCTGAATCGTCTGGATTTCCTTTATAGCCTCCATCTCCAATTACTTCATTGGACGATTTTTCGATAAATATCCAAGAGGTAAAGCCTAATTTAGGCGGCATAAATGCGTAAAGCTCTTCAAGCATCCACGTTAATAGAGTTGTATTATCAGGTGTTAACCAAATTTTTGTAGAATATTCAAGGGGCTCATCATTTAAAATGTCCTTAATCCTTTGCGCCGTTAATGGGTAGAGAATTAAATGTTTGGTTTCGAGTTTAATCATTGAATCTATCCTTTCAATAAAATAGAGGTAAAGTAGCGGATTGTCTAGACGCTATCAGTTTGTTTATATGATAGCACAAAAAAGAGGATTAATTCTAATTAATCCCCTTTTTGATGGTTAATAAAGTAATAAGTATTTCCATTGTAAGATGCAACGGGGCTATTTTTTAAGTGGGGATCATTATGTGAGCCTATTGTCTTAAATTTAGGAACGATAAAGATCCTGAAAATTAATCCGTATAAAAAATATTCTAATTTAACGGTGGAACTTTTTTCCTTCAAGGACATGGGGGTACCTCCTTTTTTGTTATGGTTATTTATTTCGTAATAGGATTAAAACCTATAGAGGAATCGTAGATAGACGCACGTTTGAATAAGAAGGTGCACGATTTCTCTATCCTTTAGGACATAAAGATGCCGATTACAAAGAGGACAATGAGCCCAATTAGGATGGCGATCATGCTTCTTCGGGCGCGGTTATAGGCAATGTTTTTTTTATATGCTTGTTTAGCCATTTCCGGCTTCCTCCTTTTTAGATGACTAGTTATTAAAAGGTATGCGGTTTTGAAAAAAATATGAAAAAAGGGACACCAAAGATTTTTTTAGGTTTAATACCGTGTAGTAGGGAGGATGTGACCTATATATCGATCATTTAATGGTGATCAATGTTAGATGTTTACATTTTCTACCTCATCGGGGTATTGATTTCTTTGGGGTATTTCGCTTCTTTTCTACTTTTTTGATTAATAAAAGGAGGGGCTAATATGCCTTGGCCAAATGGAATTTTGAATTCTAAGTGATAGGTGTTGATAGGAGATATTGGAGGTTAATATTTATAAATGGGGTCCTCAAGTGCTTTAATTTATCGTTCCTGGGCGTGGATTAAACAAATGTCTCCTATTGTCCCAATCGATAGTCTTAACATCCGTCGTGAAGATGAAACAGGGGACGTTATGTCTACAAAAAGAAGAGGAATTAAACCACCTAAGGGATGGTCTAATTCCTCTTGCTTATATGTTTAGAATTTATTCGTTCACACCCTTTGAAAGGGTTTGGGTTTAGTAACGGTTAAATTTGAAGATATCTAATTCGCGAGGATTTTTTCCTGCTACATCTTGTGAAATGAGTTTGGCTCCAATAAGTGCATTGAGGATTCCATTTGATCCGTAACCTAGATTAAAGTAGGCCCCTGGATAGTCAGGATGTTTACCGATGAATGGGAGGCCATCTTTTGTATCGATAAATAACCCATGGAACCAGCATGCTGTTTTTATTTCATTAATTTGTGGGAACATTTTTCTTACACGGCGTAATAATTGGTGGTAGTGTTGAAGGGCTAGAGGATCACGATCTCCCATATTGGCGATGTCACCATCTAAGCGATCAATTGCTAAATCTTCTCCCCCAATAACAATTTCGTTAGTAAGCGTTGGACGAACATAGGTATAAGGTTTTTGATCGTTACGGATGATACAACTGTCTTTCCCCCCAATAAAATTATCCACAGGTTTTGTTAGAATCGAGAACGTACGATAAAGTTGACAGAATGGTTTTTCATGATTGAAAAATTCTAGTGCATTGACTCCTGTACAAATAATAACTTTATCTGCCGTAATAGTAAATTCATTTTCTGTCGTGAGGATGCTTTGATGGGATGATAGATTATAATCCACAATGGTTGTATTTTCAAATACTTCTAATCCTTTGTCGACGTTAAATTTGATGAGATCGTGGGTAAATTGAACGGGGTTCATGATAGCGGCCCCATAGTGGGAATAAATACCTGATTCAAAATTGAAACTAAACTCATCTTTATTGTTTTCCTGTGTGAATAATTCACAGTGAATTCCAATCGCTTGTCGCGCCGTACACTCTTGTTCCATGGCATCCGTTTGTCGCGGATCCTCGGTGTAGAAAAAGGCAGGTTTAAATGAGAAATCACATGAGCTGTTAATTTCTTTAACGATTTGGCTTATTTCCATGACAGCCTGATATCCAAATAAGAAGGCATGTTGGGCATTTTGCTCTCCAACTTGTGACATGAGATTTTTTAATCCCTGATTAATTTCATATTTTAAAATGGCCGTTGAGGCGGAAGTTGCATGAGTGGCGATGTTACTTTTATCAACTAAAACACACCTCATGCCTTGTTTCATAAAGTAATGGGCCGTGAGTGCACCTGTGATTCCACCACCGACAATCACGATCTCTGTTTTAATATCCTTTGATAAAGTAGGATAGGTCTTCTTTTTTTCCATATTTTTTGTCCACATTGGACAATCTCCAATCGTTCTCACGTGATATCACCTCTATAAAAAGCTAAATATAAATTGTATTAAACGTTTTTGTGCAACTTTATTATTATATCTTTTTTACCTCTTTTTATCAAAAGGAAAAAATGACCGTTTAATAAAAAGAGTTTGATGTTTTAATGAATTTAGAATTGTTCATTTATTGATGAAGAATTTGGTGAATCTGTAGCATGGAATAAAAAAATAAAGGGAATATTTTTCAAAAAATGAGTGATCATTTTTTCAAGGAGTCCATTTTGATGATATAATAAGAAGTTGATAAGGAAAGCTAGGGAGGGCTTAAATGATATGAAATCGGGCTGGATGAAGGGGACGATGATTTTAACAATCACAGCTTTTTTTGTAAAGTTGTTAAGTTTGTTATATAAAGTTCCGTATCAAAATATTTCAGGTGATGAAGGGCTTTATGTCTTTCAACAGATTTATCCTTTAATCGGGGTTTATACGACGCTTAATGGTGTTGTATTACCAACGATTATTTCAGAGTTATTATTGACTCATCAATACAGTGAGGATATTAAAAGATATATCAAAAATTCATTGTGGATTTTTGGGCTTGTCTCGTTTGTAGGATTATTTTTGGGGAGCCATTTGATAGCCTATACGATGGGGGATATGCAGTTAACGTGGATTGTGCGTGTCGTTGCATTGGCATTCTTGTTAATTCCAACGATTTCTTATTGGCGTGGAGTGGCACAAACGAGGGCGAATACACTTCAAGTTGTTGCCTATTCGACGACGATTGAACAATTAATTCGGGTTGCAGCGATTATTTTCGCTTTGATTATGATCCAAGGACAGAATATTTATCGCTTAGCTTATTTCGCTTATTTAGGCGGGTTATTTGGTCCGCTTCTTGCCATTGTGTATTTATTTGTGAAGCATTTGGATGATCAACCTCAAATCTTTTTAAAAATGAAACGGCGTCCACGATTTTTAAAGAAGTCGATTTACTTATTTTTAAGTGCTGGAATATTGATTATTTTTCAATTAATCGATAGCTTCTTCGTTTTTAATTCTTTAGTTAACAGTGGGATTCCGTCGTTAGAGGCGATGGGCCTTAAGGGAAGTTTCGATCGTGGACTCCCTATTGTACAGACAGCAACCGTATTTACAGGCGCCATTGTTTCTTCGACTGTTCCTCAATTGGCAGGATTAAGGGACGAAAAAGAGCGGAAAAAGGTATTTAATACATCCTTGTTTATGGTTATTGCACTATCTGTTCCGGCCTGTGTAGGCTTATTTAACGTGGTGGATGAACTCAATATTGCGCTATTTAAGGATAATAGCGGGATTGAAGCCTTAAGATTGTTAACTTTACAGGTTTTCTTTTATCCGTTTATTTTCCTATGTATGGCGATTATGCAACAAGAGGAGCAATATACGAAGTTGTTAATTTCGGTACTCGGAGGTGTGCTAGTAAAAGTAGCATTAACAGCGCCGTTAACGACTAGTTTAGGAATATCAGGGACAGCTATTGCATCGGTGGCATCGCTTGGAGTGATGGCGCTCATTAACCTATACCAGTTTAGAAAGATGATGTATAAGACTTCGTTCGTTAATTTTTTAAAGGTTAGCTTTTCTACAGCGGGATTGTGGCTCGTTTTAACGTATATTGAACCACAAATTCCTAAACTTTTATCCGGGTTAGACGATGTACGAATTTATAATATGATTTCACTTGTGATTCAGGTTTTAGCGGGAGTATTAGTTTACGCCGTTCTAATGGGGGTTTTCTTGATGACCTCTCAGGCAGCATCACGACGTTCTCGCAAACGGAAGCAAAAAGCGAAAAAAAAGAAGGCTCGTTCACAGGTGAAGCCGGTTCAAACGGAAATTGAATAAAGGTCTGAATTATGACCAATATTAGTAGAAGATGAAGTGTTAAGTTAAACAGAAGGAGAGGTAGTCAATGATTTATATTGTAGGATTAGGAGCTGGGGATGATTCTCAGCTAACACGAGGAGTCGTGGCAAAGTTAACATCTGGGTTACCTTTATTTTTAAGAACAGCGGAACACCCGATGATTAATTTTTTAGAGGAAAATCAAATTGCTTATCGTGCCTTCGATGATGTTTATATGAAGCATGAAACATTTGAGGCTGTTTATGAAGAAATTATTGAGACGATTAAGGAAGAAGCTAAAAAGGGAGATTTGATTTATGCGACTCCAGGTCATCCATGTGTTGCGGAATATGCAGTCAAGCGATTAGTGGATGAGGCAGATGCTGTTGTATTAGGAGGGCAGAGTTTCTTAGATCCGATGTTTGCGGCACTTGCCATTGACCCGATTGAGGGATTACAAGTGATGGATGCCTTAGATTTTGATTATGAAGCGATTGCTCCTAAGCAACACCTGATTATTCCACAGGTATTTGACCAGTTAACAGCCTCTAACTTAAAATTAGATTTGATGGAAGTTTATGATGACGAATATGAAGTTTGTATTGTGAAGGCAGCGGGAAGTTCTTTACAGGAACTGAAATGGGTGAAGCTTTACGAATTAGATCACAACTTTAAATTAGATAATTTAACAACGATTTATGTTCCCCCTAAAAAGGAAAATTAGTCGTTAATGGTGAATGAAGAGAAGGAGATGTAAACGATGCGTTTAGATAAATATTTAAAAGTTTCACGTTTAGTGAAACGTCGAACGTTGGCGAAGGAAGTAGCGGATAAAGGTCGTATTGAAATTAACGGAAAAATCGCCAAATCAAGTTCGACTGTTAAATTAGGTGATGAATTAACGCTGTATTATGGAAATAAAATTTTAAAAGTACGCGTGACAGATATCAAAGATTCAACGAAAAAACAAGATGCCGCTTATATGTATGAAATTATCTCCGAAGAACGAATTGAACGTCCATCTTTAGATGAAATTACCGGAATCGAAATTTTCGAATAGAAGTTTCTTATACATAAAAAGACCTCTAACTTTGACTAAAAAGTAGAGGCCTTTTTTATTATCCTATATATTTTTAACATAATATTAGGAGGTTATATGTGAAAATATATTATAATTTGGAGGTGTTAAAAAATATAAATTCTCAGGATTGGGGAGAGGTTTTATGAATTATGTGATATTGTTTCTGTTTGCGTGTCTCCTTTTTGGAACACGTATCAGGTATTTAAGAAAGTCTCGGTCTATCCATTGGGTGAGGGAAATCGTCGTTTTTATAGCCATGCTTTTTTTACTTATCTATATTTTTCTTACTTTATTGAAGGCGAGCACCTTTACATTTGATTTATCGTATGCCTTAACTAAAGCTAATTTTATTCCCTTTAAAGGAATAAGTGCGGTTCTTTTGGATCCAAGGGATTTAACCCTGGGGATCGGAATAACCCTTAAGAATGGGTGGTATAACGTGGTGGGGAATTTGCTTGTCACAGTTCCGCTTGGCTTTTTCAGTTGCCTCTTGTTTAAGTCATCTCGCAAATGGTGGCGATTATTTAGTTATGGAGTCTTGTTATCGACAATCATAGAATCATTACAACTACTCACAAGTGTGAATTTTTTTGACGTTGATGATATTTTATTGAACGCTTTAGGTTTCGTGATTGGGGGGATGGCCTATGCGGTTGTTGTATTCATGTTCAAGAGGTTTAAAAAGTGGGATGACCTGACACGCTTAGAGATCGAGGAAAATGGAAGACTGATGCCTACCTTTTTAAAATCAACCGTGGCCTTAGCGGCGGTCTTTTTAGCGTGTGCCCTCGGTGTTTTTCTGAAGGAGACAATCTCCTATCAAACGTTTGAAGAAACTTATGCACAGGCGAATGTCTCAAAAGAATTTGACGGATTTTATGCGACTCTTTCTAAGGAGAAGGGGGAATTAAGTTTTCGTATTTACCATGAAACAAGTTTTAATCGTTTTTATCAGGTGGCTGGACTGACCGTTCCTATTCAAGAAGGAGAGAACTACTTGGAGGTTATGAGCTTTAGCGATCGATATCAGTTGCCGCTTCAGTATGGAGTTGTTGCCTTTGGGTATAATGAGAGAGCGAAGCAGTTGGAAATAGATTATGAGTTCCCTTTAAGGGTTGAATTACCACACGGTTTATTTATAGAGTTTCACCCATTCCGTGGTCAAGATTATCCTTTCCAAGCGGGGTATTTAGAGTGGGAAGAAGGTCCACGATATGATGCATTATTTATTGATTAAAAGAAAAGCCTGCGTCTTTAACAAGACGCAGGCTTTTTAAATGGATTTACGATACACTGATGAGGATCGTAAAATTGGTCGATTTCTTTGTTTTTATACATCCAATTTTGACAAAGGTTAAAGTCTTCCACAGCGTAAGGGTGATAGGGTTCAAAGGTGAAAGTGGCGAATCGAGAGGCTAGTTTTTCAGGATATCCACAGTCTTTCGCCCACTGAATGCGTTGATTAGGTGAGGCCTGGTTAAATAGGTTTGTTGTGTCTTCTAATGCCTGATAGAAGTTATGCACAGCCCCTTGATTTTGTTCATAAAAGGTTCGATCAAAGGCCCACATGACCCAGTTGTGTGAGCTATTGGCTAAGCTCCATAAAATTTTTCCACCTGTTTCTAAGACATCTGTGACAAAGGGATCAATAGCCACAAGGGCTTCAATTTCTCCTTTATCCAGTGCAGCAAGTCGTTCATAGGAATTATTAATCCATGTAATACTCGCATGAGGAATCATTTCTTTTAAGTCTGTTTCTAAAAAAAGTCGGAGAAGCCCCGCCCGATTAGCCCCAATTTTTAGATGAGAAAGATCTTGAATCGGGTGACGCCCAGCGACTAAGTGGATGGTACGTGTTAAATCTGAGGTGATAACGGCATCTTTTCCACGTTTAAGCATATAAAAGAAGAAAGTTGTATCACCGACCATCGCATCCGATGTTCCACAGAAGAAAGGATTATTTCCATCAAATAAAAAATCTTCTGTTGTGGATAAGTTGACTGATACGTGATGTTTTTGAAACAGTCCCAATTTTTGAGCAAGTAAGACTTGAAGCGTCAGGGGATTTTTTTTGATTAATGTTAAATGAATAGTCATCATGAGTCCTCCTTAAGATTGGATGAGGTAAATAAAGAATTCTGTGGATAATATAAGATTAAAGCTATAAATCAATAATAAAGGTCTTGGACCAAATTCGCGTCCCATCTCTTTGTAAGGGGCTTGGATTTGATAATAATCTTTATACCAACGAATATATCCAAAGTAATAAAAAATCACAACTCCACTGATAAACATGAGTAGAGTAATTCCCCCAATGAGATAAAGTGTCGTCCAGGCGATCAACATAAGAAGGGCTTCTGGAATAATCAGCTTAATTGAATTTCTAAATCCAATAACATGAGGTAAGGTTACACGGTGCCCTCGATCCTTTTCAATGTCTGAGGTATTATTGGTGGACATTAAAAACACCGTCATGATCATGGGGATAACAGAATAAAGAACAATAGGAAGGTTGAGATGATCTGTTTGTAAGTAAGCCGAAATCAACGTACTAATTGCCCCAACAAAAAGCCCTGAAACGAGTTCCCCAATGGGATAGATAATATAAGGTTTCGGACCAAGAGAGTAACCAATTGCCGCAAATGCACTTAAAATCCCAATCATTAAAATCGTTAGGTTTTTGGTCACGAAGACGAGGGTTATTCCTGAAAGTCCACTGATGCCAAGGAAAAAGAAGAGAACGATTAAAGTATCCACAACCGTTGCATCTCCTCGCACAAGTCCCTCACTTCCGAGATGATGAGTGAATGTCTCTTCGTTTTCCTCGCTTTTTAGATAAGCGCGAATTTCGTTTGCAACGTTTGCCACGATATTTAAGCAAAAACCAGTGACGAACATTAACAAAAGCGGGATGATTTTTAAGTGTCCGGCTAAATAGGCGCCAAATAATCCCCCACTTAGGACAGGTAGTCCCGTAGCAAATCCAGTCCTAATCTCCATGACTGTATAAGCACGTTGTAAAAAATTTTTTCTTTTCATAATACACTTCCTTTATTTAATACTTCCCGCTGTCAATCCAGTATAAATTTGTTTTTGTAAAATGAGGAAGAAGACCAACATCGGAATTAAACTTAAAATTATTGCCGCATTAATCACATTCCACTCAATGCGATGAGGGCCCATAAAGTTAAATAAGGCCGTCGAGATGGTATTTAAATGTTCACCGGGCATATAAAGGTGTGGAATGTAAAAATCATTATAAATCGAAATAACCTTTAGCATGATAATGCTTGCTGTCGCTGGTTTTAAAAGAGGAAAGATGACTTTCCTATAAATTTGAAAATAGGATGCCCCCTCTAACATCGCTGCTTTATCAATTTCTCGTGGAATTTTTTCAAGAACTTGTAAGTAAAGATAAACCATCAAGACATCAGCCCCAAGATAGAGTAAAATCGGGGCTAATCGTGTGTTATATAGCCCGAGGGACGCAATAATTTTGAAGGTTGAAACTTGAGAGACTTCCATAGGGATAATGGAGACAAAGAGATACATAAATAGAATTAACTTTTTTCCTTTAAAGTTAAATCGGTTAATAACATACGCCACCATCGAACCGATAAAGATACTCCCACTAACACCTGCAAGAATCAGAATAAAAGTATTGAAAAATCCTGTCAACATTTTTCCTTTGGTTAAAGCGATATAATAATTTTCAAAATTTAAAAAGCTGACGGGTGGGGTTACCCCAGACGTGGACATAAACTCACTGTAAGTTTTGAACGATCCAAAAAAGACGGTGAGTAGTGGAAAGAAGACAATGAATGTCCACAAGATTAAACTAAAATATTTCAAGATTGATTGTAGTAGACGTTTAAAAATCATAATCATCATTCCTAAATAATTTTTTTTGAAGTGAGGTTAGTAAAATAAGGGCGAGCATCATGACAACAGCCATGCTTGCAGCAAGTCCTAGTTGTTTTTGTTCAAATGCTGTTTTTAGTGTTTGAAGTAAGAAGGTGGTGGTTCCATTTGAACCATTCGTGATAATCATCGGAATTTCAAATGCTGTAACGGCCCCGACTGTTAATAGAATAAAGTTAATCTTTAGGATTGTATGGATATTGGGTAAGATAATGTACCGAATTTTTTGAAAGGTTGTTGCCCCCTCAATTTCGGCTACTTGATAGTATTCCTTGGGGATGGTTTGAATGGCTGCATAAAACATTAAGAAGCGGAGTCCTGTATGACGCCAAAGAGAGATTCCGGCTAATGTATAGTTGACGTAACGAGGGTCTCCGAGCCAAAAATGGATGAGCTTCTCTAGACCAAGGGTGATTAAAAGGGTATCAAAGGGGCCACCTGGTGTATAAAAGAGCCGGAACATCATAGAAATGGCGACGCCACTAATGAGAGTAGGAAAAACAATACTCGCCTTAAAAAATGATTTGAATTTGACTTTAAAGGATAAAAGGATGGCGAGATATAAAGCAATTAAAATTTGCAGGAGTCCAGAGACAAAATAGTAAAGGTTATTTATAAAAACCTGAAAGTATTGAGGACTTGTTAGTACTTTCACGTAATTATTCCACCCTACCCACGGTTTTTGCGAGCTAATTCCGTTCCATGAGGTGAAACTGTAGGAGATAATTTCAAGTAAAGGTAAAAAGCCAAAGGTAATCAGTAATAATAGGGGAATAAAAAGGAAGAGCCCAATAAGGACTCTTTCTTTTTTATGTAAGGAACTATTCATGATTTTTTAGTGCTTGATCCCAAGCGTTTTGTAACTCTTTAACATAGTCCTCATAACTTTGGTTTTGTTCTGGATATAATCCGATATTGATTACCTTTTGTAAAACATCTGTTAAGCGGGCGATTCCGACTTCCCCGGCAACAGCACTATAACGTTCCTGAATGGCTGCATCTTCAGTTGAGGCAGTTTTTACAATTGTCCCCTCTTCAAATAAAGCACGTTGATCATCGTTTAATTCTTCAATGATGACTGGAACCCCATCTAAATCTTCTGCATAACCACTTTCAGCAGAAATAAAGTATTCTAAGAATGCTTTCGCCGTTGCTAAGTTTTCTGTATTTTTATTGATTCCAATGACCCCAGGGGCTCCAACTGGAACACTTGTTGTTCCGTTTAAAGTGGTTGGGAATGGAGCCAATTTAATGTTATCCTCAGAATCATTGAGCGCTTGAATAGTTGCTAAGTCTTGAGAGGCGCGCATAATCATGGCCACTTTTCCGTCCGCTAATAATTGAAGCGATTGGTTATAGTCGCCTGTAATCGGATCTTCTTCAATATATCCACCAGCTGCTAATTTGTAGAATAAATCCATTACTTCACGAATCGGTTGACCTTCATCAAATGGATTACCGTTAAGTGCGGCTTCTTTATAATTTTCCCCATATGAAGATAAGGCACCTGCCCAAACTCCTAAAGAGGTATTATAGTTAGTGTAAAAGCATGTTGCCCCTGTTTTTGATTCAATTTGATCGCAAGTTTCAAGTAAAGCATCTGTTGAGGTTGGCATACTTTCAACGCCAGCTTTCTTTAAAACGTCTTCGTTATAGACAAAGCCTAAAATATTAATTGAAACAGGTAAACCGTAGACTGTATCGTTATACACAGCCTCAGTTACATCTAAATATTTTTTTTCTAAGTCTTCTACTTTTCCAAGCGGATAGAAGTAGTTTTCATATTCACTTGGTGTTCCTGCCATTGAGAAAGGAACAAACAAAACATCTCCATAATCTTTTGTATTCATTCGTTTCATGATATCAGCATCATAGTCGCTTGAAGACTCCCAAATAATATCTTCAACTTCAGGATATTTCTTTTTAAATCCCTCTTCAATCTCTTCAAATAGTTCGGCAGCATCAGGACGAGAAGTCACAACTGTTAATGTTCCACCGATTTTTCCCTCTTCTACCTTCGGTTTTGTTTGGCACGCCGTCAATGAGAGTAACGTCATGCTGACGAGTAGTAGCTTAATTTTGTTCATGGTTAAGTTCAATCCTTTCATGTGTTGTTTTATTAAAAACATGAGCGTGAGCTAGGTCAAAGCTGACTTTAATGAATGCCCCTGTTTTATAATCTAAGTTTTGATAAGATTTCATTGTCATGACCAAGTCATCTTTTTGTAGATGGAGGATAACCTCACTTCCAAGATACTCAACTTTTTGAATCCTCATTTCAATCCCATTCGTCGTATCTAAATAAAGGTGTTCGGCTCGAAGGGCTAGAAGATATTCCCCGTTTTCTGTAAGAGGGGAGAATCGAGATCCGACCTCGAGTGAAATATGATTAGATAAGATGAGGTGGTGGGTGTGATACGTCACATTAAAAAGGTTAATGCGCGGTTTCCCAATGAAGGTTGCTACAAATAAATTGGCTGGTTTCGTGTAAATCTCAACAGGAGTACCGATCTGTTGAATAATCCCTTCATTTAAAATAACGATTCGGTCTGCCATGGTCAGGGCTTCCGTCTGATCATGGGTGACATAGATGGTTGTTGCGTTTAGTCGCCGGTGTAATTGGGTAATCTCATTACCAGTCGATTCACGCAATTTGGCGTCTAGGTTGGAAAGCGGCTCATCCATTAGGAAGAGTTTCGGCTCTCTGACGATTGCGCGTGCAATAGCGATGCGTTGCCGTTGTCCACCGGAAAGATTTTTTGGAAGTACATCGAGATATTCTTCGAGTTGAAGAATACGGGCCGCCCAGCGTACCTTTTCCTCGCGCTGCTTTTTTGGAAGTTTGCGTAATTTCATCCCAAATTCGATATTTTCGTAAGTGCTAAGATGGGGGAGCAGGGCATAGTTTTGAAAGACCATTGCAACATCTCGATCTTTTGGTAATGTTTCATTAATTCGTCTTCCCTCAATTAAGATATCCCCAGAAGTCATTTTTTCAAATCCGCAAATAAGTTCAAGCAACGTTGATTTACCACTTCCACTAGGACCAACGATGACGATGAATTCTCCCTTAGAAATTGAGAGATTAAAATCATTAATAACCGCCTTAGTTGAACGGGGATAAGTTTTAAAAACATGATTGAATGCAACATAGTTCATTTTGTATCTCCAATCGTACAGAAAATTCACTAACATTATAACAAATGTCTTTATATAAGAAAATAAAAGCCTTTCATTTTCTTATATAAAGCGACAAATAAAAAATAGTTTTAAAAAATATGAGTAAATCTCTCGTTATTTAGGAATGGGGGAGAACATCGTTTTTTTATTTTTGATAGGTTCCTATCCATTTGTTAAAATTGTTACAACATTTGATGAAATCCCTTGTTCGTATGCGAAAAATGACTCATGCTTTTTACGGATAAATCGTAGGACGTAAGATATAATCGGAGGTAATCAAGCATATGGGAGGAATTTTAAATGAAAAAGTTTTTAGCAATATTCCTATTGCTGTTTGGAATCGTCGGCTGCGCGAATCAAACGGTAGATGAGAATAAGAAAGATGAAACAAAGGAAAAGGTAGAGCAACAAACCGAAAATGAGGAGCAGAATATAGAGACGACTCCACAATTTGAAAATGTTTCATTTGATATGTTAGTTCCGAGTGGATCAACAGCCATGGCAATGGCGCACTTTAAGGCAACGGCACCTTCCCTTGGAGATCATGTGGAATATACCGTATCGCCTTATACACAAGGAAGTGATGCATTAGCTGCAGCTTTTACATCAGGGAGCTCACAGGTGATTGTTGCACCCACTAATTTAGGAGCTACGCTTTATCAAAAAGAAGTGCCTTATCAATTAGTAGCCACTTTAGTGTGGGGAAATTTATATTTAATTAGTCAAGAAGAATTAAATTTTGATGATTTAGCAGGTAAAAAGATTACGGCTTTTGGCCAAGGAAGTACACCAGACATTGTGCTACAGTGCATTTTAAAGGAAAAGGGGCTACTTGATTCGGTAGAAATTGAGTATTTACCAAGTGTTGCAGATGTTCAATCGATGTTTGCAGCGGGTGAAACGGATCTTGCAGTTATCGCAGAACCTTCATTATCGGTTTTAAAAACAAAGAGTGAGAATGTAAATGTCGTTGTTGATTTTCAACAACAGTGGGAAGAAATTTATGGGGTAAGTTCTTATCCACAAGCAAGTTTATTTGTTCATAAAGATTTAATTGAGAATCATAAAGAGGTTATTGAACCGTTATTAGCCCAAGTGGAGGCAAGTGTTTCATTCGCAAATGAATCAACAGACGAAATGGCTAAAGAAGCTATTCAAACAGGACTTGAAATGCCGGAAAATATTATTGTTCAGTCGACGCCACAGTCAAATTTAAGGTTTAAAACAGCAGCCGATTCAAAGAAAGAGATTGAAGTCTATTTGAAAAAATTGTTTGAATTTAATCCAGCTACAATTGGCGGTTCGATGCCGGACGATGACTTCTATTATTTCGCGAATTAATAGGTATAAAATAATTGAGTGTGCATATATTATTATTGACGATTACTTGAAACTCGGTTTGGTAGCCGACAAAGGATGCAAGGGAAATACCACTTGCCAAGTAAGGGTCATAAATATTTAAAAGTTATACTGCATTTTGTTGTCTAACTTAATGTCAATGACTTTTGTGAATTCATCATGTGGATAACTTTTAAGTTTTTAAAAATAGGTCGCTTCCGTAGTGACCTATTTTTTTATTTGAACGGTATTTTCCTTATTTTTTCCCCGTAAGATAGAAAAAGAGGGAGGGGCATACTTATGAAGCAAGGGTATCGATTAATGGGGATTTTAGGTGTCTTACTCATTTATGAGTTATTCGTACAATGTGTTCATCAACCGATTATTTTACCATCATTAATAAGTGTTTTTGAGGCAGCCTATGAGATTGTGTCTGATCCAATGTTCACTGTGACCGTACTTTCGACGGTTAGGAGGACAGTTCTTACTTTTACAGGTGTGTTAATCATTAGTTTATTACTAGGTATTCTTGTGGGCTATTTTAAGGCGCTTCGCTTGTTTTTAGCGCCATTTATAACGCTTTTAAGAACGTTACCTACTATTTCAATCACCATTATTTTATTAATTTGGTTTGGGGCGGAACGGGGGCCTGTTATGATTATGGCCTGTGTGATTTTCCCCCTTTTATATGAGATGATAGAGAGCTCAATGAACCATGTAGATTCTGATTTATTAGATGTTTGCTTATTGTTTGGTGCGACCCCGTATGAAAAATTTAGGGCGCTTTATTATCCACAATTAATGAGAGAATTAAGTGGTGGGGTTCAAGCAACGATCGGATTATCATTTAAAGTCATGGTCATGGGGGAAGTAATGGCTCAGACCTCTATAGGAATTGGTCGTCAGTTAAACTACGAGAAGACTTATTTAAATATGCCCGCTGTTTTTGCTTGGAGTTTTGTGCTTATTTTATTGGTGATGTGCTTTGAGTTTATCACTCAAATCTTAATAAAAGAATTAATTCGCCATCTTGACTCCTAAGAAAGAGGAGAAAAGAAAAAAGATGTCGATTTTATTAACGAATGGGAGGGGGATTTCATAAAATATGAAGTAGAAACAAGGTCTTTCTTTCCCCCAGTTATATTTCGCTTAGAACAATCATAAGTTTCTAGTGATAAAACAGATAACGGAGGGATAAGAATATGAACATTTATGAGAAAGAGTCGTACATGAAGCAAAAGCCAAGCACGCTATTGGGTTACCATCAGGTATCAATGAAAGAAAGGAAGTTAATGGATGTTAGTGGAATTAAAAAGTTATTAAGCTTTGATAGTGAGTTGTTTACGATTGATACAACAATGGGGATTTTAACAGTGAGAGGAATGGATTTAGAGCTTAAGAATCTTGATCTTGAAAAGGGAGAGCTATCGATTATGGGTTATATTACCGGTTATGAATACGACGATTTAGACATGATTGGTGAAGACTCAAAAGGAATCTTTAGCAAATTATTTAAATAATGAGTTTACAAGTCCAATTTCAACTAATGGTTCATGTCCTATTGTATGGAATTTTTATCGGTGTAACGTTAGATTTTACTTACATCGTTAAAGAGATTTTATTTAATCATTCCATACAATGGGTGATTATTGTGATGTATTGGTTAATCCAAATTCCTCTTACCTTTATCTATATATATAATGTTAATGAAGGAATCTTCCATTTGTATATTTTGCTTTTCTTAGTCGTTGGGGCTATCATATACTTTAAGTTCTTAAAACAGCCGTTGCACCGGGATCTTGAAATGTTAGGGGAGAGTTTATTCACAGTTGCACACTTTATAAAAAAAGTGGTGAATATCTTAGTAATTTCCCCCATTATGTTTATTTACAAGCTTGTTTCTGATATAATAATGTTGTTTCTTAGAATTTTAAAGCTTTTATTTTATACGCCTTTAGCTAAATTAGGAAAATCTATATCAAGTAAGAAGAAAAAAAAGGAGAAACGACGACGTGGCAGAAAGAAAGTTAACTCTAGTACAGAAGAATAATCGAAAAAGGCGACAACAGCTTTTTTATCGTCGGGTATTAACACTTAGCCTTATTATAGGATTCTTTTGTGTCGTTGGGGCTTGCCTATATACAAGTCGTTTAGCCAAACTTACTGAAGCTAAGGAAAAATTAGCTGCATATGAAAAAGAATATGATGAGTTAATTGAGAAAGAGGAATATTATCGCAACGAAATAAGCAAACTTGAAAATGAGGATTACATTGCTAAGCTTGCGCGCGAGAAATATTTTAAATCTGAGGAAGGCGAGATATTATTTAAGCTTCCGCAAGGACAAGAATAACTAAAATTAAAATTATAAAAATTATGAGGAGGACTGTCGATTTTTATGTCAATCACAGCTGGTCAAAAGTTAAATGGTAAAGTCACGAGTGTGAAGAAGTTTGGTGCATTTGTGGAGTTAGAAAATGGAAAATCAGGACTTGTACACATTAGTGAGTTATCTGAGAAATTCGTAGAAAAAGTTGAAGATGTTGTCAGCGTGGGTCAGGAAGTAACTGTGCGCGTTAAAGAGGTGACACCAGAAGGGAAAATTAACCTTTCAATGAAACCAGCACGCCCAGAAAAGCCAGCTCGTCCAGCTTTAGACTTAGATAAAGCAATTACTAACTTTTTAAAGGATAGCGATGAGAAACAATCGGCTCTTAAAAAGAACATGAAAACACAGCGTCGTCGTTCTAACTAACGATACTTGTTTAGCATAGATATCAAACTCATTCCGTTTGGAATGAGTTTTTTTGTATAACTTAAAAGGCGTACATGATGGGATGTACGCCTTTTAAATTTTTAATATTCTTTTTTTAAAACGATTCGAGAGGATAATTGATAAGAGAAGTAGGCAACGATGAGTAGAGTGATGATTCCAATCCACGGTAAAAGGGGAAGTAATGTTTCTAAATGAGTGATCCGTTGAGGAGTCAATATTCCTTTTAAAAACTTACCTAATAAAACAATCCCGCCAAATAGACTAAAACTGATAACCATCATCATCATACGGCCGCGTTCAATTCCGTATTTAAAGACAAATGGAAGTAAAAATAAGATCAGTAATTCCGCTGTAAATAAAATGGCAATGCCGGATATAAAAAGTTCTGCACTAATAGGGATGCCTTTCACAAGACAAATCCCAGTGACTATTATTTCTGAAAGAATTGTTCCGGCGATCGGGAAGATAGCGAAGACGATATATTTACTAAGAACGAGTTCTTTTCGTGAAATAGGAAGTGATAGGGCGAATACATCCCAATTCGCGTACTCATCGTAGGAGAAAGTACTTAGGCTTTGCAAACAAAAAATCATAATTAACAGCCCACTTAAAAAGCTTGGATCATAGGAAATAAAGAATAATAAATAGATAAGTATGGTAATCAACATCGTTTTAATGTTGTTTCTTAAGTTTAAGAAATCTTTTATAATTAGCCCTTTCATCATTTACGCCCCCCAATATGTAAAAGCATTAAATCTTCAATAGAGACTGAATCCATCGTTAATGCTTTATATTTATTTTCTAATTTTCTTTTATTTTTGATAAGTACTTCCATATGATAAGGATGCTTTTTATAGTTGACGATATCTTCTGGGTCAATCGAGCAAAAGTCCTTTTCTTGACATTTAATAAGTCCGTAATCATAAAGAAGGTGGTCTTTAGAGTCAGAGAAGACGATTTCTCCCTCATGAATAAAGGTGATATAATCGGCGATTTTCTCTAAATCACTTGTGATATGTGATGAAATTAGGATGGAATGTTCTTCATCCTGGATGAAGTCTAAAAAGATATCGAGAATTTCATTTCGAACAATTGGATCGAGTCCGCTTGTCGGCTCGTCTAAAATAAGAAGTTTAGGACGGTGACCTAATGCAGTAGCGAGTGATAATTTCATTTTCATCCCCCGTGAAAAATCTTTTATCGGCTTGTTTAAAGGGAGTTTAAATTGATTGAGATAGTCAAGGTATAAGTGAGTATCCCACTTTAGATAGATATTTTTTAAAATGAGATTTAAATCTTTTGGGGTTAATTGTTTAGGAAAATGGCAATCATCAAAGACGATTCCAATTTCTTGTTTAATCGACATTTCATGTTGTTGATAATCTTGACCGAATAGTTTGATTGTCCCAGAATCCTTATCGATTAGGTTTAAGATAGCCTTAATCGTTGTGCTTTTTCCGGCTCCATTTTCCCCAATTAATCCGACAATATAGCCTTTAGGAACGGTTAGGTTTACATTGTTTAAGAAAAATCCATCTCGTTTTTTGGAGAGCCCTCTAACTTCTATCGCATTTTCCATTTTTATTCCTCCTCAGTATATAAAAGTTTTAAAATCTCAGCTAAATCCTCATATGAGATGCCGCACTGTTTACTTAATTCAATGGCACGGGTGAAGTGTTCTTCAATTTGTCGTTGTTTTTCTTCCTTTAATAATTCTTTATTATGTTGAGTGACAAAACTTCCTTTTCCAACAATACTTTCGATAAATCCTGCACGTTCAAGGTCCTCATATGCTCGCTTCGTCGTAATAACGCTTATGTGAAGGTCGCGAGCGAGAGCGCGCATGGAAGGAAGGGCATCCCCTTCCTGAAGAACCCCAGATATGATGTGTTGTTTTAGTTGATCAGTAATTTGTTCGTAAATCGGTTTTTTGCTGGTATTGCTGATGACTATTTCCATAAATAAACTAATCACCTCCTGTTATATTGTATATACTCTATATACACAATATAACTCTTTTAAAAAAACGTGTCAATAGAGGGGAGATGCATTTTTAGCTAAGGTTTAATCGAATAGTCGAAGGTATTAGTCAGAGATAGAGTTGAGGGAATATTCAAACTTTTCTCTTCAGTTGTGTGTGTTATTTAAGAGGAAATAGAGGTGAACAAATAGGGCTATGTTTGTAAATCTAATTTTATTCACTTTTACATAAAAGTTTTTAAAAGTTTATAGCACTATGCTGCCGAGTCGTGTAAAAGAAGGTAGAATAGCTGGTTTATTTTCAATAGATGTGCCGAAGATGTAAAAATTGTGTCTTTTAAAAGTTTAAATGATTCCAAGAAAGTGACAAAATCTCTAGTTGATGAGTGGTAATATAGGGGTACGAATTGAGCCCACGGGAGGGAGCAATTAGTTAAGGCCATTAGGAGGAGAGAGAAGCATGGAACTCGTAACGAAAATGAAGCAAACATTTTCGCCTAAGCCAAAGAGAGAAAGTAAGGATCGGTTGAATATTTATACGATTAGTCAGTTATTTAATCAGTTAGTTAATTTTCAACAATTAGTGAAATCTTTGCGTTCTTTTATAGGTAAGGGTCAGTTAATCAGAGTTGACGTGGTTTTAGATTGTATCGGATTGGCAATCGACAATATGATGCAGTCAATGATGTACGATCGTCATGACTTTGAACTGCAGTTCAACCGTATTAAGGAAGAGCTGGAAAGAATTAATGTGAGGTGTTCGGATATTAAGATTAAAAGTCTTTATCCAAGACTCATCAAAATGGATTTAGTGATTAATTCGCCCCCGAAAGAGTTAACGTTGTTGTCTATTCAGGCAATACTTGAAGGGATTACGAATGAGCCACTTCGTTTAATTGTTGAGAAGACTAAAGGAAAGCAGACGAAAATAAAGATTTATTCCTCTAATCAATTTAAAATTGATCATGCGGTTTCCTATGTTGGAAAAGACGGAAATAAGGTTTCAGGAGATAGTTATATTTATGAAAATTTCACGAACGGTCAAACGTTTATTGCGATTAGTGATGGAATGGGGAATGGTGAACTAGCTCATAAGGAGAGTTCGGAAGCCCTTAAAATTTTGAAATGTTTGTTAAGTTTTAATATTCCAATTAAAACGGCTATCCAGACGTTACAGCAATTAAAACAACATTCCAATGCGAACGAAAGATTCTTTTCGTTAGATGTCTGTATGATTGATCGGGAGCGTCAAAGAGCTACCTTCTATAAAAAGGGGGCAACACCGACATTCTTTATAAGAGATCATCAGATTGAATTAATTAATTTAGCGCAACTTCCAGTCGGCGTTATGAGCGATCAAGATGTTGATCACGTTACGTTAGATTTACAAGAAGATGATATATTAATTATGTGTAGTGATGGTATTGTCGAACAATATCCGGATATTACTGATTTGGAACATATGATTTTAGGGCAGGTTGGAATACCTCCTAAACATATGGCGAAAAATATTTTACAAACAACAGTTAGTAAACATAAAGGAAAAATTAGAGATGATATGATGGTTTTAGTGGTGGAATATAAGCGACAGGGAGTTTCCCAAGCCCAATATGCATCATAATAATACCCATTATTAAGTAAATAAACGCTATATAATTATGTGTGTTTATGCGTGCATCCGTTGTTAGAGGTGGGTCTGCGCGATAGATGTTTTTAAGAGAAGGTGGAAGGGGGTAATCCCAAGGGATAATTGGGGTTATCTTCAATTCCCAATGTGTGAAAGAGATTAGTTTAGAAGTAAGAATTGGTAAAAGTGTAAACAAAGTTTAGTGTAGAAAACCGGGGTCGGAGCCGGTGAGGAACAAAAAGAGAAGTTTATGTAAAGTGTTAAAACAGAGATAAAAAAGTGTTTAAAAGAGGTAAATCAGGGTCAGAGCTGAATACCCAAGTGTAAAAGAGATTAGATTAGAAGTAGGAATTGGTAAAAGTGTAAACAAAGTTTAGTGTAGAAAACCGGGGTCGGAGCCGGTGAGGAACAAAAAGAGAAGTTTATGTAAAGTGTTAAAACAGAGATAAAAAAGTGTTTAAAAGAGGTAGATCAGGGTCAGAGCTGAATACCCAAGTGTAAAAGAGATTAGATTAGAAGTAAGAATTGGTAAAAGTGTAAGCAAAGTTTAGTGTAGAAAACCGGGGTCGGAGCCGGTGAGGAACAAAAAGAGAAGTTTATGTAAAGTGTTAAAACAGAGATAAAAAAGTGTTTAAAAGAGGTAAATCAGGGTCAGAGCTGAATACCCAGGTGTAAAAGAGATTAGATTAGAAGTAAGAATTGGTAAAAGTGTAAACAAAGTTTAGTGTAGAAAACCGGGGTCGGAGCCGGTGAGGAACAAAAAGAGAAGTTTATGTAAAGTGTTAAAACAGAGATAAAAAAGTGTTTAAAAGAGGTAAATCAGGGTCAGAGCTGAATACCCAAGTGTAAAAGAGATTAGATTAGAAGTAAGAATTGGTAAAAGTGTAAACAAAGTTTAGTGTAGAAAACCGGGGTCGGAGCCGGTGAGGAACAAAAAGAGAAGTTTATGTAAAGTGTTAAAACAGAGATAAAAAAGTGTTTAAAAGAGGTAAATCAGGGTCAGAGCTGAATACCCAAGTGTAAAAGAGATTAGATTAGAAGTAAGAATTGGTAAAAGTGTAAACAAAGTTTAGTGTAGAAAACCGGGGTCGGAGCCGGTGAGGAACAAAAAGAGAAGTTTATGTAAAGTGTTAAAACAGAGATAAAAAAGTGTTTAAAAGAGGTAGATCAGGGTCAGAGCTGAATACCCAAGTGTAAAAGAGATTAGATTAGAAGTAAGAATTGATAAAAGTGTAAACAAAGTTTAGTGTAGAAAACCGGGGTCGGAGCCGGTGAGGAACAAAAAGAGAAGTTTATGTAAAGTGTTAAAACAGAGATAAAAAGTTGTTTAAAAGAGGTAAATCAGGGTCAGAGCTGAATACCCAAGTGTAAAAGAGATTAGATTAGAAGTAAGAATTGGTAAAAGTGTAAACAAAGTTTAGTGTAGAAAACCGGGGTCGGAGCCGGTGAGGAACAAAAAGAGAAGTTTATGTAAAGTGTTAAAACAGAGATAAAAGATCTGTAAGGACTAAGTTCGAATGAAAAATATTTATGCCAATAAATAATAATCAAAAAATAAAGCTAATCAGAGTCAGAGTTGATTGGCGAGTCATAAGATTAAAAAACAAAGTGTGTGCGAAAAAGTGTGTGAGTGAAGCCAATCAGAGTCAGAGCTGGTTGGTAAGCAATAAGATTAAAAAACAAAGTGTGTGCAAAAAGTGTGTGAGTGAAGTCGATCAAAGTCAGAGTTGATTGGCGAGTCATAAGATTAAAAAACAAAGTGTGTGCGAAAAAGTGTGTGAGTGAAGTCAATCAAAGTCAGAGTTGATTGGCGGGAAATACGATTTAAAAATAAAGTGTGTGCGAAAAAAGTGTGTGAGTGAAGCCAATCAGAGTCAGATCTGATAGGTAAGTAGTAAGATTAAAAACAAATTATGTGCAAAAAAAGTGTGTGAGTAAAGTCGATCAGGGTCAGAGTTGATTGGCGAGAAATAAGATTTAAAAATAAAGTGTGTGCGAAAAAGTGTGTGAGTGAAGTCAATCAGAGTCAGAGCTGATAGGTAAGTAGTAAGATTAAAAACAAATTATGTGCAAAAAAAGTGTGTGAGTGAAGTCAATCAAGGTCAGAGTTGATTGATCAGTAATAAGAGTTAAAAACAAAGTGTGTGCAAAAAGTAGTGTGTGAGTAAAGTTAATCAAGGTCAGAGTTGATTGATCAGTAATAAGAGTTAAAAACAAAGTGTGTGCAAAAAGTAGTGTGTGAGTAAAGTTAATCAGAGTCAGAGCTGGTTAACCAGGAAGTTTTAAAATGTTTAAAATGAAGTCAGTTTATTTAGGAAAAGTGTGTGAGTAAAGTCGATCAGGGTCAGAGTTGATTGATCAGTAATAAGAGTTAAAAACAAAGTGTGTGCAAAAAGTAGTGTGTGAGTAAAGTTAATCAGAGTCAGAGCTGGTTAACCAGGAAGTTTTAAAATGTTTAAAATGAAGTCAGTTTATTTAGGAAAAGTGTGTGAGTAAAGTCGGTCAGGGTCAGAGTTGATTGGCGAGAAATAAGATTTAAAAATAAAGTGTGTGCGAAAAAGTGTGTGAGTGAAGTTAATCAGAGTCAGAGCTGGTTAACCAGGAAGTTTTAAAATGTTTAAAATGAAGTCAGTTTATTTAGGAAAAGTGTGTGCAAAAAGTGTGTGAGTGAAGTCGATCAAAGTCAGAGTTGATTGATCAGTAATAAGATTTAAAAACAAAGTGTGTGCGAAAAAAGTGTGTGAGTGAATTCAATCAGAGTCAGGGCTGGTTGGTAAGCAATAAGATTTAAAAACAAAGTGTGTGCGAAAAAGCGTGTGAGTGAAGTTAATCAGAGTCAGAGCTGGTTGGTAAGCAATAAGATTTAAGAAACAAAGTGTGTGTGAAAAAGTGTGTGAGCGAATTCAATCAGAGTCAGAGCTGGTTGGCGAGAAATAAGATTTAAAAACAAAGTGTGTGCGAAAAGTAGTGTGTGAGTGAAGTCGATCAAGGTCAGAGTTGATTGATCAGTAATAAGATTAAAAAACAAAGTGTGTGCAAAAAGTAGTGTATGACTAAAGTTAACCAAGGTCGGAGCTGGTTAACCGGGAAGTTTTAAAGTGTTTAAAATGAAGTCAGTTTATTTAAGAAAAGTGTGTGAATGAAATCAATAATATTCAAAATTGGTTGGTAAGCAATAAGATTTAGGAAACAAAGTGTGTGTGAAAAAGTGTGTGAGTGAAGTCAATCAGAGTCAGAGCTGGTTGGTAAGCAATAAGATTTAAGAAACAAAGTGTGTGTGAAAAAGTGTGTGAGCGAATTCAATCAGAGTCAGAGCTGGTTGGCGAGAAATAAGATTTAAAAACAAAGTGTGTGCGAAAAGTAGTGTGTGAGTGAAGTCGATCAAGGTCAGAGTTGATTGATCAGTAATAAGATTAAAAAACAAAGTGTGTGCAAAAAGTAGTGTATGACTAAAGTTAACCAAGGTCGGAGCTGGTTAACCGGGAAGTTTTAAAGTGTTTAAAATGAAGTCAGTTTATTTAAGAAAAGCGTGTGAATGAAATCAATAATATTCAAAATTGGTTGGTAAGCAATAAGATTTAGGAAACAAAGTGTGTGTGAAAAGTAGTGTGTGAGTGAAGCCAATCAGAGTCAGAGCTGATAGGTAAGTAAGAAATAAGATTAAAAAACAAAGTGTGTGCGAAAAAGCGTGTGAGTGAATTCAATCAGAGTCAGAGCTGGTTGGTAAGCAATAAGATTTAAGAAACAAAGTGTGTGTGAAAAAGTGTGTGAGCGAATTCAATCAGAGTCAGAGCTGGTTGGCGAGTAATAAGATTTAAAAACAAAGTGTGTGCGAAAAGTAGTGTGTGAGTGAAGTCGATCAAGGTCAGAGTTGATTGATCAGTAATAAGATTAAAAAACAAAGTGTGTGCAAAAAGTAGTGTATGACTAAAGTTAACCAAGGTCGGAGCTGGTTAACCGGGAAGTTTTAAAGTGTTTAAAATGAAGTCAGTTTATTTAAGAAAAGTGTGTGAATGAAATCAATAATATTCAAAATTGGTTGGTAAGCACTAAGATTTAAGAAACAAAGTGTGTGCGAAAAAGTGTGTGAGTAAAGTCGATCAGAGTCAGAGTTGATTGATCAGTAATAAGAGTTAAAAATAAAGTGTGTGCAAAAAGTAGTGTATGAGTGAAGTCGATCAAGGTCAGAGTTGATTGGCGAGAAATAAGAGTTAAAAACAAAGTGTGTGCAAAAAGTAGTGTATGACTAAAGTTAACCAAGGTCGGAGCTGGTTAACCAGGAAGTTTTAAAGTGTTTAAAATGAAGTCAGTTAGTTTAAGAAAAGTGTGTGAGTGAAGTCAATCAGAGTCAGAGCTGGTTAACCAGGAAGTTTTAAAATGTTTAAAATGAAGTCAGTTTATTTAGGAAAAGTGTGTGAGTAAAGTCGATCAGGGTCAGAGTTGATTGGCGAGTCATAAGATTTTAAAAAAGTATGTGCAAAAAAGGTTAACCAAGGTCGGAGCTGGTTAACCAGGAAGTTTTAAAATGTTTAAAATGAAGTCAGTTAGTTTAAGAAAAGTGTGTGAGTGAAGTCAATCAAGGTCAGAGTTGGTTGGTAAGCAATAAGATTTAAAAACAAAGTGTGTGCAAAAAAGTGTGTGAGTGAAGTCGATCAAGGTCAGAGTTGATTGGCGAGAAATAAGATTTAAAAACAAAGTGTGTGCAAAAAAGTGTGTGAGTAAAGTCGATCAGGGTCAGAGCTCATAGGTAAGCAATAATATTTAAAAACAAAGTGTGTGTGAAAAAGTAGTGTATGATTAAAGTTAACCAAGGTCGGAGCTGGTTAACCAGGAAGTTTTAAAGTGTTTAAAATGAAGTCAGTTAGTTTAAGAAAAGTGTGTGAATGAAATCAATAATATTCAAAATTGGTTGGTAAGCAATAAGATTTAAGAAACAAAGTGTGTGCGAAAAAAGTGTGTGAGTAAAGTCAATCAGAGTCAGAGTTGATTGATCAGTAATAAGAGTTAAAAATAAAGTGTGTGCAAAAAGTAGTGTGTGAGTGAATTCAATCAGAGTCAGAGCTGGTTGGTAAGCAATAAGATTTAAAAACAAAGTGTGTGCGAAAAAAGTGTGTGAGTGAAGTCAATCAGAGTCAGGGCTGGTTGGTAAGTAATAAGATTTAAGAAATAAAGTGTGTGCGAAAAAAGTGTGTGAGTGAAGTCAATCAGAGTCAGAGTTGATTGGTGAGTAATAGGATTAAAAAATGTGTGTGCGAAAAAGTGTGTGAGTAAAGTCGATCAGGGTTAGAGTTGATTGGCGAGTCATAAGATTTTAAAAAAGTATGTGCAAAAAAAGTTAACCAAGGTCGGAGCTGGTTAACCGGGAAGTTTCGAAATGTGTGCGAAAAGATGTGTAAATAAAGCCAATCGAGGTCAGGTTGGCTTGGAAGTTCTTTAATGTTAGTCCGTGTAAATTAGATTTACGAATCTAAAGGGACAAAACAGGCGATAAAAAGCTTTTTACAAGCGTTTAATGTGAAAATAACAGAAGCCATTTGAGACAGAAGGTTTATTAATTCGATATAGTAAAAGTGGCAGCCAATATGCTAGAAAAATGAAAGTGTATATTTGAATTAATAAATAACTGTTGCTGGAGTAAACTTCTTGGATAGATCTTTAATAAAACAGAAAAAGAGATTTAATAAGTGAATCGAAGTGTTTAGGAAGTATAAGAGTGCCTTTGATATTAGAGGGCCGTGTTCGGATAAGAGAAATAAAATGTGTAAAAAAAGAAATCGAAGTGTTTAGGAAGTATAAGAGTGCCTTTGATATTAGAGGGCCGTGTTCGGATAAGAGAAATAAAATGCGTTAAAAAAGAAATCGAAGTGTTTGGGAAGTATAAGAGTGCCTTTGGTATTAGAGGGCCGTGTTCGGATAAGAGAAATAAAATGTGTAAAAAAAGAAATCGAAGTGTTTGGGAAGTATAAGAGTGCCTTTAGTATTAGAGGGCCGTGTTCGGATAAGAGAAACAAAATGTGTTAAAAAAGAAATCGAAGTGTTTAGGAAGTATAAGAGTGCCTTTGGTATTAGAGGGCCGTGTTCGAGTTGACAATTAAATAAAATTTACGATAAGGATATCGTTTTTACTGGGTGCAGAGCCGCATTCGGTGATCCGTAAAATGAAGGATCAGGTTGAATCATTTAAAGTTTATTTTTAAAAGAATTAATACAATTATATGCGCAAATAGTTATATTTATTCTTCAATCAATTCCCCCTTTAGGGTGAGGATATATCATTAAAATTTTTATTACAGTGGCGATTAGATAATTTCTAATCGCTTTTTATTAGAGACTTTAGTCTGTTGAACACGCAAAGCGTGTGAAACATAAAACCACCCGCTATGCGGGTGGCGAATAAAAGTTTATAACTCCATTAAAAAATCACCTTTTTTCCTATAATAGAGTTGTTCAAGCTACTATTTTAGAAGAGAAGGTGATTTTTATGGCGAATCAAACAAATAGTTTATCGCACACAAAATGGATGTGCAAATACCATATTGTGTTTACTCCTAAGTATAGACGAAAAATAATATATAATCAATATAAAACAAGTATAAGAGATATTTTAAAACAACTTTGTGCCTATAAAGGAGTTGAAATTATTGAAGGGCATTTAATGCCAGATCATGTACATATGTTAGTAAGTATTCCACCTAAAATGAGTGTATCTAGTTTTATGGGATATTTGAAAGGAAAGAGTGCATTGATGATGTTTGATAAACATGCAAATTTGAAATACAAATTTGGAAATCGGCATTTTTGGGCAGAAGGATATTATGTCAGTACGGTTGGCCTAAATGAGGCAACGATAAGGAAATATATTCAGGATCAGGAAAAGCATGATATTGCGATGGATAAATTAAGTGTAAAAGAATATGAAGACCCCTTTAAGGGGTAGCCAGTAGAACGAACACTCCTTTAGGGGTGAGCAAAGGTGGCAATGGCAAGTAGCTTGAACAAAGTGAAAGCTAGCGCCTTGAGACGCTAGCCGGTAATCAGGGCTTATAGCCCTGGAGAAAACTACCCGTTTGACGGGTAGTTTTTATTATTGGCATTCCATAATGGATAAAAAGTGTATGAAACTTGTAATGACACTTTTTTTTTATTTTAAAAGAGATATAATAAAAAATAAGATTTTGTTGTATAAGGAGTTTGACATTTAATGCAAAAGGTCGTATTAGAGACGATAAAAAAATATGATTTATTTGACCAAAGGGAGCGGGTCATCGTGGCCGTATCTGGAGGGGCAGATTCGATGGCACTGCTTCATTTTTTAAAGCATTACGCTACTAATTATCAACTATCCTTAGTAGTTGCGCATGTGAATCATAAGAAAAGAAAAAATGCTGATTTAGACGAGTTATTAGTCCAAAAGATTGCAACTAACTATCAATTACCGTATGAGGTTTATTATTTACCCCCGGGGGGGACAACGGAAAACTTTCATGAATACGCTCGAAAAGAACGTTATAATTTTTTTAGATCAGTCGCTAAGAAGTATGGAGCGGATTGTTTAGTAACAGCCCATCATGCCGATGATCAACTGGAGACACAAATTCAACGATTGTTGTATTTCGAAAGTCCCAATGGGCTTATAGGGATTAAGGCTAAAAGGGTTAGTCAACATTTAAAAGTGGTTCGTCCGTTAATCCGTGTTACTAAAAAACAGATTTATGGGTATTGTGAACGGGAGGGGGTTAAATTCCGTGAGGATGAATCTAATCAAAGTGATGTCTATACGAGAAACCGTATTCGTAAGTATATTGTTCCCGAACTCGTAAAGGAAAGCCCATCTGTATATGAACATTTGAATGTTATAGGTGAGCAGTTAAATGATGATGAAATATATTTTAGTCAACAAGTTGATGAACTAATGGAGAATACATATCGACAAGGTAACGATGTTTGGCTTTCTCGTCGTTTTATTCAACAGTTGCCTCCAAGTTTATCGAGACGTTTAATCAAGCGAATTTTGCAACAGTTTGTAATTAAAGATATTCAACATATTCATATTGAAAAAGTTTTAGAACTTATAAGAAATCCTAAGCCTAATTTAACCTTATTTTTACCGCATCAGATTCGCTGTATTGTGGCCTATGATAAGGTTAGTTTTTCTAAAGATATGACTAGTTCAGAGGAATACGAGTTTACGCTATCCCTTAATGATAGTGTTGTGTTGCCTAATGGAGATATTCTGAAAGTAAGCGAGAACAAAGTCGATGAAAAACCGGAAAAATTTTGCATTAACGAAGTCCATTTGTGTTATAATGAAATAGAATTGCCGTTAAAAGTTCGTACTCGTCAACCCGGAGATCGTATTCAATTAATGAATGGATCAGGTTCGAAAAAGATTAAGGAAATAATGATAGAGGGTAAGGTTCCTCGGTTATTGAGGGACACATGGCCTATTGTGGTTGATTCAAATGATAAGATTCTTTGGGTACCACTTTTGAAAAAATCGGCATTTTGTTGCCATAAGTCAAATGGTAAAACAATGACAATTGTTTATAAACATCGCGGAGGGAATGAAGAAGATGCGTAACGATATTAAAGAAATTTTATTTACTACTGAACAAATTGAAGAGAAGGCAGCACAATTAGCAAAAGAGTTAGAAGTTGATTATGCAGGCAAGAAACCTATTTTATTAGGCTTATTAAAAGGATCAATCCCATTTATTGGAGATTTAATGAAGCATATGAATATGCCGATTCAAATTGAGTTTATGGATGTATCAAGCTATCATGGTGGAACAACTTCTTCTGGACAGGTAAAAATTTTAAAGGATTTAGACATTTCAGTGGAAAATCGTCATATCATTATTGTAGAGGATATCGTAGATACAGGGTTCACATTAACAAAAGTGATAGCATTATTAAAACATCGAGGTGCTGCTTCGGTTGAGGTTGTTACAATGCTTGATAAACCTGAAGGGCGTGTCGTTGAGATGGAGCCAAAATATATTGGATTTACAATTCCTAAGGCATTCGTTGTAGGATACGGGTTAGACTATGATGAATATTATCGTAACTTACCGTATGTAGGTATTCTTAAAGAGGAAGTTTACATGAAATAAGAAAGGGGTGCTACAATGCCGCCAATTAATCCAAAAGATAAGATTAATAGTTTCAAAAAGCAAAATAGCTTTAAGAAAAAAGGTCCGCAAAGTATTGGAATCTATTTTCTATTGTTTATTATCGTTTTAGGTTTATATGGGTTCATTTTCATGGAGCCACAACAGCCGGTGATTGAACAACCAACCTATAATGAATTTATTAGCAATATTGAAAATGGAAATGTTATTTCCATGGAGGCCCGTCCGGTTGACGGTGAGGATAATAAAAACTTGTGGAATATTTCAGGTAAAATGAAGGTTGAAGAAAAAGAGGTTCCATATACGATTGTAGTAGCTGACAAGTCATATGAGAAAATTAGTAATTTAGCACTTGAAAAGGATGTTAAATTAGAGAATACTGTGGCTTCAACGATTGGTAAGGTATGGAGTTTCTTATCTTATGCTATTTTAACTGTCTTATTCTTAGGTGTAATCATGTTCATGTTTAGATCAGCTCAGCGAGGGAATAATAAAGCCTTTGATTTCGGTAAAAGCCGTGCTAAGTTATCTAAACAGGAAGGAATTTCATTTGATGATGTAGCCGGAAATGATGAAGAAAAAGAGGAGTTAGTAGAGGTTGTTGACTTCCTTAAAAACCCGGCTAAGTATAATGAAATGGGTGCACGTGTTCCAAAAGGTATTCTTTTAGTAGGACCTCCTGGAACGGGGAAAACATTACTTGCCCGAGCGGTAGCTGGTGAGGCAGGAGTTCCATTCTATTCGATTTCAGGTTCTGATTTCGTAGAAATGTTTGTAGGGGTAGGGGCGAGTCGCGTTCGTGACATGTTCCAAACTGCCAAAAAAACAGCACCATGTATTATTTTTATTGATGAAATTGATGCGGTAGGGCGTCAACGTGGAGCCGGAATGGGTGGCGGACACGATGAACGTGAGCAGACGTTAAATCAATTGCTTGTAGAAATGGATGGATTCGGTCCAAATTCAGGAATTATTGTTATGGCTGCAACTAACCGTCCAGATGTATTGGATCCCGCTTTATTAAGACCTGGACGATTTGACCGCCAGATTACAATTGGTCGTCCAGATGTTAAAGGTCGTGAGGCAATCTTAAAAGTTCATTCACGTAATAAACGTTTGGCTCCAGAAGTTCGTCTAGAAGATATTGCTCGCCGAACTCCAGGATTTAGTGGTGCGGATTTAGAAAATTTATTAAATGAATCAGCTTTATTAGCGGCTCGTGAAAATCGTAAGCAGATTAAAATGCATGATATTGATGAAGCAACGGATCGTGTTATGATGGGGCCAGCTAAAAAATCAAAAGTATTCTCTAAAAAAGAACGTCGCGTTGTTGCTTATCACGAGGCAGGACATGCGGTTGTTGGTATTAAGTTAGAGAATGCAGAAGTTGTTCATAAGGTTACAATTATTCCACGTGGTGAAGCTGGTGGATACGCCTTAATGTTACCGGAAGAAGAAACATTCTTACAAACAAAACAAGACCTGTTAGATCGCATTACTGGTTTATTAGCAGGTCGTGTGTCAGAAGAGATTACGTTCCATGAGGTAACGACAGGGGCACATAATGATTTCCAAAAGGCTACAGGAATTGCACGTGCGATGGTAACTGAATATGGAATGAGTGACTTAGGACCTATTCAATACGAACAACGTAGCGGAAATGTTTTCTTAGGCCGTGATTATAATAAAGATAAGAATTTCTCGGATCATTTGGCTAGACAAATTGATGAGCAAGTTCAAAAAATTATTAGTTCATGTTATGATCGTTGCCGACAAGTTTTATTATCAAATCAGGATTTGGTGAAGTTAATCGCCGAAACCTTATTAGAATATGAAACGTTAACAAAAGAACAAATCGATGAGTTAGTTGAAAAAGGTAGACTAGAAGAAACTGCTTATAATGTTAATTCTGAAAAAGAAAGTGCTAAGCAAAATAAGTTTAAATTAGTCCGCGATAGTAACTATAAATTAAAATCAACTTTAACTTTATCGAATGATAAATTACCTGTTATTGATTAAAAAAACACTCTTTTATTAAGAGTGTTTTTTTTAGGCGTTGTGAATAGAGAACTAAGAGGGTTCGTCTCACCCTAAATAAGTATAATCTCACTCACCGGAAAGATAAGATATGAGCGGCACTAATGTATTAAAAATTTTAAGTATCACTTTTATTAGTCGTGTTTATTGTAAGTTTAAATTCGGGGTTTACTCATAGGGGAAACTCTTTTTCTTCAGATGTATTTGAGGAAAGGAATTATTAAATATCGTATAATAAGCATAATATAGGGGGAATAGCCTAGTTTTGATTAGGTGGAACATTAATTTAACTTTCCAAAATGATTTTCTTCATGTAAAATGGCTAATATAAGTTATATTTAAAAATTTCCTAAGCAATAATTATTGATCAGGAGGAATTGTCAATGAAAGATTATTTAGTTAAAGCATTAGCGTTTGACGATCAAATTCGTGCATTTGCTGTTAGTTCAACTCATTTAGTTGAAGAAGCACGTCGACGTCATGGATGTTGGCCAACTGCAGCAGCAGCGTTAGGAAGAACACTAACGGTTGGAGCAATGATGGGAAGCCAACTAAAAGGTGATGAAAAAATTACTATTCGTATTAACGGTAATGGACCGATTGGATCTATTATCGTAGACGCTGATTCAAAAGGTTGTGTAAGAGGATACGCATCTAACCCTGAGGTTCATTTTCAATACGATTCTGGAAAGTTAAATGTAGGAATGGCTGTTGGTACTGATGGGCAACTTTCAGTAACTAAGGATTTAGGGTTAAAAGATTATTTTACTGGGCAGGTTCCATTACAGACAGGAGAAATCGGTGACGATTTTACGTATTATTATGCAGTTTCAGAGCAGGTTCCTTCTGCAGTAGGGGTTGGTGTGCTTGTTGAACCAGATAATTCGGTTCGTGCGGCGGGAGGATTTATCCTTCAAGTCATGCCAGGGGCAACAGAAGAAACATTGACTAAATTAGAAACAGCATTGTCTACGATTAAACCAGTTTCTACAATGATTGATGAGGGATATACACCTGAAAAAATGTTAGAGGCTATATTTGGTGAGGAAGTTCGTATATTAGAACATCAAGAAGTTCGCTTTGAATGTAATTGCTCAAAGGAAAGATTTGAGAGTGGAATTATGAGTTTAGGGAATGATGAAATTCAGGCAATGATTGATGAAGATAATGGCGCTGAGGCTGTTTGCTACTTCTGTATGGAACGCCACCATTTTACGGCAGAGGAATTAGAAAAGTTAAAAACAAAATAATAAAGGATGAAATGTAATGGGGCAATACAATGAACCTGTAGAGGTTGTGGATGCAGAGATTATTAGTGATGGAAGTGATCATTCACAGAAAGATTATTGGCGTGACCAATTGAAAGAGGAATTAAGGGCAGAACTTCGAGAGGACTATCGTCATCAATTTCGAAAGAGCGCCTTAACAACTCTAGGTAAAAGCTACAATTTAGGAATGATGATTGCTGTCGTGGTTTCTTTTAATTCAAACCATTCTATTTTATGGGCGATTATTCACGGTTTATTAGGATGGTTTTATGTTATTTATAAAATCATGTTTGGATATTAATAAGAAAAGGAAGTCCCTTAATATTAGTTAAGGGGCTTCCTTTTACATAGGATATAAATCATTTATTAAATTTTTAAAATTTTTAGGCTCAGATAATTGGATATTACAGTCGGTGTTATTACTTGTTGATTGAGGTGTATCGTCTGATGCGTTGGTTAATAGACTGATAAGAATAAGTAATAGGGTGAATAATAGAAGAATAGTGTTCATGACCTTCAAAGGTATCTCCCCCATTCTAATCTTTCTATTTTAGTTTATGCAGGATGAGAGAGATGTGTGACGTTAAAGATTGGACAATTTTAAGTTTTTATGCCATTATTGTAGTTGAACAGATATTGTATAAAGCAACAGGAAAAGTGAGTGATTATAATGAAAAGAAGGTTATTGCTAATCTCATTTGACGCAATGATTGGAAAAGATATTGAAATATTAAAAAAACTACCTACTTTTTCTCCGATTTTAGAGAAAGCCTCTATTGTAAAATCGGTAGAGACAGTTTATCCTTCAATGACGTATACTGCACATGCGTCTATTGTTTCAGGAACATATCCACAAAAACATGGAGTTATTACTAATGAGGTGTTTACTCCGCTAGTTAAAAATGCACCATGGTATGAGCGACGCGATCAAAATAAAGCTCAGATTCTTCCGGAATTAGCCAATGAAAATGGATATAAAGTATTTATTAATAGTTGGCCAACTTTAATTGGTGCCGATGTGGATTATGTTGTTCAACGTGCCGGAATTCATTATCCAAAAGAAGAGCAAGAATTTGAAATCCGTAAAAATTCAAATGATGTGTTAACGCAGGAAATGTGGGATTATTGTGCGGAGGCTTGGACGTTACCAAATTATTATTCGACAGATAAGTTTTCAGCATTAGCCTCAAAATATGTGATTAATCGTTATCAACCTGAGGTTATCCTAATGCACATGACATTGCCGGATCACTATCGTCATTCATACGGTGTTTTTTCAGAAAAATTAGTAGATGCATATAAGTACTTGGATGACATGTTAGCGATTGTGGTAGATGAATTAAAGGCTCAAGGGGTTTATGAACAGACAACATTTGTATTCTGTTCCGATCATGGACAATTAGATATCGATATGAGTATAAATCCTAATAAATTACTAATTGAAAACGGATTATTAAGTTTAGATGAAAATGGTGATATTGTTGATTGGAAGGCATACATTCAATCAAGTGCCATCTCAGCCCATGTTTACCTAAAAGATAAGAATGATAAGGAATTAGAAGAGAAGGTCTATAGACTATTAAATGAGAATCGTGAGTTATTGCATATTGAACATATATTTACACGTGAACAAGTTAAAGAGACTTATCATTTAGACGGGGATTTTACATTCGTTTTAGAGGCGAAAGATGGGGCATCATTTGGTTTCAATCTCCAAGCTGACTATCAAAATCCAATTATGAATAACGATTACCGGGTAAGTCGTGGAACACACGGACATATTCCAAGCAAGGGAGAGCAACCGTGTTTAATTTTAAGCGGTCCTGGAATTATACCTAGAAAAGAAATTTCAGTTGCTAAAGTCGTTGATATTGCTCCAACATGTGCGGCAATTTTAGGATTTAAAATGAATGAGGCAGATGGTAGAATTCTGCGAGAACTTTTAATAGATTAATAAAAAGAGCGTAAACAAATGGATGTTTACGCTCTTTTATTTTGATGGGCGAGTCGTCTATATTCGAGTGGTGTCATTCCTGTTAACTTTTTAAATGACATATTAAAGTAATTCTGATTATTGAACCCTACGGTTAACGCAATTGTAAGTGTAGAAAGATTACTATTTGTTAAAAGGAGCTTGCTCTTTTCAACGCGAACTTCTCTGACTATTTGGGTGAATGTCATTCCTGTTTCCTTTTTTAGAACTGAGCAGAAGTAACATTTGTTTAAATTAAAGTGACGGGCAACATCGTCTAATTTTAACGTCGTGGAAAACCGTTTCTCTATGTACTGATACACTTGATGACCATATGTACTGTCTGTGCTATGATTAATTAACTCTGTATGATGCATGTTTAATCCCCCTAATAACGTCGATAAAATGTGATTGAAAAATAAAAGTTATAACTAGCGATTATGTATAAATAATGGTATACTATAAATAGATCTTTTGATAACGATTATCAATTTCAATGTGTGAATTATATCATAAAGGATATAAATAGTAAATGTTAATTTAGGAAGAGGGGAGTATATGAGGAAGAGGTATTTAATCATTTTATTAGGAGTGCTATCGGTTATTTCTGTTTTTATAGGTGCAAGCGACGTAACGTTATCCTCCATTTTGAACGGAGATTCTCAACAATTATATATCCTTTTTATTAGTCGTATTCCACGTCTATTGAGTGTTTGTGTGACCGGGGTTGGAATGGGGATTTGCGGTTTAATTATGCAACAATTAACAAGGAATAAGTTTGTTTCTCCGACAACGGCGGCTACAATGGATTTTGCTAAACTCGGAATGTTAATTGCGATGGTCTTTTTTGCCGGGGCATCACTGGTTCATAAAATGGTGTTTGCCTTTATTTGTTCATTGCTAGGGACATTTCTCTTTATGGGAATTATGAAGCAAGTAAAGTTCCGAAATTCCTTGTTTATTCCTTTAATCGGGATGATGCTTGGAAATGTTGTGAATTCAATTACTAGCTTTATTGCTTATCAGTTCGATTTAGTTCAAAATATTTCGTCTTGGGCTCAAGGGGATTTTACGAATATTATGAAAGGAAATTATGAACTGTTATATCTTAGTATTCCTTTGGTTTTTATTGCGTTTCTGTATGCCAATAAATTTACGATTGCAGGAATGGGAGAAGATTTTTCAGCAAATTTAGGTTTAAATCATAAGTGGGTAGTAAACGTTGGATTAACAATTATTGCTCTGATTACATCTGTGATTATTATTACGGTTGGATCGATCCCGTTTATTGGATTAATTGTTCCTAATGTGGTGTCGATGTATTTAGGAGATAATTTAAAACGTGGTCTCTGGCATACAGCTTTGATGGGAGCCTTATTTCTATTAGCCTGTGATGTGATTGGACGAATCGTTATATATCCATACGAAGTTTCTATCGGTTTAACCGTTGGGGTTATCGGAAGTATAATCTTCTTATACATGCTGATGAGGAGGGGTTCAAATGCGTCGGCATAAGGTATTGATTATTTTAATTGTTTTAGTTGTTGTTAGTAGTTTCTTGTTTTTGATGTATGGATTAAATCCAAACTCTTATCAATATGCTTTATCTTTAAGGGTACCGAAACTAATAGCTATTGCTCTCACGGGAAGTGGGATTGCACTTTCTTCAGTTATTTTTCAAACCGTAACGAATAACAGAATATTAACGCCAAGTGTATTGGGCTTAGATTCTTTATATAACTTGTTCCAAACGTTAATTGTTTTTGTTTTTGGGTCACTAAATATTGCACTTGCAGGGTCTAATATTAACTTTTTATTCTCTGCTGCATTGATGATTATTTTTTCATTATTCCTTTTTAAAATGATGTTTAAAAGAGAAGGGACGAACTTATTCTTTCTTTTAATGGTTGGAATGGTTTTCGGGACATTATTCAGTAGTCTGTCTTCTTTTATGCAAATGGTAATGGATCCGAATGAATTTCTCATTGTTCAAAATAAAATGTTTGCAAGTTTTAATAATGTTCAGTCTTCCCTGTTAATGATTTCAATTATTATAGTAAGTGTTGCAATTGGATGCATTTGTAAAGATTTTAAAAAGTTAGATGTTATGTCATTAGGAAAAGAGCAAGCCGTTAATCTTGGAATTAACTATGACTATATGGTAAAAAAAATCTTAATTATCGTGTCAATTCTAGTCTCTGTTTCTACTGCACTTGTAGGACCTATTACTTTTCTTGGTATCTTAGTAACCAACTTGGCTTATCAGTTGGTGAAGGATTATCGTCATAGCGTAATAGTTCCTACTGCTATTCTTTTAAGTTTAGCAGCGCTGATTGGTGGACAGTTTTTAGTGGAAAGAGTCTTTCACTTTAGTACAACGGTAGGGGTAATTATTAATTTTATAGGTGGTTTATATTTTATTTACATCTTATTAAAGGAGGAGCGTGCATGATTGAGGTTAAAGGAATTTCGAAAAAGTATAGCTCAAAGCCGGTTGTGAATGATGTTTCTTTTTGCATAAAAAAAGGAAAAATTACGTCATTTATTGGACCTAATGGGGCTGGGAAAAGTACGGTTCTTGGGATGATGAGTCGCCTACTCAAAATGGATGCGGGTGAAGTATTTATTGAAGGAAAAGAAATCTCCCATTGGAACACAAAGGAACTTTCTAAGGTAATAGGTATTTTAAAACAGAGTAATCATTTAAATGTCCGCTTAAGTGTAAGGGATTTAGTTTCATTTGGTCGCTTTCCACATAGCCAGGGTAATTTAACTCAGGAAGATATCAACAAAATTGATGAAGCGATTGATTATATGAAATTAGGAGATATCCAACATAAATTTTTGGATGAGTTGAGTGGTGGTCAGAGACAACGTGCATTCATTGGAATGGTTTTGGCACAAGATACGGATTATATCTTTTTAGATGAACCGTTGAATAATTTAGATATGAAGCATAGTGTGCAGATTATGAAAATATTACGCAAGATTACCGATGAATTAGGAAAAACAGTTGTTATGGTGATCCATGATATTAATTTTGCCTCTTGTTACTCTGATGAAATTATCGCTCTAAAGGAGGGTGAGGTTGTCATATCAGGAACTAGAGATGAAATTATGAAGGAATCGATATTAAGTAAGTTATATGAAATGGAATTTAATGTTCAAAAGATTAATAATAAAAAAATATGTGTTTATTATTAGTTTAAAATATATTAAGGAAAAGGTGGAAAATAAAAAATGAAGATTAGGCTTAAGAAGTTATTTATGAATGTTATTGCAGGAATAGGGGTTGTATCATTAGTGGCGTGCTCACAGCCCGTTGATCAAGAAGCAAAAGATCCTAAGGAAACTGAGAAACAAACAGTAGAAGTTACCCATGAGTACGGAAAGACGGTTGTTGAAAAAAATCCTAAAAACATCGTTGTATTTGATTTTGGTATTTTAGATGCGTTGGATTATATGGGGGTAGAAGTTAAAGGATTACCTAAATCGGGTGCTATTCCTAGTCATTTATCAAAATTTGAATCGGATGAATATGTGAATGTTGGAGGATTAAAGGAACCAGATTTAGAAAAAATCTATGAAATGAATCCAGGGTTAATTATTATCTCAGGGCGTCAGGCAGACTACTACGAAGAATTAAGCAAAATTGCGCCAACGCTTTACATGGGATTAGATAGTGAAGATTATTTAGCCTCTTTTGAAAAAAACATGAAGGTACTTGCCGATATTTTTGATAAAACAGATATTGTTGAAAAGGGATTAGCTGAGGTTAACGAAAAAATTGAGGATTTGAATAAGAAAGTAAGTGAGCAAGGATTAAATGCTTTAGTTGTTTTAACAAATGAGGGAGCAGTTAGTGCTTATGGTGCTAATTCACGCTTTGGAATGATTCATCAAAATTTCGGATTTAAAGAAGCAGATGAAAACTTAGGAGAATCTTCGACACATGGTTCAAAAGTATCTTTTGAATATATCTCAAATATAAATCCTAATTACTTATTTGTTATTGACCGAGGTGCTGTTGTTGGTGGAGATTCAAATGCCCAAGGTACACTTGATAATGAGTTAATTAATTCAACAAGTGCCGCTCAAAATAATAATATTGTTTATTTAGATGCTGCTATTTGGTACACAGCAACAGGTGGATTTAATTCAACAATTAAAATGGTAGATGAGGTATTAGGGGCAATCGAGAAGTAAATCAATAAGAGGTAGATTAAGTCTACCTCTTATTGATGTATATATAAAAAAATCACAAAGTTTTTGTTTTTTTTCACAATAATGAATATTTTTATAGTATAATATTAATTGTTAAGAATATTAGGGTAGTGTGAAAAATAGATTTATAAATATTATTGATATATGACTTTAAATAACTTATCACGATGATATTTATTTAATAAATTAGTTTTGTACTCCTCAAATAAAATAAAACTAACATTAAGCCCGTCAAATTTAAAATGACAAATCTAAAAGACACTAAAATCATAGCACTATCTATATAATTAAATTCTTAACCCCAAACCAGCGATCGCTGGTTTTTTTTAGTTTCTCCTATTAGGATTAGAATCTAGATGAAGTAGGTTTATTAGCGGGATGATTGGTTAGGGATTAGTGTAGATTTTAAAAATGGATGTCAGATTTTTTTGTTAATTCTCTTATTTTAGATTTTTCAATTGGATGCGTAAATAATACTAAAGAAGAATTTACCTAAACTATGGTATTGGTGAATGCTCTTTGGTATAATAGGCTCATTATATGAGAGGGAGTGAGTTAAGTGAAGAGGTTAAAGAATATTTTAGTTACCGTTATCCCTTTGGTAATTTTATTTTTTATAGCGGACTATATCTTGCTAGTTCCTTTAAATGTTAAGTTTGAAGAGGGATTTAATTTATTTTTTGGTCTAGCTATTATTGTATGCATTGCATATTTTTACGAAGATGTTCGTTATATCTTTCAGGATGCGGTCAAGGGAAAACCGATTCATTTCCCGGGTAAAAAGGTTAAAGGATGTGTCATTCTGTTATTGCTCATTTATTTGGGATATCAGGTATCATCTCTGCCACTTTTTTTAAGTCAACAATATCGAAATCTGATTGGGGATATTGAGACGAAAGAGTTTGAACAGGAAATACCTGAAATGGATTTAAAAAAGATTCCTACTGTCGATGAGGCCTACGCTAGACGACTAGGGGATAAAAAGCTAGGCGAAGACGTCGGATTGGGATCACAGGTTTATGTAGGTGATTATACACTGATTAGTATAAAGGATTCTTTATACTGGGTTGCCCCGCTTGAACATATCGATATTATTAAATGGTTTACTAATAGAGAGGGAACACCAGGGTACATTATGGTTTCAGCTACAGATGCCCAAGATGTACGATTAGTACAAGAAGATTCAAAGGGAAATCCAATTAACTTGAAGTATCTACCTTCAGCCTATTTTAATCAAGATATACGTCGTAAAGTTTATTTTGAGGGGAATATGTTTAGTGGATTAACCGATTATTCATTTGAATTAGATGATAGTGGACGTCCATACTGGGTGGTGACTACTTACACCAAAAAGGTTGGAATTCATGGGGGATCAGATGCAACAGGGGTTGTTGTTGTAGATGCACAAACCGGTGAAACCAATAAATATTCTGTAGAAGATGCCCCAAAATGGATCGATCGAATTCAACCACAATCCTTTGTTATCAATCAAATAAATGACTGGGGATGGTACAAAAACGGCTTTATGAATACTTTATTTGCTAAAAAGGATATCATTCAAACGACGCCAGGAACTAATTACATGTTTATTGATGGTGAATGGTATTTTTATACAGGAATGACTTCATCGGGATCGGATGAATCAACAGTAGGGTTTATGTTATCTAACACTCGAACAAAGGAAACAACTTTCTATAAAATAGCAGGGGCAACTGAAACTGCTGCTATGAAATCCGCTGAAGGAAAGGTGCAACATTTAGGATATGAGGCTAGTTTTCCTGTCTTGTTAAATATTGAAAATGAGCCTACATATTTTACGACTTTAAAGGATAACCAGGGCTTGGTGAAACAATATGCTTTTGTTAATGTGAAAGATTATTCAAAGGTAGGGACAGGAGAAACTTTGGATGAGGCTAGAACGAACTATGCAAAATTAGTATTTGGAACTCAAGGAAGTTTATTAGACTCATCACTTGGAGAACATAAGACTATAGAAGCAACAATTGAGCGAATAGGGACAAGTCAAACGGATGGAAATACCTATTATACGATTCTTTTAAAGGAGCATCCTGAATTGTTATTAATGGGATCTGGAACGATATCGGCAGAACTTCCAATTAGTTATGAAGGCGATCCAGTAAAAATTGAGTATATTGATGGAAAGAATAAAACGAAGACTATTGTCACGTTTGACAATTTGAAGTTTAATCAATAATAAAAGAGAAACTTTTGTTTCTCTTTTATTATATAGAGGAGGGATGAGTATTGAGAAAATGGGTCTCTGCCGTACTCATAGTTTTGGGAACATTGTGTTGTGTATATGCTGTATATCCAATTTTAGAAGTTCATCAGGGGATAAACATGGCCTTAGACAAGTGGGAGGATGTCAAAGAGGATAAAACACCAGAAGAGGAAAAAGCGGAGCGCGCGGATGGAATTATTGGAATTTTACAATTAGGTAATAATGAAAAAAAAATTCCCATCCATGTAGGAACAACTGATAAGGAATTAAGTCAGGGAATAGGGTTAGATGAATTAACGGTTCTTCCGGGTGCTATAGGAAACTCTGTTCTATATGGGCATAGGGAGAATGTGCTATGGGAATTAAAAGATATTGAGGTGGGTGACCACATTACGATTCAGGGGGTAGAGAGTACGTTGGTGTTTGAAGTTAAAGAAATTCAGATTGTGGATCCATACGATCCATATATTTATGAAAAGTCTCAGGAGCCGACCATTACACTTGTTACATGTTATCCTTTCATTTATATGGGACCTACGCCGCAACGCTTTGTTGTTAGAGCGCAATTGAAAAGCATATAAAATAAAAAAACATCGGGCGATATGACCCGATG
>NZ_AP028127.1:2042500-2185000 GCF_037076425.1 Turicibacter faecis | reverse complement strand
TGAGCGAGAGAACTCTTGTTAAGGAACTCGGCAAAATGACCCCGTAACTTCGGGAGAAGGGGTGCTTGTGAAAGCAAGCCGCAGTGAAAAGGCCCAGGCGACTGTTTATCAAAAACACAGGTCTCTGCTAAACCGCAAGGTGATGTATAGGGGCTGACGCCTGCCCGGTGCTGGAAGGTTAAGAGGAGAGGTTAGCGCAAGCGAAGCTTTGAATTGAAGCCCCAGTAAACGGTGGCCGTAACTATAACGGTCCTAAGGTAGCGAAATTCCTTGTCGGGTAAGTTCCGACCCGCACGAAAGGCGTAACGATCTGGGCGCTGTCTCAACAAGAGACTCGGTGAAATCATAGTACCTGTGAAGATGCAGGTTACCCGCGACAGGACGGAAAGACCCCGTGGAGCTTTACTGTAGCTTGATATTGAGCACTGGTGACACATGTACAGGATAGGTAGGAGACGAAGAGACCAGGACGCCAGTCTTGGAGGAGTCGCTGTTGGGATACTACCCTTGTGTTACTGGGGTTCTAACCCGTGGCCATGAGCTGGTCAGGGGACAGTGTCAGGTGGGCAGTTTGACTGGGGCGGTCGCCTCCCAAAGAGTAACGGAGGCGCCCAAAGGTTCCCTCAGAATGGTTGGAAATCATTCGAAGAGTGTAAAGGCAGAAGGGAGCTTGACTGCGAGACCAACAAGTCGAGCAGGGACGAAAGTCGGGCTTAGTGATCCGGCGGTACCGAATGGAAGGGCCGTCGCTCAACGGATAAAAGCTACCCCGGGGATAACAGGCTGATCTCCCCCAAGAGTTCACATCGACGGGGAGGTTTGGCACCTCGATGTCGGCTCATCGCATCCTGGGGCTGTAGTCGGTCCCAAGGGTTGGGCTGTTCGCCCATTAAAGCGGTACGCGAGCTGGGTTCAGAACGTCGTGAGACAGTTCGGTCCCTATCCGTCGTGGGCGTAGGAAATTTGAGAGGAGCTGTCCTTAGTACGAGAGGACCGGGATGGACACACCGCTGGTGTACCAGTTGTTCTGCCAGGAGCATAGCTGGGTAGCTACGTGTGGAAGGGATAAACGCTGAAAGCATCTAAGCGTGAAGCCCCCCTCAAGATGAGATTTCCCATTCGAAAGAAGTAAGATCCCTTGAAGACGACGAGGTAGATAGGTCAGGAGTGGAAGTTTGGTGACAGATGAAGCGGACTGATACTAATCGATCGAGGACTTAACTAAATAGGAAAGGCAAAAACGAGCGATTATCACAGGCAGAAAGTGAAAAGAACTGAGGAATCACGAAGGTGATGAACAGTTATTGAACTTTACCACTGTGATGCGAGAGTTGCCGGACAAGAAGAAGTAAGCAGAAGATATCTAGTTTTGTGAGATTGATAAGATCTGACAGAAGGTCTAGTGATAAGGGCAAGGAGGGCACACCTGTTCCCATACCGAACACAGAAGTTAAGCTCCTTAGCGCCGAGGGTAGTACGCAAGTGCGAGAGTAGGACGTCGCTAGGCCATAAATAAAGAAAAGTACAAGTGAGCGATTATCTTCGAATAAAACTTAGCGAACACAGAAATGGCTGAAAGCCATGAGAGTGTGCGTAAGTTTATAGAGAAGATGCGAACGGTACTAGACAATAGATGCGGGTGTAGTTTAATGGTAGAACTTCAGCCTTCCAAGCTGACTGTGAGAGTTCGATTCTCTTCACCCGCTCCAAATAGCCAATTAACATCCTTTGGGGTGTTTTTTTTATTTATCATGGATAATGATATCAAAAGGGATCAGAGAGTTTTCTAAACTATTTGATCCTTTTTTTTATTATAAAAAAGGTCGACTAGTAAGAAAAATTATATTTCTTATGTCAACCTAGAAGACGTGGTATTAAATTTATGCATTTTTGAATAAGAGAGGTGATAGTAAAACCTCATTGTCTTTTTCTATCGGAGAATTTTCAAATAGGGACTTTAAGTAAGGATCTCTTGCAGCAATTTCTTCATTAATTAACGGTAGATTCGCAAGAATTTGAGATGATTCATCTTCTATTTCAAAATAGTACCTATGGATGTTAATAGATGCATTAGGATAAAGGGCATGTATTCCTTCAGATATCGCATATTTGTGGTAGGTTAAATCAGTCGTCACACAATAGGATGGATCAACAAGTTGAAATTTCATAATTATCCTCCTTCATTAGATGTAAGTCTTTTTATACCACTATATGCGGATAAGAGGGGTTATATGAGAAATTAAAATTAATTAGGAAGGAGATATTAATATATATAAGTCCATTTCTATAATAAAAATCTATCTTCCTAGTACGGGCTATACTTATTTGATAGAAGTTAGATGAAAGTATTTTTAAAGGATAGAATAGTAGATAAGTTATTAGAAAGTAAAGGAACAACATAAAAAAAGACAAAAATGGACATTTAAACAATAGTAAAGTTTCAAAAATCGATAATATTATGTAAAAAATGATATTAAATTTGTTTATTTGTTTCCACATTATGTTATAATATAATTATACACAGCTCTGTGGATAAATTTATATTTTATCAATAAAATGCTTATTAAACTGATAAAAATAGAGTCTAAGTTATCCACATAGATGATTAATTAATGTGGATAATGGTGTTTATAAATAATGAATGTTAGGAAGGGGGATGGGAAGTGATACCTTATGCGATTTGTAATGTTGAAAAACATGTCGTGAACTCATTAAAGAAAATGGAATCACGAGAATTTTTTTATCCATCGATTAAATATGACTTGATGTATATGTTTGAACGCTACGGCATCAATCATAATTGTGATATTTGGTTAACGTACAATAGTGATATGAATGGGAATGAGGTTGTTGTTAAATTAGGATGTTTATCGTTATCTTATTGGACAAGTGGGTTTTATCCAAGCCGTCGATTTCAACAATTATATTTAGTCGATGAACAATTAGAAAATATTTTACGAATTAAACGCATGTTGGTAAACCCATCAGATATAAATATCATGCTAAACCGTGGAAAAGGTTTAGAGATAGAGAGTAAAACAGCCGATATTGTTTATTCTAGTAATTTGGATTTACGTAGTGAAGAAAAACAAATGGATATTTTTTTAGAGGGAATAAGGGCATTAAAAGATGATGGAGTTTTTTATTATATCAAGATAGTTGAGGACTACTATGCCTCGGTCTATCGATTACTTGCAGAATTTGATCAGTCATTAAGAGAAAAGTCTTTAGATAATCAGTATTATTATAATTCTGTAACTTCTGCGGAAAGATTTCTGAATCAAACATTTAGACAAATTACCGTGGGGGATTACGAGTCATTGATGAGAGTGGATAATGTAGATGACTTTATTGGATTTATTTTAAGTGATCCTGAGTTTCAGGACGTTAAGTATCAACTCTTTAAATCAGGAATTTCGAAGTTTAGAAACTTTTTACAGGGACGTATTGAAAGATTTGGGGGAATTTTGATTAATAGGAGTTTTAAAGTCTATCGATATAGTCATCCAATTGTCTACAGTTAAGAGATAGAAATATAAATTCGATGCTTAGAAAGGCGAACTAGATAGTAAGGTTAAAAGGTATGAAAAAATTATGGCGATATAAATTATTTATTTTTCTTTTTTCTCTGGCTATTATAGGTGTGAACCTAGTTCCAAGATGTGTTGAGGTATACAGATATAAGTTAAATGCGGAGGTATCATTTGTAAATGATGATTTAAGGGGAGCACTTTTAAGTTATAAAAAAGCTTATGCCCAAATTCCCCTATCATCCTTAAAAAGAGAAATGGAAATAATAGAACGTGTAATGATATCTAAATCTCAGTTTACCCAGGGACAAGAGGCAGAAAAAAATCAAGACTTTGAAATGGCTTATTATTATTATAGCAAGGTTGATAAGATAGATAGCGCCCGTTATGCATGTGCGCAACATAAATTATTAGATTTATCTAACAAGGGGACTAGTAATTTTCGTGAAAATTCGTAGGAATATCAGGATATTAACTATACTCCTTCGTAAATGATAGTTTTTGTAATGCTACTGTCCGAGCGATGGATCCTGTTTGTTGTTGAGCAGATGCAAGGATAATTTTATGTAAGGTTTTAAAGAGACTATTAATCTTCAATAAGCGTGTATCTTTATTCAAGTTAAATAAAATGAATACTGATAGGGTGATTACAAAGAAGTTGTTTTTTAATGAATGAGGTAAGAGAAAAAGGGACCTAGTATAAGGTCCCTTTTGTTATTATTTTTTTATCTTAGAATCCGCCGTTACAGCAGCAAGCAATGATAGCTAATAAGATAAATAAAACTAAAATAAAACAACAATTTCCATTTCCACACATAGATTGTTCACCTCATTTAGTCTTGGTAGAATTACTACCTAATTTAATGTATGAAAAATAACGTATTTTGTGAGAGAGTAATAGCAAGTGGATGTACTCTTTTTATACCGATGATGGATAGCGGAGTATAAAATAAAAAAGGGAGGTCCGTCTAGACCACCCTTAAAAAATTTATATTCTTGGCTTAGAATCCACCGTTACAGCAGCAAGCAATGATAGCTAATAAGATAAATAAAACTAAAATAAAACAACAATTTCCATTTCCACACATAAATAATTCACCTCATTTAATCTCGGTAGATTTACTACCTAATTTAGTGTATGAACGTTTTCTGATTTTGTGAGGGAAAGCATTAGTAAAAATTTTCTAATTTCCTCCTACATTGTTGTTATAAAATTTGGAAAAACTATTTATAATATAATAGATATATAATTAATGGGATATTTGGAAATGGAGATGAATTCATGCGGAAACCAGTAAGGAAGGCGGTTATTCCAGCGGCAGGGTTGGGAACAAGGTTTTTGCCTGCAACTAAGGCACAGCCCAAAGAAATGTTGCCTCTTGTGGATAAACCGACCATTCAATATATTGTTGAAGAGGCGGTTGCATCCGGAATTGAGGAAATTTTAATTGTAACAAGTTCTATGAAACGACCAATTGAGGACCATTTTGATAAATCATATGAATTAGAAGATACACTAGAGAAAAAGGGAAAATTAGAAATGTTAGAGATGGTGAAAGAGATTTCTAATTTAGTTCAAATTCATTACGTTCGTCAAAAGGAGGCAAAGGGATTAGGACATGCCATTTTATGTGCTAAAACCTTTATTAAAGATGAACCTTTTGTTGTCTTATTAGGTGACGATGTGGTAGTCAATGATGAAAATCCGGCTACAAAGCAACTTGTACAAGCATATAATAAAATTGGATGTTCTATTATGGGAGTACAGAGGGTTCCTCATGAGGAAGTTTATAAGTACGGGATTGTACACCCTGCTGAGTCTCAAAGGTTTAACGGTGATTCTAGAATGGTAAAGTTAACAGGAATGGTTGAAAAGCCACGGATTGATGAAGCACCTTCAGATTTGGCTATTATGGGAAGATATGTACTTACACCTGAAATTTTTGAAATGTTAGAAGACCAAGAGCCTGGTACAGGGGGTGAAATTCAATTAACGGATGCTATTGATCGATTAATGGATCGTCAGGCGGTATATGCCTATGATTTTCAAGGAAAGCGATATGATGTTGGAGATAAATTTGGATTCATTAAAGCGACGATTGACTTTGCGCTAGAGCGTGAAGACCTTGGGCAACAGGTAAGGGATTATTTGTTGAAAGAGATCCTTCCACGTTTGGAAGGAGAGCGTGTCTCACTTTAAATATAGAGAGGAAAGTTAACGTCGAAATAAAGTGACCTTGTAGCTAATAGCTGTAAGGTTTTTTTTATTTTTTAAATTGAGATAACAAAAAGGGTGGGGTCGGTGCATATAGTATATTAGGGATACTGTTAGCTGATGGAGGGATGAGTATGAAATTTCAAAAAGCTATTCACCGTGCTGAAATGTTTTTCAATCAATATCAAAAGGAACCAAGTGTAACACGATTAAACAGTTTTAAGAGGCTACATGCAGATTTGAAAAGTAGGAGTTACTTATTTAATATTAAGTATTTATATACTTATCAGATGTTAAAGGGTGCAGATGTCTTACCAGAGTGGTACATGTCTTTAGCAAATACTCGCTTTACAGAATTAGAAAAATTTTTTAATTCGGAATTTCATAAGCTATTAGTGGAAGACAATGGCCAATTGGAGGAGTTAAATAAATTTTTAATACAAAGGATAGCATGGATATATCAGGGAAAATTTAGAGTGTACCCAACAACACCACTCGATTATCTACCCTTAAAGCTAAGATTAAGTGTGTATATCTTTTTATATCAAAATGAGGAGGATCAAAAGGCACGATGCCATTTGAGAAGTCGTATTGCGACGTCGTTAGCAAGATTAGGGTATTTAGAGTTAGCTAATTTTTATAGTGTATATAACTGGTTAATGGCGCAGGATGTAACAAATACTCATTTTCGAGAATCCCGACATCTTATTCGTAGCTTGCAGAGTCAAAAATATATGAGTCAGTCAGCTAAACGTCTAGCAAAAGACGGAGAAGATGTAAGCAAAGTAACAGAACTTAATTATTACTATACCCAACTCCTTAATCCTAAAAATATGAAATATGATAGAGCTCACGTTGCAACAATAGATTTAGTTACCTTTTATTATGAAGAGTATCCACAGTTAAAAGAGTTAGGATTACCATTAAAAAATTACTTAAGAACGCATAATAAAGAGGAATTCTACGAGGCAGTCGCTAAACAACGAATGAAGTTTATCCGTGATGCAGTGAAAGTTCCTTATACTTTAAGAGAAATGATTATGACCCCAATTGATCAGGAACAGCTCATTATTTATAATTATTTATTAAGAATTATTGTCTAGTGTTCTTTTTCCTCCTTTTAAGACATATCTTGTTGTGAAAGGAGGGTTTTTATGATTACCATTAATCAATTAAGGGAAAATTCAATGCGATATAGTGACTCCCAATCTGTAGCTCTTATTTACCTGTTAAAGGTTATTGATGAATGTCTTGTTTTTGATCATAAAACCGTCATTTATCCTAAAAATTTATATTGTAGGGATAAATCTTTAATCCTTTATATTTTTACTTCGGACTATCAGTTGATTAGGTTGAGTTACGACGCTGAAACCGTATCGATGATAACAAGAGACTTAAATCATTTAATTAAAAGTCAATATCTTATATCTAATCAAGAAAGTCAACTCAGTTTGATGTTTGAGGACGAGATTATCTATTTATATCCTAAAATGGATACGACGTCGCCTTACGTTAAAGAATTTAATTCTCAATTAATATTAATTTGTAAATATTTACAAGAAAAAGGAAAATAAGAAATAAAACGTGAAAATAATAAAGGAGATAACATAAGTTCTAGCATAAAAGGTTGCAAATTAAACCTAACTTTTAGTTTGTTAGAATATTTTAAATCTAATCCTCCACAATAAAATTATATTTCAAAGCTTAATGGAGGTTAGATAGAATGGCAACGTTAAAGGGAACTGAAACACATAAAAATTTAATGCGAGCATTCGCAGGGGAGTCTCAAGCACGCAATAGGTATAATTTTTATGAGAGTATTGCTAGAAAGCAAGGATATCCATTAGTTGCTGATGTCTTTAAATTAACAGCGGAACAGGAAAAGATGCATGCGAAGATATTTTTTCAACATTTGATGGATGAATTTAATGGAGAGGAAATTCAAATTGATGCGAATTATCCCGTAGACTTATATCAAGAGAATACGATGCAAAATTTAATGGCATCGGTGCGTGCAGAGGCACACGAGCATGAAGAGGTTTATCCGGCATTTGCTCAAGTTGCTAAAGATGAAGGATTTCCACAGATTGCGGCATCTTTTAATTTTATTGGAAAGATTGAAGAAACTCATCGCCAACGTTTCGCTACATTAGCCAAGGAATTTGAAGATGATACAATGTTTAAGCGTGCAACTCCTATTGCGTGGGAATGTCAAGTCTGTGGACATATCCATTTCGGAGTAGCAGCGCCGGCTATGTGTCCTGTTTGTAAACATCCTAAAGGCTTCTTTAAAGCGTTAGAGAACGCTAATTAAATAAAAGAGAAAAAGTCGTGTGATTGGAGAACACGACTTTTTTTGTATTTACTTGACGTTTGATATGACTTATACTTATAAATAAGTTAAATAGAAAAACAGGGGAGATTACTATGTTATTTAATCAAAAGAAGCCGTTAATTATGGGTATTTTAAATATTACGCCGGATAGTTTTTCCGATGGTGGGAGTTATTCACAGCTTGATGAAATTGTGAAAAGAGCTAAACAAATGGTTTTAGATGGTGCTGATATTATTGATGTTGGGGGTGAGTCAACACGTCCGGGTTCTAGTATTGTTCGTTTAGAGGAGGAGTTAAGTCGAGTTATTCCGGTTATTAAACGACTAGTTACTGAAATTGACGTTCCTATTTCTATTGATACGTATAAGGCTGAGGTGGCAAGGCAAGCCGTCCTAGCGGGTGCAACAATAATTAATGATATCGGTGGAGCCAAATTTGATCCATTAATGCCTGAGGTGATGGCACAAACAGGTGCCTATGTTATTTTGATGCATAATCGTAAACCAAATTTAGAGAAAACAAATTGTATAACAGCGGTTAGCGGGTCATTGACTGAGTATGAGGATATCGTTTTAACCGTGAAGAAAGAAATGATGGAGAGTATTGAGTTAGTAAAAGCTGCAGGGGTGAACCAAGATAAAATAATTATTGATCCAGGGATTGGTTTTGCCAAAACCGTTGAGGGAAATATTGAATTATTACGACGAATTACAGAGCTACACGACTTGGGGTATCCCATTTTACTAGGTGTAAGTAAAAAAGGAACAATTGGTCATTTATTAGGTGGGTTAGGAGTAAATCAAAGAGCAGAGGGAACAATGGCAGCCACTTGCTTTGCGGTAAGTAAGAATATAAATATTGTTCGAGTGCATGATGTCCTTGAAAATGCTCGTGCAGCCCGGGTAATGGAAGCATTGATTGGCTAATAGAAAGAGGAGTGTTAAAAATGGAACAAATTATGTTAAATGATATGATATTTGTAACAAGACATGGTGCGTGTCCCCATGAATATGAATTTGATCAGAAGTTTAAGGTCGATGTTTGGATGAAGACAAATTGTGTTGCTAGAGCTGGCGCATCAGATGCTTTAAATTTAACGATTAACTATGCAGATGCTTATGCTATTATTGAAGATATTATGTACGGTGAACATGTGGACTTGTTGGAAACGTTAGCGTATCGAATTGGAAATAGTTTAATTCAAACTTACCGCACGATTGAGAACGTAAAAGTTGAAGTAAGAAAGATGCAACCGCCTATTACAAACTTTAATGGAACGGCCGCTGTCAGTCTTTTAGTTACAAGATAGGAGTGATAGGGATGCAGATTGCCTACTTAGGGCTTGGATCTAATATAGGAGATAAAAAAAAATATTTATATGATGCTCTTCAACTATTAAATCGTCATGAGGGGATTGGAATAACTCGTGTTTCATCCCTCTATGAAACGGAACCGTGGGGATATAAGGAACAGGATCTTTTTATGAATCTCGTGGTAGAAATCGAAACTTCTTTAAACCCATTTGAATTATTAGAGGTTTGTCAGTTAATTGAAAGCGATCTTGGTCGTATTCGTGAGATGAAATGGGGTCCGCGTGTTATTGATGTAGATATACTACTTTATGGAAAAGAAAATATTATGACAGAGAGATTAGTTGTTCCTCATCCATATATGACTGATAGGGATTTTGTGATGATTCCTTTAGCTGAAATTAATCCTCAGTACAAGATTAAAGGAAAGCAAGCCCACGAATGGAGTAAAAAGTTTAATGCGATGGCAATTAAAAAAGTATCTCACTCTCTAGGAGAGTAACTTAGTAGTAGCATGATAATATTGTCTAGATGTGATTTTCTTGCAGATAGGCTCAATAGAGTGAAGTTAAGATGAATTTAAAAGGGAGGTTTTATCTTTGAAGATAAAACCTCCCTTTTAAAAGTAAATCATATCTACCACAGACCGTTCATTTCCGTCTGAAGGAGTGTTGATAAGTTTTCCCTGGAAGTAAAGACTTGTTGAACCTCCACCATCCAAATTATATGCAGTTTCACAACCTAAATTTAAAAAGATTTGTTGAGCCTCTTGAAGGCTCATTCCCTTTGCCCCTTCCATACGTCCCTCAGCAACAAGTAGGACGTATCTATTATCATCTAATTGTCCGATTGCCGTTCTTGGGTGATAACTAGTATCCTTTATTTCAAGAGGTTTTCCGTCACGAATTAAAATAGGACCGAACGTGAATGTCTGCTGAATATCAGCGTTTTTAAATTCCTCTTCTGTATTAATCGTTGTAAAAGTTAAATCGCCATCTGATTTTAAGGATAAAATTTCTTCAGTATAAGAGGTGTCTAGACTAATTAACTCTCCATTGCGTACAACAGCCCCCATCGGACGATTTGTTTTAGCATAAAATCCAGATGCATTAATAGCAAGAATGGCATTTAAACGTTTGGCCATTGAGGAAATGGTTTCTCGCTCCCCATTATAAGTATTATTTGCCATGGCCCCCTTAAGTGGTGTTTCGTTTGAGGCGACAACTTCTGCTAACCAGTAATGCTGATCGGTTGTTCGCGTTTCAACTAATTTAACCTTTAAATCATCTTTTACGTAAAAATGCTCGTTAAGGGTATTATAGTAGTTTTGTATTTCATCCCTTTCCTTTTGAACATCATTTTTAGCATTTTCCAATTCGCCTGCTTTGCTCTGGGCCTCGCCAAGGAGGTTTCGATATTTAACTTCTAATTCATTTACACTAAGAGGCCTTTCAGAGATATACTGTTCGTTTAACTTTGTTAAGTCCTCTAGTTGTTTACTTAGGCTGCTAATGTTTTGGTTTAATTGTTCATTTTGTTCATTTAATGCAACGAGTTGATCTTCTTGAGACGTCGCCTCATTTTCTAATGTTGCCTTTGTTTGCAGAGCTAATTCTAATTGTTCTTGTAAAGAGTGATTAGCATTAATTAGTGATGTTTGTGCATGATGTTGTTGATTAATGGTTTGGTTTTGTTGGTTAATTTTTTTATTGAGCGTCTCAATCACTGTTTGTGTTTCATAATAATAAAAAATACTACCACCGATGATTAGAGATAAAAGATTCATCTTGATTAGATTAAGCCAAATTTTTTGTTGCCTTTTTTGATAACGGCTCATAGCCTCACCCCCCTATGATTTTTTTATTATACATATTTAAGTAGACGAAAAAGTTAGATTTACGTCGTCCGGTTGTTAAAAGATAAATCTCCCTTTAAAAAGTTTATTTTTACGTGTTAATAGAGTTTTAATTTATAATTCTTGGTTTAATTTTTAATAGTTTGTAAATAATAAGATTACATTTCAAAAATTGGAATGTCGTTCTTGAAATATAACCTATGAATATAGTATACTAATCTCGTTATTAATTAAAACCTGTTTAAGAATGAGGGAGTAGTTAGCATCTTTGATGTGATTAGGTCAACAATCGCGAAATTAATTTCTGGCTTAATATTAAATGACGAGACTCATACATAACTTTTTTGTTATGTATGAATCTCGTTTTTTTATTGCTTTCATACGACTTGGATTAAAGAGGTTATAGAAAGGAGGGTTTTGGATGGGAATTTTAACGTTGATTTTTATTGCGGTTAGCTTGGCCATGGATGCTTTTACGGTTTCTATTGCGAAGGGAATGAGTCTTAAGCGTTCTAATTCACGTCAGGCAGCAAAAGTCGCTGTATTTTTTGGTGGCTTTCAGGCTTTGATGCCCTTAATCGGTTGGATTTGTGGTCAAAGTTTTGCGAAGTACATTCAAACATTTACACCTTGGATTGCCCTTATCTTATTAGGGGCGATTGGGGGAAAGATGCTCTATGAGGCATTTTCTCACGATGGAGAGGAGGAGGAAAATCAAGGCTCATTAAGTGTAAAATCTTTAACAATCTTGGCCATTGCAACAAGTATAGATGCATTGGTCGTGGGAGTTACCTTTGCCTTTTTTGATGTTAATATTGTTCTAGCTATTACCATCATCGGTATTATTACATTTATCGTCAGTTATATCGGTGTTTTACTTGGGAAGAAGATTGGAAAATATCTGAATAATTATGCTGAGATTGTCGGTGGGATTATTTTAATTCTTATCGGATTAAGCATTTTCTTAAATCGATAATAAAAAGGATGTGAAATGAATGAGTTATATCATGTTGATTGTTGGTTTTATTTTGTTAATAAAAGGGGCGGATTGGTTCGTAGGAGGGGCGTCGTCGATTGCTAAAACATTGAAAATACCGAGCTTGATTATCGGATTAACGATTGTAGCATTTGGTACGAGTGCTCCAGAGGCAGCGGTAAGTATTACAGGGGCCTTTGCTGGTGCAAATGATATTACAGTAGGAAATGTTATCGGATCTAATATGTTTAATTTATTAGTGGTAGTTGGAGTTTCCGCTTTTATCTGTCCGTTAAAGGTTAAGCGATCTATCATCGCGAAGGAATTCCCATTTGCGATTTTAGGGACATTTGTTTTAATTCTTTTAGGATATGATTCGAAATATCATAATTATCCTGATAATGTCTTGACACAAGCAGATGGAATTATGTTGTTGTTATTGATGGCTATCTTTATGTATTATCTGATTGAATTAGCGTTAACTTCTCGTAAGAATGGCGTTGAGGCTGAGACAGAAGAAGAGATTAAGGTATATTCAATGCCTAAAAGTATTGGATTATGTTTAATTGGTATTGTTGGAATTGTCCTTGGTGGGGATTGGGTCGTTGATGCGGCGTCAGCCATTGCCCTAACATTCGGAATGAGCCAAAGTATGGTAGGTTTAACAATTGTAGCTATTGGGACATCCTTACCAGAATTAGTGACTTCCGTTGTGGCCGCTCGTAAAGGTGAGAGTGATATTGCACTTGGAAATGTAATTGGTTCAAATATATTCAATGTGTTTTTTGTTCTTGGAATTTCATCAACTATTCACGAGATTACGATTAATACGTCCGTATTTTTCGACATGTTCTTGATGTTGATCACCTCACTAATTGCCTATGGATTTGCGGTGTCTAAACGTAAGATTAATAAAGTAGAAGGAGTTATATTAATTTCACTTTATGTAGCGTATATGGCTTTTGTTATTTGGAAGGGATAACGGTTTGCATACAAAAATACAAAAGGAGGATTGGATAAATCCTCCTTTTAATATGCGACGTCTAGAGTGAATCAATAGACGTGACTTGAAGTTTTAAACGGGATACGGTATAATGATTTGAGATTTTATGTCGATAATTTTAGTGCTTTTAAATAGATATCTAAAGAAGTTGTTAGATGTTCAACTCCTTTAAAGCCCTACTAAAGGAAGCTACAGCTGATTTTTAAGTGGTAGGGGAATCAAAGCCTTGGCGACTATCGTTTAAGGTAAGGATATGAGAATTAAAGATATGTTCGTTTATAAAAATATAGAGTCCTTTGAAAGGGAGAGTGATGAAACAATGAGTTTTAAAATCCGTGAAATTGAAATTGATAATCCTGTTGTTTTAGCACCAATGGCTGGTGTTTGTAATGCCGCATTTCGTACGATTATTAAAGAAATGGGAACGGGATTAATTTATGCAGAAATGGTAAGTGATAAGGCTGTTGTGTATCAAAATAAAAAAACGTTAGATATGCTATATGTTGATCCGGCAGAGCGTCCATTATCGATGCAAATTTTTGGTGCAGATAAGGAAACGTTTATTGAGGCAGCTAAATATGTTGATGCGAATTGTGATTGCGACATTATTGATATTAATATGGGATGTCCAGTTCCTAAGGTGACTAAAAATGAAGCGGGAGCACGTTTGTTATTAGAACCAGAAAAAATCTATGATATTGTCGCAAGCGTTGTAGATGTTTGTAAAAAGCCTGTAACCGTAAAAATGCGTACAGGATGGGATAAAGAGCATATTTATGCGATTGAGAATGCATTGAAAATTGAACAAGCAGGGGCGAGTGCTGTTGCTGTCCACGGACGCACACGTTCGCAAATGTACGAAGGAAAAGCAGACTGGGGAATTATTAAAGATGTTAAAGAGGCAATTAAAACGATTCCTGTTATAGGTAATGGAGATATTAATTCTCCAGAAGTCGCTAAAAAGGTGTTAGAGGAGTCTGGGGTAGATGGTATTATGATTGGTCGTGCTGCCCTTGGAAATCCATGGCTTATGAAGCAAATTGTACACTATTTAAAAACAGATGAGTTAATTGAAGAACCGTCAGCAGATGAAAAGCTACGCTTAGCTATTGACCATATGGATAGATTAATTGATTTAAAATGTGAAAAGGTCGCCCTACTTGAGATGAGATCGCATATGGCATGGTATATTAAAGGATTAGAGGGTGCAACTCATGTTAAACGTCTAATTACAACGGTTAAGACGCGTCAGGAAATGATGGATATTATTAATCGTTATCAAGCTTATTTACATGGGGATAAGTCTGCAAAATTGGTAGTTGAATAAAAAATGGAGGATATCTCTAATAAAAGGAGACCATCTTAGATAGGATGGTCTCCTTTTAACTATTAAAATTGAATTTCTGTTAAGTAGGCGAAGATTAATTTCATTGTGTTGAGACATCCTTCAATATGGGTTCGTTCGACTCCGTGTGAAGCATGGACCCCAGGTCCGATTAAGGCCGCTTTTATATCGTGCCCAGCGCGAAGAGCAGCTGAGGCATCCGAACCATAGAAAGGGTATATGTCGATTGCGTGGTTTATTTGGTGTTTTTTAGACAAAGTGAGGAGCTCGGAAACCATATTATAGTCATAGGGGCCAGATGAATCTTTAGCACAGATGGAAACATCATACTCGGTACATGATAAATCTTTACCTACACACCCCATATCAACGACAAGTAAGCGACTGACATCATTTGGAATATAAGAGGCTCCATGTCCCACTTCTTCATAAGTAGAGATAATAAGTTTAATCGTATGTCGAGGCTTTAAGTTGTTGTCTTTCAAATACTTAAAGACTGTTAGAATAATCGAAACACTTACTTTGTCGTCAATATGCCGAGATTTAATAAATCCACTTTTGGTGATGACTGTTTTGGGGTCAATTGATATGAAATCACCATTTTGTATACCTAGATTAATAACGTCGTCTTTACTCTCCGCCTTTTCATCGATTCTAACCATAAGCTCATCAATAGTCTGTCCTGTTTGTGTACATTCCTTATAGACGTGAGCGGACGGGGTGGTGCTAAGAATTGTTCCCGTATAAGTGGTATTATTTCGGGTATGAATTTGACAGTATTCTCCTTGTAATGTCATCATTTGATTTCCACCAATTGAGGTTAAGTTTAGTGTTCCGTCATGGTTAATAGAACGAACCATAAGTCCCAAAGTATCGACGTGGGCTGCCAACGCAAGTGTTTGGTTGGGGTGGATTCCCGGAAATTCAATTATAAGATTACCTTTATTGGTTTTATGGTGAGAAAGACCCAATTCGCTGCTATATTGGGCTATTTTTTCAATAACATGATATGTATAGCCACTTGGGCTAGGAGTCGTTAAAATATCCTTAACCAGGCTATAAAAATAGGATTGGTCGAATGACATAAGCATTCCTCTTTTCTTTATAAATATTTAAAAAACTAGCCCTCCTCGCTTTCAGTATAAAAGCAGTGAAAGATAAAATAACTTAATTTACACTCTATATTATCTCATGTATAATAAGGGAGTAATTTAATTTCGGCAATTATAGGAGAGGGATGTTAGTAATGTTTAATCTTTTATTCAGACGAGGGGTCGCATTTTTAATTGATGCATTGATGTTAGTCGTTATCTTTTTTGGTAATTTTGGTTTTATTATGAGTGCTTTTTCAGTAAGTATAGAGAATCCATTACAGTTAAATGGATTATTGGCCATGGTGGCACTTCAACTTCTTTACGTTTGGATTTACTTTGTTTATGTTCCAGTAAAAATGCCAGGGCAAACAGTTGGAAAGAAACTAATGAAGATCAAAGAGCTTAGAGCAGATGGGAAAGAAATGACATTAAAGCAGTATTTCCAACGCGATTTTATGATGAAGTTTTTATTATCTTCATTAACACGAGGATTTATTGTATTATTTAATGGGATCCTATTGGCTTATCAATGCATTCGTAAACAAGAACTGTGTACATTACATGATATGGTCGTAAGGACACAAGTGGTACGAGTAAAATAAGATTAATTAATAGGGAGTGAATATCATGAAGGAGGCTGTAGTAGGGTGTCATAATTTATCCGATTTAGCGAATCAGATTGATCAGTTAGAAAGGATATCAGTACTAAACTTCAACCTACTGATGACAGTGATTTTGACTTTAGGAATCATGATTATTTATTATCGTCGGATTCAATATAAATCACTGTTTCACTTTATGATAGTCACTTCTTTTGTTTTTTATGTATTAAATGTTATTCGCTTAACCTTTTTTCCTATGCCTATTAATGCTCATTATCTTGAACTGCTAAGGAAAGGGGTTAGTTGTGGAATTGTATCTGAACGTCGTCACAATTTTCAATTATTTGATTTTATGAAATGGAATAATTTGTTTCATATTACTACGTTGGGGAATTTCATTATGTTAATGCCGCTAAGCTTTTACTTACCTACTGTTTTTCAAAAGCGAAAGTGGGGAATTTTTAAAGTGACAGGGGTCGGCTTTTTAGTATCCTTAACAATTGAATGTTTACAACTGATGTATGATTATGTAACAGGGTATGCCTATAGAGGATTTAATGTGGACGACTTATTGATGAATACGTTGGGTGTGACAATAGCGTATTCATTTATTACGGCGATAAAAATAATCGGTTATTTATTAGTATATTTTTGGAAAAGGATGAAGAAATGAGAGCGTGTGGTTTCTTCATCCTTTTTTAATGCGTTTAAAAATGAAAGGAAAAGGAATTATTTTCATTTTTTAATAAAAAATCTAAACTAATGTGAAGAATTTGTGTAAATAGGATTGACTTTTTTAAGAAATGAACGTATATTTAAGAAGTAAATTTAATCTTTTCTCTCGTATATCATCGGAAATAGGGTCCGAAAGTCTCTACCTACTCACCGTAAATGAGTAGACTACGGGTGGTAATTAGCAAAACAGGATAAATTGGCCATAGTTTATCACGTTTAGTCATTCCACTGTGGAGACTTTCAGTAATGGATACTGAAAGTCTTTTTTTGTTTAAATGATTGAGATAATTGTGAAGGCGGGCATTTAAAAATTACTATTGGAGTAGGAATTCATATAATGCACAATTTGTTTCATCATTTAAACAAAATCGGGAGAAGAATGAATAATTAGGAGGAGTAACCTTATGAACAAATTCTTCAAATTGGAAGAGCGTGGAACTACGGTTTCAAAGGAATTTATTGCTGGATTAACTACTTTTTTATCCATGGCATACATTATCTTTGTTAATCCCAATACATTGGGTGCAGCTGGAATGGATACTGGGGCGGTATTTACAGCTACTATTTTAGCGGCAACAATTGGGACTTTAATTATGGGACTTTATGCAAATTTCCCAGTTGCATTAGCACCGGGAATGGGAATGAATGCTTTTTTCGCGTATACTGTAGTTCTTATGATGGGATATAGCTGGCAACAGGCATTAGCTGGAATTTTTGTTTCAGGAATTTTATTTATTATTTTATCAGCTACTGGTTTACGAGAATTAATTATTAATAGTATTCCAACTGCTTTAAAACACGCAGTAGGAACAGGAATTGGATTTTTTATCGCATTTTTAGGATTCCAAAATTCAGGGATTATCGTTAATAACGATGCAACGTTAGTAGGAATCGGAAATTTAACAGATCCTAACGTTTTAATTACCGTTATCGGATTAATTGTTACTTTAGTTTTATTAGTTCGTAAGACACCAGCTGCCATTTTTATTGGAATGATTGTTACAGCTGTTGTAGGGATTCTTTTAGGTGTTGTAGCTTTACCAACACAAATTATTGCACCAATCCCATCTTTAAAACCAACATTTGGGGCATTATTTGAGGCATTACCAAGTATTTTTACGGTTGAAATGATTCCAGTTATTTTCTCATTTTTATTCGTTGACTTCTTCGATACTGCCGGAACTTTAGTTGCGGTTGGGACTCGTGCAGGATTAGTTGACCAAAAGGGACATTTAGTTAATGGAGATAAAGCTTTATTAGCTGACTCAAGTGCCACTGTTATTGGATCAGTTCTTGGAACATCTTCAACGACTTCATTTGTTGAATCACTAACAGGTGTTGAAGCGGGAGGACGTACAGGATTAACATCTGTCTTTACAGCGTTATGTTTCTTACTGATGTTATTCTGTTCAGGATTGTTATCTGTTGTTACATCAGCGGTAACGGCACCAGCCTTAATCACGGTAGGAATTTTAATGGCTTCATCACTAGGGGATATTGAATGGAAAAACCTAGAGACTTCAATTCCATCATTCGTTACAATCATTATGATGGTGTTAGGTTATTCAATTGCAGAGGGGATCGCATCAGGGTTTGTTTTATACCCAATTATGATGTTAGCGGCTCGTCGCCAAAAAGAAGTACATCCTGTAATGTGGGCATTAATGGTTATTTTCTTCATTCATTTTGTCCTCGCTTAAATTACCAGTTTATTTTGTCGAATTAATGTGGAAAAAAAGAATTTTATACTATATAATGGAAATAAGAAAATTATAGGTTTTTGCCTATAATTTTTTTAAAGAACGAAGTAAAAGAGGTGAAGGGTATGCAACACGATCAAGTTATTGTTCTTGATTTCGGGAGTCAGTACAATCAATTAATTGCACGACGAATCCGAGAGTTTGGAGTTTACAGTGAATTAAAGTCACACAAATTAACGGCCGCAGATATTAAGAAAATGTCTAATGTAAAAGGGATTATCTTTAGTGGAAGCCCGAATAGTGTTACTCAAGAGGGTGCCTTTACAGTTGACCCTGAAATCTTTAATTTAGGATTACCGATTTTAGGAATTTGTTATGGAATGCAGCTAACGACTCATATGCACGGTGGGACAGTTGAACGTGCAGAACAACGTGAGTATGGAAAGGCTGAAATTGCAGTTAAAAATAATAGTAAATTATTTGCGAATACACCTAAGGAGCAAGTTGTTTGGATGAGTCATGGATATCACGTGACGAACTTACCAGAAGGATTTGTAGTTGATGCAAGTAGTGATTCATGTCCAATCGCAGCTGCTTCTTGTGAGGAACGAAATATTTATCTTGTGCAGTTCCATCCAGAAGTTCAACACTCAGTTTATGGGACAGACATGTTACGTAACTTTATTTTCGATGTTTGTGGTGCACAAGCGAATTGGTCAATGAAAAACTTTATTGAAGAACAAGTTCAAAAAATCCGTGAGCAAGTTGGAAACGACAATGTTTTATGTGCTTTAAGTGGAGGGGTTGACTCTTCAGTTGTTGCAGCGCTTATCCATCGTGCGATCGGTGATCAATTAACATGTATGTTTGTTGATCATGGATTGCTTCGTAAAGGTGAAGCAGAGAGTGTTGTTGAAACATTTGACGGAAAATTCAATATGAACTTTATTAAAATTGATGCACAGGACCGTTTCTTAAGCAAATTAAAAGGTGTCTCTGATCCTGAGCAAAAACGTAAAATTATTGGAAATGAGTTCGTTTATTGTTTTGATGAAGAGTCTGCTAAATTGAAAGATATGAAATTCTTAGCGCAAGGAACGTTATATACAGATATTATTGAGTCAGGAACAGATACGGCACAAACGATTAAATCGCATCATAACGTTGGGGGATTACCTGAGGATATGGAGTTTGAATTAATCGAACCATTAAATACGTTGTTCAAAGATGAAGTTCGTCAATTAGGATTAGAACTTGGTTTACCTGAGGAAATTGTCTTCCGTCAACCATTCCCAGGACCAGGACTTGGAATTCGCGTTCTTGGTGAAGTGACAGAAGAAAAATTAGAAATTGTTCGTGATTCGGATTTTATTTTACGTGAAGAGATTAAGAAGGCAGGCTTAGAACGAGATGTTTGGCAATATTTCACGGCATTACCGAATATTAAATCGGTTGGTGTCATGGGAGATGAGCGTACTTATGATTACACGATTGTTGTTCGTGCTGTAACATCAATCGATGGAATGACATCTGATTGGGCACGCATCCCATTTGAAGTATTAGAAAAAATCTCAGTTCGTATTGTAAACGAAGTGGCACATGTTAACCGCGTGGTGTATGATATTACTTCAAAACCGCCTGCAACAATTGAGTGGGAGTAATTTTACACCTCTAAAAAAACATAAACCAAGATTTTTGGTCATTTGAATTATCATAAGAATAAGGAAAGAGCTATTAGAGTTTTTGAAACTCTGATAGCTCTTTTGTAAGCGGGTAATTATAATACGGATAGAAAAAAAGCAAGGTTCGTTGTACACTAAAGGCACACTGAATCTTGCTTTTTATTTACAATTTTCTTGAATTATTTTTGACCAGGGTAAAAAGTCCCCCAATAGCTGTGGATTTACTAAGAATTCGCAATTTGGAAGTTTTTCAAAAAGGTAGGTTAAATAACGATAGACATTTAATCCGTTGGCTTTGGCTGTTTCAATTAAGGTATATGCCATGGCGTTTGCTTGGGCCCCTTTGACACTCGTTGAAAAGAGGTAATTCTTACGTCCAACGACAACGGGTCTAATAGCTTGTTCGGCTAAATTATTAGAGATCTCTAAACGTCCATTTGACAAGAATTCTGTGAGTGCTCGTCTTTGGTTCTGGGCATAAACAATCGCTGTTTGTAACTTACCTTTAACCGTACGAATCCCTTCAATAAATTGATAAAAGGATTCAATGATTGGCCGAATTTTTGATTCTCTTTGGATTTGACGTTCCTCAGGGGAAAGGTGTATCAACTCTCGTTCTAACCGAAAGATTTGATTACAGAAGTGAACGGCTTGTTTGGCTTTCCCATGTTCCGTTGAAACCTCTTGAAATTTCCGGCGTGCATGTGCCCAACACCCCACGGTGGTCACATTTGGCAAATCTTTGTAAGCTATATAGCCATCACAATGAAGCCATCCTTTAAACGACCGAAGTAGTTCTAAAATAACAGACTTCGCGCGTGTTAAATCGGCGTGATAAAAAACAATGGGATGGGACACATCTTTGATGGTACGAATCAACCAAATTCGAGCCTCTGATGTAGCAGGTTTTCCATCCGAACGATTTAAAATCTGATAATATGTTTCATCCGCATGTAGGACCTCTTGTTGGCGTAATTTATCTAGAAATAGTTTATATAAAGGTTCTAGCCAATCAAAAGAGGCACGGATAATCCAATTAGAGAGAGTTTTCCGACTTACTTCTAATCCATAAGACGACCATTCTTTCTCTTGGCGATAAGTTGGTAATCCGAGTTCAAATTTTTGATGAAAAAGCCAAGCCAATGTTGTTGGTCCTGCTAAGCTACGTTGGATAGGTCCCTTAGGAACCTCGGCACAACGAATGGATTTAGCTTCAAGATTAGGATCATGACAATCACATTCGTAGGCATGTGAAATATAAACTTTCTTATATAATCGTGCAGGTACAAAACAGACTTCTTCACGAACAACCTTTTTCCCCATTGGTTTCATGGCCTGACCGCAATGGTCACATGTACAATCCTCTCCATGAAGTTCACAATGAACTTCTTCAATAGGTAAATCTTTCGTTAATTCTGCTTTACGACCAGATGTCTTACGACGGCGATACGTAATTTCCTCTGTCGGTTCATCCTTTGTCAGAGGTTCTTCTAATACAGGATCCCCAAAAAGGGTAAGCTGACCTGGATCAACCTTAGTTTTCTCGCTTGAGGATCCAAAAAGCTTTTTTGAAAGAAACTCAACCTGTTCAATAAGCGTATCAATTTTGTCGGTCTGCTCCATCATTTTTAATTGGAGCTTATTAATTTTTTCCTCTTTTTGGGCGAGTAGTTGAGCTTGTTGATCCAGTTTCTTTAATAGTTTCTGATTTTCTTCGATTAGTTTTGATTCAAACGTGTTCAACTTGGCTCACCTCTTTTCTAAATGATTTTATTAGTCTTAGTATGTCCAACTTTATATAGAAAATACAGGATTTATTACCATTTTTAATTAATGCATCCTTTGCGGGCGGGTTTGATAGCTTTAGGCTGTTGGATAGAGAGTCCCTCAAGTAACCAGCGAAGCTCCTGACTCGTTAACTTTTTGACTTCTTCTTGGTTTCGTGGCCATTGAAGGTTCCCATTCTCTAGCCTTTTATATAAGAGGATAAAGCCATCCGTATCCCAATAAAGTGCTTTAAATCGATCCTTTTTTAGACCACAGAAAAGAAATAAGGCATCATCAAATAAATCTAAATTATATTTATCCGTAATAATTCCCGCGAGACGATCAATCCCACAACGCATATCCGTCCGACCACAAACGACAAAAATATTTTTAACATGAGTGAAATCAACTAACATTTTTCATCAACTCCGTCAGAACTCTCCTTAAAAGATCGTCATTAATCCCAGGATAAAAAGTTATTTCACTTCCATTCAGTTGAACACAACAGATGGGAGTTCTTTTTTTAGTGGAATCTGTTTCAAGTTGAATCGGAACAATTAATGGACTTTCCTTCATAAAAATGACCTCCTTTTCTTTGATAGCTAAAGTATAGCTCAAAGTTGGAGGTCAAAATAGACATGTTTATATTACGCGCTTACGCTCTTTTTGTCTTACCCCATTATATTTTTTGAGTTTGTCATCAAATGCTTTAACCGTTGCATGTTTTCTGTGAAGGAATTTTTGCGCACGTCTATGTTGCATCATACTTTAGATAGGTATAACTCTATTCGACAGAATGTGCTGTTATAATTTTACCGTTTCTGTATGTTTCGGCTTTCAAGCTGTAAAGATTTTTTAATGTAAACAATATGTGCATAAGTCTGAGGTCGTTATCAATATCGGGAACGATAAGCGGTTGCTGTACAAGGTTTCAAGGATAGAATTCGTAGCAATATGGAGTAGTCGCAATAGGTATAAGTCGAAAAAGATAGCTTGCCACCGTTATCGAATGATACGGTATCAAGTGGGATAAAAGGATATGAACGAAAAGTATTTGTCTGTTTTTGATTTCAAACAACGGGAAAAAGAGGTTGCAGTTCTTGACGAAAAGATTGTAGACTATTGGCGATAAGTTGGACACGGCCCAGATAAAAACAGTTTGGTGAAAAGGAGAATGTCACACAAATGCTGTGAGTGTAGAAAATAGATAATATTACAGCGAGGGTAAGAGCGTTTGTCAATGCAGAATTGATATTCATCTAAAGTCAAGTTGTGCTATGCGAGTAATGTTATACAGTCATTTCCTTTTATCGAGTAGATTTTTTAACAATTAAAGAGTATAATAAGGGAAAAAATTACAATTTATCGAGGAGTAGCACAATGAATTTTGAATTAAGAATATTACAGTCTGAACATACTGTTCAATTTAAAGAAGATATGCAAATAGCTTTTCAACAAAGTGCGGTCGAAGGCTTCGGCGCAATAAATGAGCAGATTTTACCCGAATCGCATATAGACCGCTCCTTAAATGCAGAAGGTTCTGTGGCTTATGAAGCTGTTGTCGGTGGTGAACTTGTGGGTGGTGCTATTGTAGTGATAGACAAAAAAACACAACACAATTATTTAGATTTTTTGTATGTAAAGAACGGCATTCAAAGCAAAGGAATAGGTCAGGCTATCTGGAAAGCAATAGAGAAGTTACACCCTGAGACAAACGTGTGGGAAACTTGCACCCCATACTTTGAAAAGCGTAATATTCACTTTTATGTAAACAAATGTGGTTTTCATATAGTTGAATTTTTCAACAAGTGGCATAAAGATCCGAACGATTCGGACGATATTCCTATGGGTGATTATTTTGAGGGAATGTTCCGTTTTGAAAAGAAAATGAAATAATTAAATTACAATTTATAGGGGTATTTATGACCTAAATCGTCAATTTTAATCAGATAGCTGTATAGGGTGAGAAGAAAAAGCGTAGATAACCATAGAATATGGTTTCTACGCTTTTTATAGTTGTTTACTCATGATTAGATCGGTTTGTTCTTCTTCTCCCATGAAAAAGGAGTGGGCACCGATTACTTTAAATCCTAATGTTTCGTAAAAGGCGATTGCTTTAGGATTGTATTCCCAAACTCCGAGCCACATTAAATTTTTCTGATATTTTTTTGCTAATTGTTCAGCTGTTTCGATTAAATGACGACCAATACCTCGGCGTTTAAATGATTTTTTAATATAGATACGCTCCACTTCAAGAGCGTTTTCCCCCATTTTTTCTGATTGAGCGTCGTTAATATTTATTTTTAGATAACCTGCAAGTTCGTTATTAAAGTAAGCAAAGTAAAATTCTGAATGAGGATTTTCTAATTCTTTTTCTAATTTTGTAAGTTCATAGGCCGTATTGAGATAATCATTTAGACTTTTTTCAGAATTATTATCTTTGAATGTTTCTGTAAAGGTTTGAATACTCACCTCTTGTAAGTCTTGAACGTTATTTTTAGTGATTTTTTGTAGGTGAATTGACATAAGTTTTCTCCCTTCTTGCTCAGTTTATTAATATTCTCGTTTTTTTCCTTTTTTAACGTGTTCCCAGCTTACTTCAACATTTTTTCTAACCCGATGAAGGAGTGTCGCGAGTAGTAATTGTTCCTTTTCTGATAGACCGTTAACTGCTATTTGAGTTGAATAGTGATGTTCTTTCATAATAAGTGGGTAGATATTTTGGCCTTTTTCTGTTGGAAATAGGCATTTAATTTTTTTATTGATCGGATCTGCCTTTTTTTCAATGAGGTGATTAGCTTCTAACTTTTGTATGGCACGGGCGGCTGTTGTCCGATCAACTTTAATTAATTCTGACAGTTTTTCTAGAATGATTCCGGGGTTTTCACAGATGCGAACGAGATAGAGATATTGCCCCTTTGTCAAATCATACTCTTTAAATTCAATATTGCTAATAGAATCAAGTGAACGGGCAATCATCCCGATTTCTCTTAAGATATCTTTCATACTTTAAACCTCCAGTATAGACATATTCTATAATAATTTTGTTGCAAATACAACATTTTTAAAAGAAGATTAGATTTTTTGATAAATTTATGAACAGTTTTTCTATTATATGGTTTAAAAGATCTAAGAAGATGTATCCTTGATTGTACAACCTGTTATGAGCATAGAAAAAAACAACATTCAATGATGAGTGTTGTTTTTCGTTTAGTAGTGTGGGGAATTTAACACATTGGTTATTGGTTGTTTATAAATGTTTTAATTTTGTGATTAGTCCAGCGCTTTATTATTGGGGTAACTTCATTTTATAATAAAGATTCGATTTATGAGCTTTTTTATGGGGCGCACTTAATTAATATTACAATCTGGCACTTTAAAAAAAGCCCAGTCCTCGTAAGGGATCTAAGCCTAATCATCTAGTTCATTTGACTATATTCAGAGATGTCAATAGAGCTCTAAAAAAATAAATTAGATTATTAAAGGGTGTATATGTGAATAAGAATATGAAGATTATTTCATATTTCAAATGCCAGTCTATCTTTTTTCAATCTCCCTTATTTTTTCTTCAAGTTCTTTTAAATACCTCCGTGAAACGAGACAATGATAGTTACCTTTAAGATAAACTATTTTATTCTTTTTATCAATATGAGTGATGTTAGATACATTTACGACAAAAGAGCGATGACAACGGAAAAGTCGCTCGTCACTTTTTTCAAGTTCACTTAAACGCCCATAAAAATGTGTTGTTTTTTTAGGAGTTATTAAATTAATTTTATGAGCAACCTGAGCTGTTTCAAAATATAAGATGTCTGAAAAGGGTAGTTGGAATTTTGTATACTGATTTTTAAATATAAATGAATCCTCACTTATTGGCTTGTTTAAATATTCACTCGCAATTTTTAAACATTCTTCAATATTTTTTTTAAACATTAAATTATCTTGATCTTTCGTAATGAAATCTAGTGCGGAGACTTTATATTCGAATGTCTTAGGAGCCAATTCTGGATGCGTGGTTACAAATACAATCGTTCCATACGGGTCTTTCGCACGAATGAGTTGAGCAATTTCTAAACCTTTTTTAGTATAGTCATTAATTTCCAAATCTAAAAAATAGAGGTGATAATTCCCCATTGATGTTAACTCATCGAGCAATTTATCCGGGCTAGCTGTTGAAAAGAGACGTTGGCAGGGAATATTATTCTTTTTTATTAACTCATTAATGATTTTTTCTAAACGGCTTCTTTGAATAGGGTTATCCTCTAAAACAAAAATGTCCACGTTTTATCGCTCCTCGTTTTGTAATATTAACGTTTGAATAAATACTCCTGATTCGTACGATGTTTCTAGTCTAATGTATTTGTTCTCTTCTAAGAGTTGGTGGACATTATATAAGCCAATCCCTCTATCTTTTCCTTTAGAAGAATAGCCTTTGGTATAGATAGTTTGTAAATCTATTTTCCTGTCCTCACAATTATTTTCAATCTGTATTTGTTGGGCATCTCTATCTTGAATCATGATAATGGAGATATAGGGATGGTTTGTCGTACTGGCTCCTTCGATTGCATTATCTAATAAGATAGAGAAAACTCTATAAAATGAAAAGGTATCCATGTAAATTGAATTAATCGGATCTTCTATTTCTAATCGAACCTCAATGCCACTGTTTTGAGATTTAATAATTTTGGCAGTGAGTAGACTTTTAATTTCGACTACTTGAATCTTATGTAGCTGTCCTAAAATATAGTCATTACCTTTGACCAGCTGCTTAGTGGGTTGGATAATGCTTTGATAGACATCTTTTATAATTTCAATATTTTCTTGACGAATCCCTTCCTCTAAACTCAATAAAATATTGAGATAATCATGACGGAAACTATTTAAGTTAGTATAGAGTTGTTCAATTTGAAGAGTATACTCATGTAGTTGTTGATTTAATATACGTTCCTGTTTCATCTTGGCATCCTTGTTTAAGATATAGATTAAAGTCATAACGACCAAACCTAATAACACGGCATAAATGAAAAATAATAAACCTGTAAGGATAAGATGTTTTGGACTAAATCCCTGGATTTGTCCAAGAAAGATATTAAAATAAAAAATAACGAGGGTTAGTAAAAGAAAGCTAAGAATTAGACTCTGATATTTTCTATCTAGCGTTAGAAATTGACGGAATTTTCCGATTAAAGATTTAATAAAACAACAAATTAAGATACTTAGCATACTAGCGAGAAGCTCTACCGTAAGGAGCCTATCATAATGTACAATAAAAGAATTTAAAACCTTCTTAAGGACATACATTTCCATGATTTGTGAAAAGTAATCAGTTACCACTATTATAATTAATGGGACACATACTGATAGAATATTAGTAAACACTTGCTTAGTCTTCAAGGATAGCGAGATAATTAAAAATAAAATAACGACAAAGATCGCAAAAAATCCAATGACATTATAAAGAGGGAGTCCAATTATAGTAATGATTAATAACCAAATAATGAAATCCTTTATAGCTATTTTTTGAGGGGATAAAATACTGGCTCCTGTTAGTAATGTTACTAATTGTAAAAAGAGAATAAAATAAAGAGTCATTAAATAGTCTCCTCCAATTTTTGATTTACTCGCCGAGTCAATAATGCTTGAGGGATATCAGGCTCATAAGCAAATCCGATACAGGTAGTATCAATGGCTTTATCCCCTACTTTTGATGCGACTTTTCCTAACGATTTAGCGGTTTCTTGCCTAAGTTTATTCATCAAATGTTTCTGTATATTTTTCATAGTTGTTATAGCTCCTTTTTAAAATTTTATAGGTCAGGGGTAAAGTAAAAATAATTTGACTGAGGATTCCTAAAGTGATCATCTTTTTAATGTCAGGATTTTTAATCATTAAGGTGATGAAGAAAAGAATTAGGCAATGAATTAAGGATTGTTTACGTAATTTTTCTCTTCTTTGTCTATTAATTAAGGGTTGTTTTTCGGTATCCGCAGGTGCATAACGATTTAAACATAAAAAAGAAACCATAAAACTAATTATAATAAAATGATTGCTGAATATAAAATGACGTGAGAAATAAGGAAGTAGAACAAATAAAACAATACTAATAGTTGAACAATTTAAACTTGTTTTTGCATGGAGACCATGAGATTTAACTCTTAAAAAAAGATAGGAAGTGTGCAAAATGAGGGTTAAATAAAAGGTATTTAGTACAAAGGCTAAACCATAAATTACGGTTCCTTTTAAAAGGTTAATTAGTATAACTTCAATCCCTAATTTTATTTTTAAATATTCTAAATCATCTATTACAATGTTACGTTTAATCCAATCGGCTACCATAGTTGCGATGAATTCTACCCAATTTTTTTTTGAAAGAATCACATATTTAGTCATTTATTCATCCCCCTTATACACCAAAATTATACCATTTACTCTGCAGAATTTAAAAATAATAATTTCATTTATTGGTGTTTTTTTGTCGAAAATGAAGGAAGTATTGATTTGAAGTCTCAATATTTTATGTTTTGAAAGAAGGAGCCCTTGTATTATGTAGAAACATCCAAAGCAAATGAAGCTTTCGATGAGAAGAGGAGAGTAAAACTTAAGTGAAGGTGGCGAAGAAATATCTACAAATGAAATCAAATTTTTGGTTAGATAATTAGGTTTTAATTAGTCTGTATAAATGCCTTAGTCTTTAATAAAAAAGTTCTATGAAATCCTAATGGAATAGGTTCTTTTTGACCGTTTATGAGTAAAAAATGACCGTTTAGGAAAAAATATTGTTTTTATTTAGAAAAAATAATAAATTATAGGAGAAATAAAATTATGATTTGAGAGGGGAAAATCTATAGTTTGAATCATATTAAAAAGCAATCATAAAAATCTAATGGGAGCAGTTTTAATGAAAATGCGTTATTTTCTATATTCGATAGATACCCATTTGAAAATTTACTTAATATCTAGCTTTATTAAGGATATAACTTTCAAGAAAAAATCATTAATTTTATTTTGATAATCTACGGAACGATAGGAGAGATAGTATGTTAAAGAGGGTTGCTTTACTCGGTGTATTGTTTTCATTTTTTATGGTAGGTTGTTCAAATATTGATTCAAAAGTTTCAACAGAACTTGAATCAACGACTGAGAAATTTTTTAAGGAGATAAATGATTTATCTGATTATACGAATGAGTCAGAATTAGAGGCATTAAATAGTTACTTTACGGATGATAGCGCGGTTAAAGGTGACTTAATCGAGTATTTAACTGTTTATCAATTAGAGAATGAAAAAGAGGTACCTAATTACGAGGTTACGAAGATGGAAATTAAACCACAAGACGATTTATATCGCGTCCATGTTAAATACGATATGAAGTCTAAAGAAACAGACCAATTATTATATTCATCAGATTTGAATCTCTATTTTAAAGATGTTAACGGTGAAATGAAAATTGACACAGCTGATTATGGTGGATAAACCGAAGTAGAAGAGCGATATTGAGGGATAAGACAAAGAAGCAAGTGAGAATCATTTGCTTCTTTTTTTTATGGCGTATCTTTAAAATAAAATGATGTGATATCTTGATGGAGATAGAGCAATCTTCATGAATCAATAATTTTCTTTTATTAAGCGAATCAACGTTTTAAATATTGTTCCTTTTTTCTTTTTGACAGTCATATTTATTCGCTTTGTTTAATATACCGTAATGTATATGATTGTATTGTTTAGTTGGGGAGGAATAGATTAAATGAGTGAAGAAAATAAGGTGACATGGACAAATGAAGAAATTGATAGCCATGTTGATGAGTTAGTTCAAAAGGCATTAAAAGCGTTAGATGATTTTGAAACATTTAATCAAGAGCAAGTGGATTACATAGTGGCTAAATGTTCAGTAGCTGGACTTGATCAACATGGTGTATTAGCCGAAGCGGCCGTTAAAGAAACGGGACGTGGTGTTTTTGAGGATAAGGCAGTAAAAAATTTATTTGCCTGTGAATATGTCACAAATAATCTTCGTCATTTAAAAACGGTAGGAATTATTAATGAGGATGCTTTAACAGGAATTACTGAGATTGCTGAACCAGTTGGGGTTGTCTGTGGAATTATTCCAACAACTAATCCGACATCTACGGTTATTTTTAAATCGTTAATTGCCTTAAAAACGAGAAATCCGATTATTTTCTCTTTTCATCCATCGGCGTATGAATGTTCGGTTCAGGCAGCAACGGTAATTAGAGATGCAGCAATTAAAGCGGGGGCACCAGCTAACTGTATTCAGTGGTTAGGGATGCGCTCAATGTATGCGACAACTAGTTTAATGAATCATCCAGGGGTTGCGACTATTTTAGCAACTGGAGGAAATTCCATGGTTAAGGCTGCTTATTCATGTGGAAAACCAGCACTTGGGGTTGGAGCAGGGAATGTGCCTGCTTATGTTGAAAAAACATGTGTGTTAAAGCGTGCGGTTAACGACATTGTTTTATCAAAATCATTTGATAATGGGATGATTTGTGCATCTGAGCAAGCAGCGATTGTGGATCATGAAATTTATGATGCATTTATTGAAGAGATGAGTCGTTTTAAAGTGTATTTTGCGAATGATGAAGAAAAAGCAAAATTAGAAAATTATATGTTTGGCTGCCAAGCTTACGGTGAAAATGTTTCACAAGCTCGTTTGAATCCCGCTGTAGTTGGAAAGCCAGCTTCGTGGATTGCAGAGCAATCAGGATTTAATGTTCCTGAAGATACCCAAATTATTTGTGTCATTTGTCAAGAGGTTGGTCCAAATGAACCATTGACACGTGAAAAATTATCCCCAGTATTAGCGGTTTTAAAGGCGACATCGACAGAAGATGGACTTGCTAAATCAGCTGCTATGGTGGAATTTAACGGATTAGGACATTCGGCTGCTATTCATACACAAGATCATGACATTTCAATTCAGTTTGGGTTAAAATGTAAAGCGATTCGTGTAATCGAAAATGCACCTTCAACATTTGGGGGAATTGGATCAGTTTATAATGCCTTTATTCCATCATTAACGTTAGGATGTGGGTCTTATGGACATAACTCTGTTTCAAACAATGTGAGTGCGGTGAATTTATTAAATATTAAACGGATTGGTCGTCGAAATAACAATATGCAGTGGATGAAATTACCTCCTAAAATTTACTTTGAGCGTAATTCTATTCGCTATTTACGTGACATGAAAGAGATGGAGAAGGCGATGATTGTCACAGATCGTGGAATGTATAATTTAGGCTATGTGGATAAAGTTGAGGATGTTATTAAGCGTCGTCGTAATAAGGTAGATTTGGAATTATTCTTTGATGTTGAACCAGATCCAAGCATTGAGACAGTTAATGCGGGTGTTGAATTGATGAGAAAGTTCCAGCCTGATACAATTATTGCCTTAGGTGGGGGATCTTCAATGGATGCGGCTAAGGTGATGTGGTTGATGTATGAGCACCCAGAAGTAAACTTTGATGACATTAAACAGAAGTTTATGGATATTCGTAAACGTGCCTTTAAATTTCCGGAGTTAGGGAAAAAAGCGCGTTTAATTTGTATTCCAACAACATCTGGAACAGGTTCAGAGGTTACCCCATTTGCGGTTATTACAGATAAGTCAGAGAATAAAAAGTACCCATTAACGGACTACTCTTTAACTCCAACCGTAGCTATCGTGGATCCTGAGTTTGCTAAAACAATGCCGGCATCGATTGCAGCAGACACGGGGATTGATGTGCTGACACATGCTATTGAGGCGTATGTTTCAATTTTAGCTTCTGACTTTACAGATGGATTAGCTAAACAGGCTGTTAAATTAGTGTTTGATTATTTAGAACGCTCAGTTAAAAATGGTAAAAACGATCCGGAAGCACGCGAAAAAATGCATAATGCTGGGACGATTGCGGGAATGGCCTTTGCCAATGCGTTTCTTGGAATGAATCACTCACTGGCTCATAAAATCGGTGGGGAATGGCACGTCCCTCATGGGCGCACCAATGGGATTTTATTACCTCATGTCATCCGTTATAATGGAACGATTCCAACCAAATTAAATATCTGGCCTAAAATTGAAAACTATAAGGCAGATATTAAATATATGGAGTTAGCCCAATTAATTGGTTTAAATCCACAAACACCAGAAGAAGGTGTACGGATGTTTGCGGATGCTTGCGAAGAGTTATGTAAGAAAGTTGGAGTTCCAGCCAATATTAAGTCTCAGGGGATTGACCAAGATGCCTGGGAGGAATCTGTTCATCGTATGGCAATGAATGCTTATGAGGATCAATGTACGCCAGCCAATCCTCGTATGCCAATGGTTCATGACATGGAAGCTATCCTGCGTTTAATTTATGATTATGAAAGTAAGTTTTAAAAAAGAGCCTAAGGGCTCTTTTTTTTCGCAACAGGGTATAAAAAATTAAGTCATATTCTTAAGACAAAAATCCATATAATAGATAGAGGATTTAGACGTGCTTAAAAGTTCGAGATAAATGCTAATTTACCAGAGGATAACATTCATAAAAGAAATCATTGAATTCTTAAAATAAAGGGGAGATTTGCAATGAAAATTGTGATCGTAGGATTAGGTGTTATTGGGGGTTCGTTTGCGATGGCACTTAAGGAGGCAGGGTATCGAGAGGTTTATGGGATAGATACAAACGCTCAAACGCTACAAAAGGCGAGAGAGATGGGGATTATTAGGGAGGGACAAACGGTGGGTGATCGACTGCTTAGAGATGCGGATTTAGTTATCCTAGCCATTTATCCACAACTCATGAGGTCTTTTATTCAAAATCATCTTCAGCATTTAAAGCCAGGGTGCGTGATTACGGATGCAACAGGAATTAAGGGGATGTTTATCGAGGATATACTAGCAATGCTGCCTGAAGAAATTGATTTTGTATTCGGTCATCCGATGGCCGGACGAGAGAAAAAGGGAATTGATTTTGCATCACATCAGGTGTTTAAAGGGGCTAATTATTTAATTACGCCCACAAAGAAGAATAAAGAAAAAAATATTGAATTAATTGAGGGTCTTGCTTATGAAATGGGATTCAAAAAAGTAAGGCGTATCACTCCCTCTTTTCATGATGAGATGATCGGTTTCACATCTCAACTTCCGCATGCTATTGCTGTTGCTTTAATAAATAGTGATGAGGAGGGACGTGACACGGGGAGCTTTATCGGGGATAGTTATAGAGAGCTAACACGCATTGCAAATATTAATGAGGATTTATGGAGTGAACTTTTTTTAGGAAATAAGGACAATTTATTAAAGGCCATTAACAACTTTGAACTAGAGTTAGATCTTATTAAAAAAGCTATTCATGATTATGATATAGAAACACTTAAGCAGTACTTTAGAAAGTCAACTAAAAGGAGAGAAGGGTTAGATAGTTAGTACTCATCCCCTCTCGTTTACATTAACTATGTGGTTTAATGGAGGGATTATGATGAAAAGTCGCAATATTTTTGAACGTGATCGGGCCGGCGAAGAAATTACGCATCAGGATGAGGGGTACTATAAGATTAGAGAACGAATAGATGAGGTGCAAAAGATATTATTTGAGCTAAATGGTAATTACCATACTGATGAAGAAATTCGTAATCTATTTTCGCAATTAACTGGGTGCGTAGTGGATCCAACCTTTCGTATTCGGCTTCCGTTTTACACGGATTTTGGGAAGAATATTAAAATCGGTAAAAATGTTTTCGTGAATCATGGATGTACATTTATGGATCGTGGAGGAATTATATTAGAGGATGATGTTCTCATTGGGCCTAAAGTTAATTTAATAACGATTAATCATCCATTGACTCCTCGAAAACGTCACGCAACGGTGTCTAAACCGATTGTGGTGAAAAGAAATGCTTGGATTGCTACAGGGGCCACTGTTGTTCCGGGGGTAACGATTGGGGAAAATGCAGTTGTTGCAGCGGGGGCTGTTGTCACAAAGGATGTTTTAGCAAATACTGTGGTCGCAGGGGTGCCTGCTAGGGTCATTAAAACGATTGATGATACAGGGGATAAAAGGTTTTGAGGTAATTCTTTGGATTAACTTGTTCGATAATAAATAAGATAAAGCTCGTAGAAAGTGCCATAATGAGTATGGTTAAAATTTTACGAGTTTTTTTAGGATAGAAAGTGAGAAAGGATTGGTCGATGAAAGGGGAATAAAGCTTATTTTCTTTGAGGAAAGAAAGGAAATTAAATCAGTTATCAGATAAACTTCTGTTTTATTGTCTTAAAAAAATCCACCTATTTAACAATTTCTAGTTTTTTTTATAAAATATGGTACAATCAAAAAGTATCTAAAAGGATAGAATTTTTGGTCAATTTGTTAGGTTATGATCTTACTTCCCCCGATTGAGCAAATTACCTCATCCGATTGATAGCGAATTTTTTAATTTGGGAAAGGTTAAGGGTGATATTGATGAAATTAGTAAATAGGGCGATATTTTTACTAAGCGTAATTTCCTTAGTTATTTCAATGGTTTTGTTCTATAATTTAGGGATATATTGTGATGAGTATAATGCATCGCCTGAGATGATTTATGGAGGGAATTGGGGACTTTTATTAGAATGGGGAAATTTAATTATTCTGTTTTTCATTTGTTTATTAGCGGGATTGCGTTTATTTCGAAAGTGATAATCTTTCATTTTTGAAATTTAATAGAAAATTAAAAAGTGACTATCTGATGGAAGATAGTCACTTTTTCTCTTTAACGATAAAGTTTTGAGACAACTGTTTGATAGTTATCTTTGTTTCGTACACCATTTAATAGCACACTTGCTTTAGAAATATCCTTAAATAGAATACCGTAGATTAGTTGGTTATCTTTAAAATATAATTTTTTAAATTGTCCTGTCTCAGGATTTTTATCCACAAGGGTTTGAAAGGTATCTAAGTTTTCATTTGGGTATTTACCAACTGCGAATACTTCTGTATCAAAGGCAACAAGAGATAGTGGTTCACATACATTTTGGAATGTTTTTGAATCACCAACAGCGTTGCTTCCTGCTACTTTGGCCTGTTCAATAGCAGGAGACCATAGGTTTGTAGAGATCCCTTCAAACTCGGCGACATCACCGCAAGCGTAAATATTCGGGTTAGATGTTTGCATTTGATCATTGACAACAATCCCACGGTTGACTTCCAGGTTAGCTTGAGAAGCTAGTTGTGTATTTGCACGAACCCCTGCACTAATGACAACAACGTCAGTATTAAGTGTTTCATTAGCTAATTTAACGCCTACCACCTTTTGATCGTTTGTAAGGATTTCTTCTACCTTCGCCTCAGTTCTTATTTCAATCCCCTTTTGAGATAGGATATGTTGAATAAAATGAGAAGCATCGCTATCTAATTGTGTTTTCATTAGGCGATCACTAACTTCTACAATGGTAACCTTAAGTCCTAATTCCTGTAAAGCATCAGCGGCTTCAAGACCTAGCACCCCTCCGCCAATAATAACCGCGGACTTTTTGTGTTGCGCATACTCGCGAAGTGCAAGTGCATCTGTTTTATATTTAATAGAAAATACACCTAAAGCATCAGCGTTTTTAATTGGTGGGATAAAGTTTGAGGACCCTGTTGCTAAAATTAATTTATCGTAGGCGATTGTTTCTCCGTTTTCAAGAACTAATGTGCGTTCATCTGCATTTAAAGTCGTTACAGTTGAGTTAAGTAAGAGATGGATATTATGATTTGAATACCACTCCTTGGCATTTAAATTAAATTCCTCATCTGCAAGATCGTGCACAATTAAATCAGATAGAGAGGGACGGTAATAAGGATAACTAGATTCTGAACTAATCATCGTAATTGAGGCAACCTCGTTGCGTTGACGGATTGTGTTTGCCGCCGTCATCGCTGCGACCCCTCCACCGATAATGACGAATTTTTCATTAGCTGTTGATTTAAAGTTAATGACTTCTTCTTCATAGAGTTCAAATAAATCAGATCCCACTCCACAAGCAGGGCAAATTTCTGGAGGTAATACACCCGGATAAACTTCTCCACAAACGATACAACGCCATAAGACAACCTTACCACTTGGATTTAATTCTTCAACATTTAAAGCTATTGAAGTTTCCTTTTTACGTTCCGGAACCGTGTCTGTTAATAGACAGTTAGCAAAGAGCTTACCAAATTCAATTGCAGCCTCTGTTTCGCTTTTTGAGGCACGGAATTTTATTTTAAATCCATCAATTACTTTCATTCGAAGTTGGTGTAAACGATCCATAATATTATCTACACCTTCGCCACTCCAACCGTATGAACCAAAGGCAGAGACAATTTTTCCACCATGTACGATAGGATTTAGATTAATGGATAAATCCCAAATAATCGGTAATGCATCGCCATTGATTGTACATGTTCCAAATAAGATTCCATCGGCATCAGCAAAGTGATGAAGGATTTCATCCTTTTTCTGTGGATAGTTTAATAAATCGAGATTATAAGGGAGAATTTCAATTGTAGAGTCTACTTCATGAATTCCTTTCATAATAGCTTCCGCAAGCTCACCTGTATATCCATAGGCAGAAACATAAGGAATAACAACCTTTTTGACCTCTTTTTTAGTTGCGGGTGTTGACCATTGTTGATAAGTTGAAATAATTTCATCAATTCGGGTATCCAAAACAGGTCCGTGCCCTGTACAGACCATCGATAATTTTAAGTCTTTGATTTTATCGATGGCTTTAAGAACATAAGGCTTAAACGGTGAAAAAATGGCCGTGTAGTAATACAGTAGAGCATCTTGATAAGCCGCTTCTTCCGATTGAGGTACTTCTGATAATTTAATTCCCGATTTTGGGCTATAGTGAGAGCCGAATGAATCACAAGTAAATAAGACGTGCTCATCTGGCATATACGTGTAGATGGAGTCTGGCCAATGTAAGAAAGGTGCTTTAATAAATTCAAATGTTTTATTACCTAATTTGAACGACTTAAGTTCTTCTGTGGTTTGATAGTTAAAATCTATATTTAAAATATCTTTTAAGTAGGTAATCGCCGTTTTAGAACCAATAACAGTTAAATGAGGGATACGGTTAATGAGTTTTCCAATAGATCCAGCGTGATCGGGTTCGGTATGGTTGGTAATAATGTATTTAATTTGATTTAAATCCCCGATTTTTTCTTCAATTTTTTGTAAATAGGCATCAAAGAACTTTTCCTTGACCGTTTCAACCAAAATGGCTCCTTCCGTCGTTTGAACCAAGTAAGAGTTATAGGTTGTTCCGTATTTTGTTTCCATGATGATATCGAATACATCTAAGTGAGGATCTAAAATACCTAACCAAAAAATATCATTTGTTAAATTGACAGATTGAATCATAAACTCCCTCCAATATTTCATCATAATAAGATTAAAGAAATAAATACCCGTTTGTGAAAAAAATATTTATTTCATAAGTATAAAATACCTAAAAATAAATAAATTCACAAGTGAGATGCTCTTTTATTTTTAAAAGATGTTTGATTGAGTGCTATTAATAAGGGAACCCCCCAATTCAAATGATGTATGGGGAAGCCCGGATATTTGTATTCTTTCAATAGAATAAATAGGAAGATAGGGGGATCGTCTATCTCTAAAATACTATTATTTTTTTATAGACTGTGTAAAAAAGGGAATTTTATACCATAATAAATAAAATGATATGGCGGGAAGGATTGATTGGGATGAAGGCAACTGAATTAAAAATGAATTCTTTATATCGTACAGTGGAATTATTTAAAGATTTAAAACCGTGGGAGGTTATTAGCGAATATCAGTTATTTGCGATTGAGGATCCGGTGACACATGTAATGGGATTTTGTTCTATTCAAGGAAAAAATACTGCTAGGGTAGGATTAAAGGTTTATATGGGGCTAGAGGGATTACGTCATTATAATGAGGGACTTGAATTAGATGACTCGCAATCCTCAATACAGAGTACAGGGAATATTTTATCGAAGGAAACATGCCTATCTGTGATTTTTAACCAAGATGATACTCAATTTTATGATTGTCAATATGGGGTTGTTAATCGCAGTATCAGTAATGAGTGGCAAGTAAATTTTCTAGAAACAGTCTTAAATCAAGTTTTAGAGTTAGTTAATTTAATTAAGGAAACGCCCTCATTTTCATTAGAAGAGAATCAAATTCTCATGAGATTAAAGGATCCAGCAGGACGATGGAAAACTTTAAAAGTTTCCCTAGCAACCTTTTTGAAGCAATTAAACGAAGAAGAGGTACCTTATCAAAATGAATTGGAGGCTTATCGTATTTCGAAGTTACCGCAAACCAATTTAGTATTTGAGGTTACTCAGTTTTTGATGCCACGTATAATGGAAGACTCTCACGAATCTCGCGGTTACGCTCCGCTGGTGACAGTCATTTTAGAACAGGAAACTAAACAGTTAATTTTTGTTGAAATGTCCTCACCTAGTCGGGAAAATCAAGAGCAAATTTTATCACAGGTCGCTAAAACGCTACTTCATGAATTAGAGTTTAGGCCAAAAGCTTTCGTTACCGATTGTGATGCAGTCATGAGGCAATTTAAAGATTTTGCGGGTCAAACGAAGATTAATTTATTACGCGTTCAAGAGTTAAAAGTGGCAAATCAGTTTGCTGATGATTTAATGATGGTGGACCGTCAACTATCTACATTTGTGAAAGAAGATGAATTTGAGCGAGAAATAGACGTGGTTTTATCAACAAGTAAAGAAATCTGTCAACGTATTTTATCGAGTGATGTATTAAGTCGTGAATTAACAGATAAAGGAAAAAATCAATTTGAAAATATTGTAGAGTTATTTCATGTCGTCATGTTAGGGCATTTTCATGAGTTGCCAGACCATTGGAGTATAGAAAATGTAGAGCTTGCTTGTAAAGAGGTGCTGCCTAGTTTATTAGGGGAAGAGGAGCTTCAACTCGTTCCTGAAGTTTTGTCACATTACTTGAATATTGTAGGAGAAGCCGAAAAAAATTCTAATTATGAAATCATTGAGCAATGTGTTAGACGATGCTATTTATAAAAAAAAGATATCTTGCTTAGCAAGATATCTTTTTTTATTTTTTGGCATTTGGACGCTTGAAGATTAAAGATTGAATAATTGTCATAATTGATCCTGTTAAGAAATAAAGACCAAATGCAAATGGTGTTCCGATTGTAATAGAGAACATGGCAAATGGAAAATAGTAAGTCATAATTTTCATCATCATATTATTTGTTTGATTTTGTTGACCATTCATACTAGCAGCCATGCTCTTATTCATTAAACGTTGTGAATAAACTGTTAATCCCGCTACAACAAAGGCTAAGATATAATTTGGTACTGTTGCAGTAGCCCCTAAGTTGATTCCAAAGAATTCAGCAGCAGCAGCGTTATGAATGAGTGGATGACGAGAAATAGCTTGATAGAATGCTAAGAAAACTGGCATTTGTAAGAATGGAAGTAAGCATCCTGCCATTGGGTTATAATTATATTTTTTATAAAGCTCCATCATTTCTTGCTGCATTTTGACTTGTGAAGCTTGATCCTTTTTATTTTCATATTTCTTTTGAATGCGTTGCATTTGCGGCTGAATTTCTTGCATGACAGCCATTGATTTATTTGACTTTGCATAAAGTGGCATTAAGACTAAACGTACAATAGCTGTTGCTAAGATAATAGCGAATCCTAAGTTGTTAGATAATAACTTATAGAGTAAGGTAATAAAGCTAGCAAGCGGTAAGACGAATACCTTATCCCATAATCCCGATGCCGTTTCTGTTGTGATGGGTTCTGATGAGATAGCACACCCAGATAATAGTCCGGCGACTAGCACAAAACATAATACTAAACTTAACTTCTTTTTCAACGAAAATTCCTTCTTTCCCCTAATGTGTATTTTGTATATTGCTAAATAATAGACATATAAACAATATTATAAACCAAATAATGCTATAAAATACTAACAATAAGGGTATTATAAGTTAAAATAGAGTCTAATTCAATAAAAATTATGTGAAATTCAACTTAAAAGTGAAATTGCTTAAATTTAACATGATTCTCTACGTAATGACATATTATTTAAGTAGAAGGGGTTAAAATGGAAGTAGAGAGGATGATTTGTCATGGGGATTGCTACGAATTTTGAGTTACATAGATTGTACGAAGCGGCAATTGCTTTTAAGAAGTTGCAACCGTGGAAATGGATGTATGCCTCTCAAGTTTTTATCATTCATGATGACGAGAGAGATATAGATGGATTTTGTAGTATTATGGGAATGATGGGGGAATATTTTTCTTTATCAGTTTATTTAGGGGAGTCGGGGTATCAATCTTATCGTTATTTATACGATAAGGCTAGTCTTGCCTATATGGATCATATTTTTATGAAAGCAGAAGTTAAAAAAAACTGTTTAGTCGTTAATTTTGTCGATTACAGTGCATTAACGGAGCACGATGAGGAACAGGCAGAGTTTTTAGGCTATCAATTGAAAGGGGAGACGAAATGTCCTCAGTTTCGTTATCATCATCCGGGAATTTATTCCTGGTATTTAACCGATTCGTGGCAGTGTCGGTTTTTAACAAAGGCTTTAGAACAAGCAGTTGTTGTTGCTAGACTAGAGTTGACGAATAATTTACAAGTTCCAGAAGTTTATGATAGTAAGTATTATTTGAGATATTTTAGCGAAGATGAAGGTTGGAAAGGAACTTTTGTCGATTCTCATTTATATAAAAAATCACCGTCACCTAAAAAAACAATTTTTCAAAATGATTTATTAGCTTATCGTTTAAAGAAACTTCCGAAATTATTAATTACGTTGGAGGCCATTCAATTTTATTTACCTAATCCTGTTGTTGAAATTGGATCCGGTCAACCATTCTTTATGTTAGTCACCGCCTTAGTTGATTCTGAAGAGGGGCAATTGTTTTATTTAGACGTACAAGAGACGGCGGCTTTATATCTTTCGGATACGGTGACCGAGCTAGCTAAACAGTTTCTTGAATTGAAAATTCGTCCATGTGAAATTATAGCTGAAGATGAGGATACATACGCCCTATTAGAGGATATATGTAAACAAATTGATGTTAAGTTGTCGATTGACTCTCACGTTACGCGAGCCCATGAGTTTGCAGAATATATTTTTGAAGAATTACAAAATGCGACATCGTCTAATGTAAAGGTGATTGAGAGTGAACAAAGTGATATTGATAAATTAGTATCTTTTGCGGATCAAATTACCGATACGTTAACACTTCAAAATGCTTTAAATAATTTAAGTGAGCAAGCCCAGGCGCAGTATCGTTTAATTACACAGACATTTGTGTTAGCTATGTACACCATCCGGGATCAAATTCCGAGTGAATGGACGGGTGATGCTGTTAAAGATATTTGTCTAAATGTTCTGCCAGAACAGCTTGAACAACCCGTACTCTCTCAATGTAAACCGGTACTATCACATTTTTTAACGGCTTTAGGAGAAGATGATATTATTCCAAATTATCGATCATTGTTATTAGTTATTAATAATTGTTTGTAGGTTATTATCCTTATTATATATAAAAGAGGGACCGCTCCCTCTTTTTTTATATGCGTGTGTTTAGTTTTAAAAGATGTGATAAGATTATTTTTATTGCACCACGCGACTAACTTATGGAATACTACTATTATAAAAAAACAGCGTTCAAGAGAAAGGAAAGATTAAAATGAAGGAGATTTATCCGAAACTTATTTCATTTTTAGAAGGGGAACTCTCACAAGATACAAGTGGTCATAGTCTTGATCACGCACTGAGGGTGTACCATAATGCGAAAGCTATTTTAAGTGTGGAGGGCGGAGATGAACGAATCGTCCTTATTGCTGCACTTGTACACGATGTTATTGACCCAAAATTGTTTGACGATGTTGAAGAACAAGAGAAAAAGCTTATTGATGTTTTAAAGGCAATGGGTTGCGGTCAGGAGGAGATAGGATCTATTCAATATATTATTCAAAATATTTCTTTTAAAGGCGGACATGCGCAACCGCTAAAAAATCTTGAAGCAAAGATTGTTCAAGATGCGGATCGTCTTGATGCCATTGGGGCAATAGGTGTGGGAAGAACATTTATGTATGGTGGAGCAAAAGGAGCTAAGATGCATGATGATAAACTTCCGGTTATGACGTTTGAAAACGAATTGGAGTATCGTCGACACCAGGGGACGGTTATTAATCACTTTTATGAAAAATTATTTAAACTTAAAGACTTAATGAATACGGAAACGGCGAAGGAGATAGCTAATAATCGTCATCGTTTTATGGAGGTTTTTGTAGAACAATTTCTAAATGAATGGAATGGAGAAGCCTAAGTTTAGCCTCTCTTAGTTAAATGTCGTAAAAAGGTGAGATAGAAAATTTAAATTTCTACATGAATAGACATTGACTTTTATTACCTAATCTTCTATAATACTTGTGAAAGCTTTAATTCGGTCCCGTGAGGCTGAGAAGACACGTTTAAAAGATAATAGAATCTATTACCCAACTAGGGAATTCGTGTATCCTCTTTTAGCCTACCTAATAAAGCTAAGAGAGGATTTTTTTTGTTTTATTGAACGGTGAATCGAACAACTTTTTAGGCTTATCTAAGCGGGTATCTTAGGAGGTACGATAATGGAGAAGAAACTGATATTAGATGTTCATGAAAAGCCAAAGGTTGCACATTGGATTGCATTAAGTATTCAACATGTGTTGGCAATGTTTGGTTCAACGGTGCTCGTTCCAATGTTAACGGGATTACCGGTTAGTTTAGCATTAATTTCATCAGGAATTGGGACGATGTTTTACTTATTTGTGACAAAGGGGAAATCACCAGTTTATTTAGGATCATCCTTTGCGTATATTGCACCGATTACTTCTGCTTTGGCTCTAGGGGCTACTTTAAATGCACAAGGTGAAATGATAAGTGGTGCGAATTATGGGGCAGTTATGGGGGGGTTAATGATGGTTGGGATTGTCTATCTCGTCATTGCGATCATAATTAAATTTATTGGAACGGACTGGTTAAATAAGTTATTACCACCTGTTGTTATTGGACCTACCATTATGGTTATTGGGTTGAGTTTAGCTGGGACGGCAGTTAATATGGCGTCTGAACACATTTTAATTGCGTTAGTTACGTTATTAACCGCGGTTTTGGTTTCAGCCTATACAAAGGGATTGTTACAGTTGCTTCCTATTTTTAGCGGAATTGTTGTTGGGTATTTAGTAGCTATTATCTCAGGAGTGGTTGATTTTAGTGCTGTACATCAGGCGAATTTCTTTGAAATTCCATCGTTTGCCTTCTTACACTCAACACCCGTTTTTAATTTAGAAGTTGCATCAATTATGATTCCAGTAGCTATTGTAACAATCACAGAACATATTGGGGATCATTTAGTTTTAGGATCGATTGTCGGACGCGATTTAACAAAGAGCCCAGGATTACACCGAACACTGATTGGTGATGGAGTGGCTACATTCTGTGCCGGATTCATCGGTGGACCTGCTAATACAACGTATGGTGAGAATACAGGAGTGATTGGTTTAACTAAAGTTGCTTCAGTATGGGTGATTGGTGGAGCAGCGGTTACAGCCTTCTGTTTAGGATTTATCGGAAAGTTTACAGCGCTAGTACAAACTATTCCAGGTGCTGTCATGGGTGGGGTAAGTATCCTTCTATTTGGGGTTATTGCTTCATCTGGAGTTCGTGTGTTAATTAATAATCAAATCGATTTTGGCCGTCAACGAAACTTGATTATTGGGGCGGTCATCTTAATTGTAGGAATCGGTGGATTAACAATTAACATTGGAAAGATAACTTTATCTGGAATGGCACTAGCTGCAATTATCGGTGTTATCTTACATTTAATCTTACCAGATAAAGAAGCTTCTTACGGACAAAGTTCTTGTAAAACTGAATTAGAAGTAACTGATGAAGATTTAGTAAATCAGTTCACTAAACCGACGAAAAATGAAAAAGTGACATCTATTTAGGACAATATAAAAGGTCAGCTTTTATGCTGATTTTTTTATACCAAATTTCATAAAAAATATAGATAAATTTGTAAAAACAGGTGATGAAAGTGAAAGAAATTAAGCATTTAACACGGTTATCAGATCTTACAATTGATGAAATATTAGAGATTTTGCAGGTAGCAAATCGTTTAGCAAATGGTGAAACAACCTGTTCGTTAAGTGGTGGCGTAGTGGCTAACCTTTTCTTTGAGCCTAGCACACGAACACAGTATTCTTTCTTGATGGCTGAACAAAAATTAGGATTAAATACAATGGATTTTAGTGCACAAACTTCAAGTGTACAAAAGGGAGAGACATTGTACGATACAGTTAAGACATTTGAGGCTATAGGAGTTGACGCTGTCGTCATTCGTCATCCTCAAAACAATTACTTTGATGAATTGATTGGAAAAATCGACATTCCGATCCTTAATGGAGGAGATGGAAGTGGGAACCATCCAACTCAATCTCTGTTAGATTTACTAACAATCTATCAAGAATATGGACGCTTTGAGGGATTAAAGATTGCGATTGTTGGAGATATCGCGCATTCGCGTGTTGCGCATACGAATATTGAAGTAATGACACGTCTTGGGATGGATGTTCATCTGGTTGCTCCTGCACAATTTCAAGAGCCGGGATACGATTGGGAAGAATTAGATAAGGTATTAGAAGACATGGATATTGTGATGTTACTGCGAGTACAGCATGAACGCCATGATGGAATAATGGTCTTAACAAAGGATGAATATCATCAAAAATATGGTTTAACGGTAGAACGTGAAAAACGAATGAAAGAGGGAGCGATTATTATGCACCCAGCACCGTTTAATCGTGGGGTTGAGATTGCCGATGAAGTTGTTGAGTGTAATCGTAGTCGAATTTTCAAACAGATGAGTAATGGAGTATTCATTAGGATGGCTTGCTTACATCGATCATTAAAAAATAAGAAAAATTAGGATGAGAAATACGTTTTTAACTAATACTTATATGAAGGCCAATCGTATAAATTAATTTAACGGAGTAGGGAGTGTCATAGATGATTCTTTTAAAAAACGGATATTTTGTAAGTGAAGAAAATGATTTAATTAAGAGCGATTTTTTAATCAATGATGGAAAAATTTTAAAGATGGAAATAGGAATTGAATGCGACGAGGCAGAGGTTTATGATTTAGCGGGTGCCTTCGTCTCTCCGGGATTAGTGGATGTGCATGTTCATTTAAGGGAACCGGGGTATGAGAGAAAAGAAACGATTGAAACAGGGACATTAGCTGCAGCTAAAGGTGGATTTACAACCATTGCTGCGATGGCAAATACGATTCCTGTTCCAGATTCGGTTGAACATGTGACATACATTAACGATTTGTTAGATAAGTCGGCTAAAGTTAGGGTTTTTCCTTATGCAGCCATTACCATTGGTGAACGTGGTGAAGAAATTGTAGATGTTGAGACACTTGCTAACATGAATATTTTAGGATTTTCTGATGATGGACGTGGAATCCAAGAGGCTGGGGTGATGTATCAAGCAATGAAGCGAGCGAAAGAGGTGAACAAACCCATTGTCGCTCACTGTGAGGATGATAGTTTATTATTCGGTGGATACTTACACGACGGTGAATACGCCAAGGAAAACGGCCATAAAGGAATTTTATCGGTTAGTGAATCCGCGCAAATTGCTCGGGACATTATGTTAGCACAGGCGACAGGCGTTCATTATCATATTTGTCACATTAGTACAAAAGAGAGTGTGGAACTGGTTCGCTTTGCAAAACAACAAGGAATTCATGTAACCGCGGAAGTTTCGCCACATCATCTATTACTTTGTGACATGGATATCAAAAATGACGATACTAATTATAAAATGAATCCACCACTTCGCTCAGAACGCGATCGATTAGCGTGTGTTGAAGGATTACTCGATGGGACAATTGATGTGATTGCAACTGATCATGCCCCTCACCATGAAGATGAAAAAGCTAGAAATCTTTATGAAGCTCCATTTGGAATTGTTGGATTAGAAACAGCATTCCCACTCATGTACACGCATTTCGTTAAAACGGGAATCATGACCTTAAACCAGTTAGTTAATTGTATGAGTCGAAAGCCAGCAGATATCTTTAATTTACCTTACGGAAAGTTAGAAGTGGGTGCGATAGCTGACTTGACGATCATTGATTTGGAAAAAGAAATGAAAATTGATCCGCAACACTTTGTCTCTAAAGGAAAAAATACTCCATTTACGGGATATTGCGTATCAGGTTGGCCAGTGATGACATTAGTAGACGGAAAAATAGTTTATCAGGCGATGAATTTATAGGAGGGATAATTAATGTACAATCGTAAACTTGTTTTAGAAGACGGAACAGTATTTTTAGGAACGGCTTTCGGATGTTTAGACCCAGTAGCTGGAGAGGTAGTTTTTAATACCGGAATGACAGGTTATCAAGAGATTTTGTCTGATCCTTCATATTTTGGACAAATGGTGACGATGACATATCCACTAATCGGGAACTATGGAATCAATGATCAAGACTTTGAGTCATTTTCTCCATCGGCTTCAGCCTTGATTGTAAAAGAGTATTGCGAGGTTCCATCAAACTGGCGCGCATCAAAAACATTAGACGAGTTATTAAAAGCAAAGAAGGTTCCAGGTTTATGTAATGTAGATACGCGAGCGTTAACAATTAAGATTCGTGAGCATGGTGCGATTAGAGGGATGATTGCAGATATTAGCATGAGTGATGAAGAAGTATTAGAAAAATTGGCCACTATCCCAGTTTTAAACCGACATGTGGAACATGTTTCAACCAAAATGGTCTATTCAGCTCCAGGTAAAGGGCACCGCGTTGTTTTAGTTGATTTCGGGGTGAAAAAAGGAATTATCCGCGATTTAACGGCACGTGGATGTGAAGTGATCGTTGTTCCTTTTAATACAACGGCTTCACAAATTGACCAACTTAATCCAGATGGCGTTGTTTTAAGTAATGGACCTGGTGATCCAAAAGATGTGGTTGAGGCGTTACCAATGATTCGTGAAATCCAAGAAAAATATCCTTTAATGGGAATTTGCCTAGGGCACCAATTATTTGCTTTAGCAAATGGGGCGGATACGAAGAAGATGAAATTTGGGCATCGTGGATGTAACCACCCTGTTAAAGATCTAAAAACAAATAAAGTTCATATTACTTCGCAAAATCATGGATATGAGGTTTGTAAAGAGTCGATTGAAAATACACCATTAAATGTTACGCACGTAGCATTAAATGATAATACGGTTGAAGGTCTTGAACACAAACATTATAAAGCCTTTACGGTACAGTATCATCCGGAAGCATCTCCAGGACCAGATGATGCAAGTTATTTATTTGATCGTTTTATTGAAAATTTAAACTAGTTATTTTTACATAAAAAATGTTGTGACATCTAAGAGATAAGAGAGAATTAGGAGGAATCCCTATGCCAAAACGTACAGATATTCATCGTATTTTAGTTATCGGATCAGGTCCAATTATTATCGGACAAGCTGCAGAATTTGATTACGCTGGAACTCAAGCGTGCCAATCATTAAAAGAGGAAGGATATGAAGTTATTTTAGTAAACTCAAATCCAGCCACTATTATGACGGATACGGAAATTGCTGATAAGGTTTACATGGAACCTTTAACAAAAGAATTTTTAAGTAAGATTATTCGCAAAGAACGACCAGATGCGGTGTTACCATCGTTAGGTGGACAAACAGGGTTAAACTTAGTCGTGGAATTGGCTGAAGATGGAATTTTATCTGAATGTGGTGTTGAAATTTTAGGTACTGATTTAAAAGCAATTAAAAAGGCAGAGGATCGCGATATGTTCCGTGATTTGATGTATGAATTAAATCAACCGATTCCAGAATCAGTCATCGTTAATACGATTGATGAGGCGATTGATTTCGCTAACGAGATTGGTTATCCATTAATTGTTCGTCCAGCGTTTACGCTAGGAGGAACTGGAGGAGGAATTGTAGAAGATGAGGCCAGCCTACGTGCAACGGTTGAAAATGGATTAAATTTATCACCTGTGACACAATGTTTAATTGAAAAATCAATTGCTGGATATAAAGAGATTGAGTATGAAGTAATGCGCGATAAAAATGATAACGCGATTGTTGTTTGTAACATGGAAAACTTTGATCCAGTTGGAATTCATACGGGAGATTCAATCGTTGTAGCTCCTTCCCAAACATTAGCCGATCGTGAGTATCATATGCTCCGCCATGTTTCGTTAACTATTATTCGTGCATTAGGAATTGAGGGAGGATGTAACGTTCAGTTAGCATTAGATCCAAATAGCTTTAATTACTATGTAATCGAAGTAAATCCACGTGTTTCACGCTCATCAGCGTTAGCATCGAAGGCAACTGGTTATCCGATTGCAAAGATTGCGGCAAAGATTGCGGTGGGTCTGACATTAGATGAAATTATCAACCCTGTAACAGGAGTTTCTTACGCATGCTTTGAGCCTGCATTAGATTATGTTGTCGCTAAAATCCCACGTTGGCCATTTGATAAATTTAACTCAGCGAATCGTCGATTAGGAACACAGATGAAGGCGACAGGGGAAGTTATGGCAATTGGACGTAACTTCGAAGAGTCATTATTAAAAGCTGTACGTTCACTTGAAACAAAAGTTTATCACGTGGAATTACCAGCTTTAAAAAATGAAGAAAATGACGTATTATGGCAACGAACAAAGCATGCAGACGATGAGCGTTTATTCGTGATTAGCGAATTGATTCGCCGCAAAACATCAATTGAAGAGATTCATCAGGTAACAAAAATTGATTTATTTTTCTTAACGAAGTTAAAAGGAATTATCGATTTTGAAGCAATCATTAAAGAAAACGCATGGAATTTAGATATTTTACGTCAAGCTAAAAAAATGGGGTTTGCCGATATTACCATTGCAAATTACTGGAATACGCAAGAATTAAATGTTTATCAATTCCGTAAAGAAAATGGATTAATTCCAGTTTATAAAATGGTTGATACATGTAGTGCCGAGTTTGAATCAAAAACACCGTATTATTATGGAACCTATGAAACAGCAAATGAATCACATCGTACAGATAAACCAAGCGTAGTTGTTCTTGGATCAGGTCCTATTCGTATTGGACAAGGGGTTGAATTTGACTATGCAACGGTACACTGCGTGATGGCTATTCAACAAGCAGGTTATGAAGCAATTATTATTAATAACAATCCAGAAACGGTTTCAACTGATTTCTCAATTTCGGACAAATTATACTTTGAGCCATTAACAATTGAAGACGTAATGCATGTTATTGATTTAGAAAAACCAGAAGGGGTTATCGTTCAGTTTGGAGGACAAACAGCGATTAACTTAGCATCAAAATTACAAGAACGTGGAATTAAAATTTTAGGAACATCATTAGAAAATATTGATCGTGCGGAAGATCGTGATCAATTTGAAAAATTATTAAAGGATTTAGAGGTACCTCAACCGCTTGGAGCGACGTGTCAATCAGTAGAAGGCGCAAAAGAAATTGCGAATCGTATCGGATATCCTGTGTTACTTCGTCCGTCTTATGTATTAGGTGGACGTGCAATGGAAATCATTGATAATGATGTAGAAATTGAACGCTATATGAAAGAGGCATTAAAAGAAAACGGAGATAATCCAATTTTAATTGACCGATATTTAACTGGAAAAGAAGTCGAAGTTGACGCGATTTCTGACGGTGAAAATGTATATATTCCGGGGATTATGGAACATATTGAACGTGCGGGTGTCCATTCAGGTGACTCGATGGCCGTTTATCCACCTCAGACCTTATCAAAAGAAGTGATGGATAAACTCATCGACTATACGACAAGAATTGCACGTGGATTAACGATTATCGGACTTTTAAATATTCAGTTTGTTGTCACGAAAGACGAAGAGGTTTTTGTGTTAGAGGTCAACCCTCGTTCATCTCGTACCGTTCCGTTTTTAAGTAAGATTACAAATGTACCAATGGCAAATATTGCGACAAAGGCGATTTTAGGACAATCCTTAATTGAACAAGGATATGGAACAGGATACCATCCACATGCGGAAGGTGTTTATGTTAAGGCACCTGTCTTCTCATTCTCTAAATTGAGAAAAGTTGATATTTCATTAGGCCCTGAAATGAAATCAACAGGGGAGGCAATTGGAAAGGATCGTACGCTTGAAAAGGCACTTTACAAAGCGTTAGTGGCAGCGGGAATGAAGATGCCGACTCATGGACGCATTTTATTTACAATTGGAAATAAAGATAAGGAAGAGTCAGTTGAACTTGCTCGTCAATTAACTGAGATTGGTTACGAATTAATTTCTACAAAAGGAACATGTGAGTTCTTAAAGGAAAATGGAATTAAGGCTGTTTCTATCGCCAAAATAGGTGAAGAAGGAAAGACTGTACTTGATGTCATTCGTGGGCAACAGGTTCAATTTGTTATTAATACGTTCTCAGTAAGTAAGAAAGACAGAATTACAGATGGATTTTTAATTCGTCGCGAGGCTGTAGAAAATAACATTCCATGTTTAACGTCATTAGATACAGCACGCGCTGTATATAAAGTTCTTGAGTCAATGAGCTTCGCTATTGATGCCGCTATTTAATAGTCACAATCCAAATAATGTTTAAGTTTAAAAATGAGTATGCTTCACGCTCTAATCAAGCGTGGAGGATACTCATCTACGTATATACAGGTGAATGAAAGAGTATAGAAATGCACTTTTACATCGTCTTGTGTAGGAGATTAAGATAGATTTTTAACCGTAGGAGGCTACCCATGCGTAAAGTACAGAGGATGACGATTGTACGTCAAACATTAATTGCAAAAAATGTTTACGAGTTAGTATTGAGTGGTGAATTAGTTCAGGGAATGTTTCAGGCAGGGCAGTTCGTAAATATTAAGGTTAACGAAGTGGCCTATCCCTTATTACGCCGCCCTATTTCTATTTGTGAAATTAATCAAGATTTAAAGCAGGTAACCCTTATTTATCGTGCTGAAGGAGAAGGAACGAGGTTACTTTCTTTAAAACAATCAGGAGAGCAAGTAGATGTGTTAGGTCCGTTAGGAACTGGTTTTGATCTTTCAGAGGTTTTGGATGATGAAACAGTTGTGTTAGTAGGTGGTGGGATTGGAGTTCCACCGATGTATGAAACGGCCAAACGTTTGCATGCTAAAGGGAATAAAGTTATTGCCGTATTAGGATTTGCTTCAAAGCAAGACGTTTTTTACGAGGAACAATTTAGTCAATATGCCGATGTTCATATTGCAACAATGGATGGAAGTTATGGCTATCACGGTAATGTTGTGGAGTTAATTTTAAATAAAAATATAGCATTTGATCAGGTCTTTGGTTGCGGTCCTAAAGTGATGTTACAGGCGATTGATCGTCAGTTTGGGCAAACTAAAAAAGGATATTTATCATTTGAGGAACGAATGGCATGTGGGATCGGTGCATGTTATGCATGTGTATGTCAACTTAATAATGGCAAAATGGCACGTGTATGTAAAGAAGGTCCAGTCTTTAAACTTGGGGAGGTTGCATTATAATGAATCGTTTAGCCGTTGAATTACCGGGATTAAGTTTGAAAAACCCAGTCATCCCAGCGTCAGGATGTTTCGGATTTGGGCGAGAATTTGCTGAATACTATGATTTGTCACGTTTAGGATCAATTATGATCAAGGCGGCCACTGAAGAGGCCCGTGTTGGAAATCCAACGCCACGCGTCGCTGAGACACCGGGTGGAATGTTAAATGCGATTGGTTTGCAAAATCCAGGTGTGGATAAGATTATGGAGCATGAATTACCCTTTTTAGAACAATATGATCTACCGATTATCGCTAATGTGGCAGGAAAAACATTAGAAGAGTATGTGGCAGTCGCTAAGAAAATCTCGCGAGCTAAAAATGTTGCCGCTTTAGAAATTAATATTTCATGTCCGAATGTTAAAGAAGGTGGAATTGCTTTCGGAACCGATGCAACAGTTGCTGCACAGCTAACGAGAGCGATTAAAGAAGTTTCGACTGTTCCAGTTTATATTAAGTTATCCCCAAATGTCACGAATGTCGTAGAGATCGCAAAGGCCGTTGAGGAAGCGGGTGCCGATGGAATTACGATGATTAATACGTTACTTGGAATGCGCTTTGATATGAAGACAGGAAAACCTATTTTAGCAAATGGAACGGGTGGACTGTCAGGTCCAGCGATTAAACCGGTGGCCCTTCGTATGATTCATGACGTCTATAAAGCAGTGAATATCCCAATTATCGGGATGGGAGGGATTGAAACAGCAGAAGACGTCCTAGAATTTTTCTATGCCGGGGCAAGTGCGGTGGCTGTTGGAACGGCGAATTTTATCAATCCTTATGCTTGTGTGGATATTATCGATCGCCTACCAGAAGTATTAGATAAATATGGATTTGAAAAATTAAGCGATGCAACAGGATTTGCACATCAAGGATAAAATCTGAAGGGGCATGTTTTAAGAGAAGCGATTAAAATTACTTTATCGGGTGTTATTTTTTAAGCAATGAAATTAATGTTAATAAATAAATCAAAGAAAAAGAGTCTAAATAAAAGGCTCTTTTTTCTGGTTCTTTGTCAAATAGTGTTGCTGATTAATTTGTAACCTGTTACAACGAAAATTCAAATCGAAATCCTAGTAGCTATGCTGCTAGGATTTTCGTTTTAGGCTTTGTTAGATTTTGAACCATGAGAATACGAGATTTAAAGTGATAGAAACTACGATATCCAAAGGCAATACGCTTAATGACCTTAATTTTATTATTAATTCCTTCGATGGGACCATTTGTGTAATGAGTTGAGAGTGTATTTTTAATATAGGATTGATAAGTTTTAAAGGTTTGGAAAGCCGTTTGAAACTCAGGAGAAACAAGCGGATGTTCCGTTTCGAGTAAATGATTAAATCGTTTTAAGTTTTTTGTCTGAAGAGCGAAAAGTAACTCTTGATATAAATCATAGGTTGCTTTTAATTCAGGAGATAAATCAAGTAGAAAGTTTAAGATATCAATTTCACGCATGGGTTGTTTAAAGCAGTAAACTGATCGATAAGTGGTGGTATTAAGTAAAGCGTGAGATTTTAAAAATAAGCGCCAATAACGTTTGAATTTACGACCATGCTTTTTGAACTTTTTCATGAATCGGATTCGAGTTTTGTTCAGTGCACGAGAGAGATGTTGAACGAGATGAAATTTATCAATGATAATTTGGGCATGAGGAAAAAGATCCTTAATGAGGCTGATGTAAGGAGCGTACATATCAATCACAATATTTTTTACTCGATGACGTGCTTCCTTTGTGTATCGTTTAAAATAAGCTTGAAGGGAGTTTAAACGACGATCTTCAACGATATCGATGATTTGTTTTGAGTCAGCATCGCAAAAAATAAAAGACATATGCCCCTCAGCAGACTTAACGGATTTAAATTCATCAAAACAGAGATTTTCAGGTAAATAATTAAGGTTTAAGGTTTGAGATTCATAAAAGCTATGGATGATTCGATTGACGGTTGAATGAGAGACCTGATGGCGACGTGCGATATCACATTCAGAAATTTTATTTTGGGCCTCTAAAGCAATGGCGTGTTTCGTATGATAAGAAATGTAACAGTTCTTTTCAACAATTGAAGTACTTAGTGTAAAAGTAGACTGGCAATGCCCACAATAATAACGCTGTTTTTTTAGGTCTAAGTAGGTATCGTGAAGAGAGACTTTTGGAATGACAATTCGAGAGGTTTTAAATCCATGCTTCTTAAATTTTGAATCAAATAGGGTTCCGCATTTTTGACAATGAGTCGGTTGATACGTAAGAATACCTTTAAAGATAAAGCTAGTAATTCCGTTCAACTTCACTTCCTCAAGATAATCTTCTGAAAATGTAATATTTTTATCTTTAATATTTAAAAGTTTTCTAGTAAAATATGAGTGAGACATTAAATCTTATCCTTTCAATATTGTTTTAGTCGATAACATTGTAACAGGATTGAGACTTGAAGTCTCTTTTTTTTATCCTATGAAAAAAGTGCTGCTTAATCAGCAACACTAAATATTATAGAACCTTTTTTCTTTGCTCTTTATCTTCGCGATGGATTGAAGTGTTTCTTTTTTAAAACGGATGATTGCCTCTGCCAATGGATTGAACTGTTGTATCTCTTCCTTTTCGTTATAATCTATTGATCCTAAACTGAATGAGGAGCTTTCAATCAGAGTGGTATAGCACTTTTTATCTGATTTTATGGATATATCGGATTGTTGAAAAAAACTTCTGCCACAAAAATTTCTAAAATCAGAATATTTTCGACTATCGTATTTCAATTTTAGTGTTAGAGAGGATGAATTGTCTTCAATGATCGCAGTTGGAAATTTATAAACATCATTTAATATAATCATTTTTTATTTATAATAGGTCCCTCCCTATTTTAATTTTAATAACCCAATACTAACATTAAATGAAAAATTGGTGAAATCGGTATAGGTGAACTGTGAACTTATGTGGTAAATGTGATCGAAGTAGCGTTCAAATGATTTTTCAGATGTTTGATGGTTTAATATCTTGCAAGGTATTGACGTTATCGAAAATCAGTATAGAAAATACTAACATTTCGAGTGTGTCATATACTTCTCTACTGACCAGCATTTCATTTCACGAGTCATGGTCGATAAAGGGCGTCTAAGGCTCTTAGCAATTGTATTAGCGGATAAACCCACTTTAGTTAAAGCTTCTATCCATGTTCGACTTTATTATACTGAGGTTTTACTATATTTTTTATTTTACTAAGTGGTGTGTAAGGGGACAGAAGTTACTATCTATAAACGGAGTCTTTGAGTACTTACATTCTTCCTCCATCCATCGAGAAATGAATCAAACAAGATTTTTTTTATAAAAGTAATAAATTGATGAATAGAATTCAGGTAACTATCCAATACTAAGGTAATTCGTTAGGAGAAAGGGACGTGGAAGATATGAATCATATTTTATTTAGAATTGCAGAGTTAGAGGAAAAATTTCAAAGAAATTTAGAAGCCTGTGGACCCATCGATCGTCTTGTTAATGAAGCCCAATTAAAAACATTAAATATTTTTAAGTATCATCCAATTAGTAGCCAAGAAGAGGCGAATCAATTAATGCATAAAATGAATATTGTATTTGGTTTATAAAATAAATAGGAGAGAAGTCTAGTCAATAGGTTTCTCTTTTTTAATGGAGTTGTGGATAACGTAGAACAAATAGAAAGAGATAGTTATTGACACAAAAAGTCAAATATTTTATAATAATGAAGATAGCTTTAATTCGGTCCTGTGAGGCTGAGAAGAACACGTTAATAAAGAAGTAAACCATCATTTTATGGAATTCGTGTATCCTCTTTTAGCCTAGATGTAAAAGCTAAAAGAGGATTTTTTTGTTAGAAAGCCGTAAAAAGGCTTTGACTGTTCTTAGAATTAGAGTGATGATATGAGTTTGATATAAAGTTAATGTGATATCGGAAGTATGAGGAGGTCTATTAGATGGAGAAGGCAGTTATTATTGCATTAGATTTTAAAGATTTTGAGGAAACACGTCAATTTATTGAACAATTTGATGAATCTTTATATGTTAAAGTAGGGATGGAACTGTTTTATGCAGAGGGGCCTCAAATTATTAAATACTTAAAAGAAAAGAACCATAAAATTTTCTTAGACTTAAAGTTACATGATATCCCGAATACTGTTAAAAGTGCGATGAAAAATTTAGCTAAGCTTGGGGTTGACATGGTGAATGTTCATGCAGCCGGGACACTTCCGATGATGAAGGCGGCGGTTGAAGGTTTAAATGAAGGAACTGCTCCTGGTGCAAAACGACCACTATGTATTGCAGTCACTCAGTTAACATCGACCACAGAGGAAGTGATGCAACAACAAATCCTAATTAGTGAGACATTACCAAACACGGTTTTAAAATATGCTCAGTTAACAAAAGAGGCAGGATTAGACGGAATTGTCTGCTCTGCATTAGAAACAAAAGAAATCCATGATAAATTAGGTGAAGACTTTATTACTTGTACGCCAGGGATTCGTCAAGCAAGTGATAGTTTAGATGACCAAAAACGAGTTGTTACTCCAACAAAGGCTAAGGAACTTGGGTCAAACTACATTGTTGTTGGTCGTTCAATTACGAAATCTGTTCATCCAGTAGCTACGTATCGTCAAATTAAAGAGGAGTTCTTAGGATAAAGAGGAGCTCAAAGCATTAAATAAATTTAAATAATATAGGGCATTGCTTAGAGAAACTATCGGTATATTTTTATACAAAACATAGAGGAGAGATTATTTATGAAACGTACAATTGCGAAACATTTATTAGAAATTCACGCGGTATTATTGCGCCCAGAAACACCATTTACATGGACATCAGGAATTAAATCACCAATTTATTGTGATAATCGTTTAACTTTATCTTATCCACAAGTTCGTCGTGATATTGAAGCAGGCTTATGTGATCTTGTTAAACAATATTATCCAGATTGTGAAATGTTAATGGGAACGGCAACAGCAGGGATTCCACATGCGGCTATTATGGCAGATAAATTAGATTTACCAATGGGATATGTTCGTTCATCGGCTAAAAAGCACGGACGAGGAAATCAAGTTGAAGGGTTAGTTGAAAAGGGGATGAAAGTTGTTGTTGTTGAAGATTTAATTTCTACAGGAAAATCTTCAATTGAAGCGGTTGAGGTATTACGAGAATTAGGATGCGATGTTTTAGGAATCGTTTCAATCTTCTCATATGAGCTTGAAACTGGATTAAAAAATTTAGAGGCAGCAGCGTGTAAAAATGTTTCTCTTTGTAATTATCAAACATTAGTTGAAGTAGCGGTGGAAATGGGAGAAATCTCAAAAGAGTCAGTGGAAAAATTAACGGCATGGCGTCAAAATCCAAGTGATGAAAGCTGGCTAACAAAATAGTGTGTTAGGAATCGTATGCACGATTCCTTTTTTTCATCAAAGAAGTCTAGAATAATGATTGCAAATTTATGGAAACTATTGACAATAAATTCAAGGGAAGGCATGATAATAGTAGATAAATGATTATCTAGAGAATGAGAAAAATAAGGATAACCTTATCTCAAGAGGTGAAAAAAGGGTTATTGATTAAGAAAAGGGTGAATTCATGGGAGAACGTATTATGATTGCCTCGCAATCGGAAAAATTAGTTTCAAGTATTAGATCCCAGGTTACGAGTTCAGGATATGAAGTTGTCGGGATGGCATCAAATGGATATGATTTGATTCGTCGCTGCAAGGCATTAGCACCCGCAGTTGTGATTGTCGATGAAGAGTTACCAGGAATGAGTGTTATCTCACTCGTAGAGATTCTAATTCAACAACGTCAAGCCGTTTTATTAGTCGGTATGTCTTATCAGAAGTTTTATTACCGTCAAGATCCCTATTTTGAGTTTTGCGAGAAACCTGTACAGCCCGTTGTCCTTTTAACGATGTTACGTGTTTTAGTTAAGTATGGACAAACAGTAAGGCAATTAGAATCGAAGGTTAACCATCTAGAGAAACTTCAAAAAGAGGAAAAAACGATTCGTTTAGCCAAACGGGCTTTACAGCAAAATGAGCGGATGAGTGAAGATGAGGCCCATCGGTATATTCAAAAAAGGAGTATGGAACTTCGGATAAGTAAATTAGAGGTAGCAGAAATAATTTTAAAAAAAGTGAGAAAAAAGGTTGATTTTCGAGGATAACTTTCATATAATGGAAATATAGACAAGGGCGTCTTTAAGAAGTAGTAATCGAATAATAAGATGATGAACAATGGGGTTCGTTAAACGGTGCGTTTTTATAGGCACTAGTTTAGTGAACCCCTTTTTTGTTAGTTTTGATCAAAGTAGATAAGATTAACATCCTAGTCATTGGAAGTTCATTATCCGTCATGGGAAAACAAATGAAGTTGAGAGAATAATTATCATGAAAATGATGAGGAGGAGTTTTAAATGGCAACTTTAACAAAAGAAGAAATTTTGCGTATTGCAACTGAAGAGGGAGTTAACTTTATTCGCTTAATGTTTACAGACCTATTCGGAACGGTAAAGAATGTTGAAATTCCATTATCACAATTAGGGAAAGCGTTGAATAATCAAATGATGTTTGACGGTTCTTCGATTGAAGGATTTGCTCGAATCCAAGAAAGCGATATGTACTTACATCCAGATTTAAATACATGGTTAATTTTCCCTTGGACGCCAGGGGAAGCTAAAATTGCTCGTTTAATTTGTGATGTCTATAATGTTGACGGAACACCATTTGCAGGGGATCCCCGATCTAATTTACGTCGTGTGTTAGATGAGATGAAGGCATTAGGATTCGCCCAATTTAACTTAGGTCCAGAGGCAGAGTTCTTCTTATTCAAGTTAGATGAGAATGGATTACCAACTCGTGAGTTAAATGATAATGGTGGATATTTCGACTTTGCTCCATTAGATTTAGCTGAAAATTGCCGCCGAGATATCGTCATTGAACTTGAAAAATTAGGATTTGAAATTGAGGCCTCTCATCATGAGGTAGCGCCGGGACAACATGAGATTGATTTTAAATATGACGATGTTTTATCAGCATGTGATAAAATTCAAACATTTAAACTTGTTGTTAAGTCGATTGCCCGTAAACACGGACTATATGCGACATTTATGCCGAAACCAATTGCGGGAATTAATGGGTCAGGAATGCATTGTAACGTTTCTTTATTCCATGAAGATGGAACAAATGCTTTCTATAATCCAGAAGGTGAATTACAGTTAAGTGAAACAGCCTATCATTTTCTAGCCGGAATTTTAACGCATGTGCGTAACTTTACGGCTGTATCCAATCCGACGGTTAATTCGTACAAACGTTTAGTTCCAGGATATGAAGCACCTGTTTATGTGGCTTGGTCACCATCGAACCGTTCACCGTTAGTACGTGTACCTGCATCTCGAGGACTTGGAACTCGCTTAGAAGTTCGTTCAGTTGACCCATCGGCAAATCCATACTTAGCCCTAGCTGCAATTTTAGCTTCAGGATTAGACGGAGTTAAAAATAAATTAACACCACCAGCATCAGTGGAGGAAAATATTTTTGAAATGAACCAAGAGGAATTAGATGCACACCACATTACATCTTTACCAGGTTCATTATCTGAGGCTCTTCAATTATTAGAAGACGATGAAGTGGTTAAAGCTGCACTTGGTCATCATATTTTTGAAAAATTTGTTGCTGCTAAACATGCGGAGTATGACGAGTATCGTTTATCGGTTCATGAATGGGAATTACGTCGTTATATGAGCTTGTTATAATTTGTTTCAATTTTAAATGGTAAACATAGGGAGTTTTCATATAAGTTTTAGTCTTAATCCCTCCGGGGGGAAACGGAAGGATTAAGAAAAACAATGGAGTGGTTACTTAATGGTACCTACTTCATTGTTTTTTTTTTGACTCAATTGAAACTTCTTGTATATCCTTTTAGGGGTCATCAAAGTAAATAATTTTTTCTTTAGAAAAATTATTAGGAGAGAAATCGGTATACGTGATCTTATCCGAATCAAAAAGTTAGGGTGATCAGTTTAAATAAAAAATCTTTTTCTTCTTACTGTATAAGGGGAACCATCATTTAATCATTTATTGATGATAGGTCTAAGATTATCTATATGTTTAATCCGAAAGTGAGAGTTTTAGAAAAAAAGTGATTAGGGTCTGCATAAGAGAAGAATTTTAAAAACCATCCTCTATCTTATGAGCAGAAATTAACGTTAATTATCTGCATGAAGGCCGACAATCTAACGGAGATGTTAGATGTACTTTATCAGTATTAAATCTGTCAGGGCTAGAGAAACTATGGTATACTTGTATTAAAAAATTCGAGTGGTGATAGAGATGGCGATTTTAGAACAGTTAGAGCATCCACAGTTTAAAGTAACAAAATCAGATGGAATTTTAATAGATTATGTACGAAAAAATAAAGAAAAATTTGTTTTTAAATCTATTTCTGAAATTGCCAGGGAATCTGGAATTGCGGAGGCAACGGTAACGCGATTTGTAAAAAAGTTAGGATTTAACAACTTCCAATCCTTTAAAATAACATTTGCACAGGAATTGTCCACTTCTGAAGAAAAGGGGATTGTCCATTCTAATATCAGTTGTGATGAAAGTATATTTGACACTGCCTCAAATCTGTTGCATTCAACGATGGGAGTGTTACAAAAAACGATGGATGATTTGGATTCCGATGTGATGCTAAAATGTAAGAACGCCATTTTGGATGGTCGGAGAATATATATTATGGGAATTGGTCATTCAGGGGTTATTGCCATGGATTTTCACTATAAACTCATACGAATTGGATTGAATACCCTTTCCGTGAGTGATGGTCATATGATGTTAATGCTAGCTTCTATTATGGGGCCACAGGATGTTATTATTGCTATTTCCAACTCGGGTGAAACTGAAGAGTTGATTCAAACTATTCAACTGGCTAAAGAACAGGGGGTAACTATTATTTCTATTACTGCGGATGGGGACAACACGTTGAAAAGAATCTCACATATTAATTTAGAATATCATTCTACGGAAACCTTATTTGAAACTGGATCCATCACTTCTAAAATACCTCAAATTTTTATGTTAGATTTAATCTATACGGAGATTATTAAACAGACGTATAACGAGTCATTAAGCAGAAGGTTAAAAACGACGGATGCAATTATTAAGCATCGTAAAAATTAGTGCTCTAGATGAGATAAAACTTAAAGAAAATACCCTATCAGTTTGGATTAGTTGTTATAGTGTCAATAACATTTAACTGTCGCCTAATTAAAGAGCATATATAGGAATAAAGCAAGGAAACGTATCCTAGTGGAGATGGAATATTTTTCACTGAGTGTTAAAACAATCACTAGATATTCACATACATTTTAGGAGTGATAAAATGAAATTAATGTTTGCTTCGGATCTTCACGGATCTTATTATTGGACTCAAAAAGTCATTGACCGATTTAAGGATGAGCGAGCGGATTACCTCGTATTACTGGGGGATTTATTATATCATGGCCCACGTAATCCTCTTCCTAAAGAATATAATCCACAAAAGGTTATCGAACTATTAAATCAGATAAAACATCAGATTATAGCTATTCGAGGAAACTGTGATAGTGAGGTCGATCAAATGGTTTTACAGTTTCCGATGATGGCAGACTATAATTTTATTCCCTTAGAGGATAGAAAATTAATGATTACCCATGGACATCTCTATAGCGAGAACAAACTTTCTCAGTTTTTACAAAAAGGAGATGCACTAGTATTCGGACATATCCACATTCCCATTTTAAAAGAGAAGGAAGGAATTTATTATTTAAATCCTGGATCGGCTACTTTACCTAAGGAGAATCATCCACAGACTTATGCAATTTTAGAAGATAATCATTTTGAGGTCAAGACATTGGACGGCCAGATTTATCGACAACTTCAATTAACCTAAAACATCGCTGAAATGAGATGATTTAAGAGTTAGAAAATAAAGTTTGTCCATACTAAACATGAGGCTCTTAGTTTAGAAAGCCTTAAATTAATAGTTACGATTACACACCTCTTTGAAGAAACTAGCTTACGTTGTTAAGCTAGTTTCTTTTTTTAGTTGTTTCAGTATCAACTAAATAATGACATGTCTATTTGTCCTTTATAAGTGGGGGGGACTTCCTTTTTGGGGCGTAAGAATGACATAGAAAAATAGGGCGAATTAACCTAATTAATTTTATTAAATTCAACTAAAAGGGGATATTTTTAATCCCAAAAGAATAAACAGAAGAAGAAGGACCTTTTTTTATGTCTAAAAAAGAGATAAAATTCGAAAAAATTCTAATAAAAAAAGGTATTTATTGTCGAATTGTATTGGGATAACGTAAGTTTTATTAATTTTAATATAAATTATGTCCTGAAGACTATAAAACAATAAAATATCTTTCACAACTTAGGCTAAAGTTTGATATAATACAATAGGTATTCGTGTACAAACAGAAAGGAAGAGCGTCGATGGAAGTGATTAAAATAGAAGGAGGGCGCCCGTTAAAGGGAACAGTCCGAATTGATAGTGCTAAAAATAGTACAGTTGCTTTAATTCCTGCGGCCATTTTAGCGGATTCTTCAGTTATTTTAGAAGGTGTTCCACAGATTGTGGATGTTGAACATCTAGGAATGATGATTGAACAATTAAATGGTAAATATGAAATAGATAATGACGAATTAACGATAGATCCAACTCATTTGATCAATACACCGTTAGTAGAAGGTGCTGTAAATAAATTACGAGCTTCATATTATTTTATGGGAGCTTTACTTGGAAAGTTTAAAGAAGCTGTGATTGGGATGCCTGGAGGATGCTATTTGGGGCCACGTCCAATTGATTTGCATTTAAAAGGCTTTGAAGCATTAGGGGCGACAATCACGCAAGAAGCGGGATCTATCCATTTAAAAGCTGAAAAATTAACAGGTGCTAAAATATATTTAGACTTTGCATCAGTTGGGGCAACGATTAATATTATGTTGGCTGCTGTTAAAGCTGAGGGAATGACGGTAATTGAAAATGCCGCAAAAGAACCAGAAATTATTGACTTAGCCAACCTTTTAAATGGCATGGGAGCTAATATTAAAGGAGCTGGAACAGGTGAGATTCGAATTCAGGGTGTAACAGAACTTCATGGAACACGTCATGCTATTATTCCTGACCGAATCGAGGCAGGAACTTATATTACATTGGCGGCAGTTGCTGGAGATGAAGTTAAAATTGACAATATCATTCCCCATCATTTAGAGGCTTTAATTGCAAAATTACGTGAGATGGGTGTCGATATTGAAGTGCATACAGATCATGTTATTGTACGTGGACGTAAAGAAATGAAAGCTGTAGACTTCAAAACAAGTACATATCCGGGATTAGCGACTGATTTACAACAACCTTTAGTGACATTACTAACTCAAGCTACAGGGGTTGGGATGGTAACAGATACAATTTATTCCGACCGCTTTAAAAATTGTTTTGAGTTAAATAAAATGGGAGCTAATATTAAGGTTCAAGGAAATTCAGCTATTGTTCAGGGACCGTCTAAGTTATCGGGCGCTCGTGTAAAAGCGACTGATTTACGTGCAGGTGCGTCATTAGTGATTGCTGGACTGATTGCTGATGGTGTGACAGAAATCGGAAACACTTACCATATCGATCGTGGTTATTCAAATATCGAGGATAAGTTAAATAATATTGGAGCCAAGGTTTGGCGAGAAGATGTTACAGAATAATAAATCTGTATGAATTGTCTAATTTTATAACAATTGTTAAATTTTAATTTGAGAAAACATAAAAAATTTTATTGCGTCTATTCCTTAAATTTAGTATAATTCTATTGTTATATAGACTTTCTCTGATTAAAGAATTAATCAGGGCCGAAGGAGTGAACTAGAATGAAACAAGGAATTCATCCACAATACAACCGTATTAATGTCGTATGTACAACTTGCGGGAACGAGTTCGAAAGCGGATCTGTTAAGAAAGAAATTCGTGTTGACACTTGCTCAAACTGTCATCCATTCTACACAGGACGTCAAAAATTCGCTCAAGCTGATGGACGTATCGAACGTTTCAACAAAAAATACGGAATCAATGCAAAATAGTTTTGATTTTAAAACACCACCTTATGTGTGGTGTTTTTTTTATTTATTTTTAATAAAATACAGTTGACATTCACGTTACGTCAACCCATATGATAGGTTTAGGAAGGAGATGATTTTGATGGAATATAGTATTCGTCAACTTGCCGATCTAGCTGGAATTAGTACACGAACACTTCGCTATTATGATGAGGTGAAGTTGTTATCTCCTAGTCGGATCAGTCCAACAGGATACCGGATTTATTCAGAGGCAGAGGTAGATAGGCTACAACAAATTTTATTCTATCGAGCGTTGGGGATAAGTATACATGAGATTAAATCCATCTTACTCGATCCGAATTATGATGAACTTAAAGCGCTGGAAAATCATTATCATAAGCTTCTCGAACAAAAAGATGAACTGGAGTTAATGATTGAAAATATTGTATCAACATTAGCTGCTAAAAAAGGAGAGATTAAAATGTCAGATGGTGAAAAATTTAAAGGACTAAAAAGACAACTATTAGAGGAAAATGAACAACAGTATGGAAAAGAAATTCGTCAAACATACGGTGAGGATGTAATTAATCAATCGTACCAAAAATTTAATAACTTAGATGAAAAATCATTTCATCAAATGAAGGACTTAGAGGAAGAGATTTTAGATAAGTTAGCTCACGCCATGGAATCGGGGAATCCTTGTGGACAACAAGGGTTAGAAGTCGCCCAACTTCATCGTCAATGGTTGGAGTATACGTGGTCAAGTTATAGTAAAGAGGCGCATGCTGGATTAGCAATGATGTATTTAGCGGATGAGCGATTTATTGCTTATTATGATCAGGCAGTTAAACAGGGAGCGACGACCTTTTTATCCGAGGCCATTCGATGTTATACTGGGCAACTAGAGCATAAATAATTTTTAATATGAGCGTAAAGTAGAAAATACAGCGGATATTTTCTACTTTTTTTATGTGGATAAAAGGATTATTTGGGTGTAATGTTTTGAAGGCTTCATTCATATAATGGAGTATCTTATCATAGATAAGGGGGATTTAGGATGTATCAAAAAGTAAAAGAAATGGTTGATACCATTTACCCACAACTTGTGGCTATTCGTCGTGATTTACATCAACATCCTGAACTAGGTTTGGAAGAATATCGAACTTCACAGATCGTCTTAGACTATTTGAATGAGTGGGGAATTACAGTTTCCCAATTGATTGGTGAAACTGCTATCGTGGGATTGATCGAAGGTGAATATGGGGATAAAACAATTGGATTAAGGGCAGATATGGATGCATTACCGATTGATGAAAAAACGGGGGCCTCATATGCTTCTTTAGTTCCTGGTAAAATGCATGCGTGTGGTCACGATGTGCATACGACTATTTTACTAGGAGCAGCCTATATTCTGAAACAATTACAACATGATTTTAAAGGGAATGTTAAATTATTTTTTCAACCTGCGGAGGAGACAGTAGGCGGTGCGAAACAGATGATTCAAGCGGGGTGCTTAGAACATCCACATGTGAATCACGTTCTCGGACTTCATGTTCGCCCAACTTTGAATGTTGGTGAGGTAGGCTTTCATTATGGGAAATGTCATGCGGCGAGCGATACGATTTTTTTAAACATTCATGGTAAACAGGCACATGGGGCTTACCCACAGGATGGAATTGACGCTATTTTAATTGCATCTCATGTTGTAACTGCATTACAGAGTTTAGTTAGTCGCAATCTTTCACCATTTGAGTCTGCAGTTTTAAGCTTAGGAATGATAGAAGGAGGAACAGCGGGGAATGTTGTTTGTGATCAAGTTAAAATTAGGGGGACATTAAGAACGCTTGATCAAACGACGCGTGCCTTCATGAAAAAACGTTTGACAGAAGTTGCGATTCATACCGCAGAGGCATTCGGAGGAATAGCTGATGTTTACTTAGAGGAAGGATACGCACCGCTTATTAATGCACATGCAATCACGGATGCAGTTGCTCATGTTGCTAAACAGGTCGTAGGGGACGACAATGTTATCATGATGGAACATCCGAGTCTAGGTGTCGAGGATTTTGCTTATTTTGCTGAGGCCGTCCCATCGTGTTTTTATAATTTAGGAACTGCAAATCCACAAAAGGGAATCCAGGGGATGTTACATGAAAATACATTTGATATTGATGAGGATGCAATCAAAGTAGGGGTTTGTTTGCAGGTTTTAGCGACACTTCATCTATTATCATAGTTAATAATTGGGGGAGAAAAGATGATTGAACCAAAACCATTAAAAAAGGGTGGAACGATAGCGATTGTGGCTCCAGCTGGGCCGCTTGATTCAGACATTATTTTTCAGGGGGAAGAATTGTTACAACGAATGGGGTTTGAAGTTATTGTGACTCCAAGTTGCTTTGAGCGAATTAATTATTTGGCGGGCCATTCAGATAAGGAGCGTGCTGAAGATATTATGATGATGTTCGCTGACGATGGAGTTGACGCTATTTTGTGTATGAGAGGTGGTTACGGATCAGCCCGAATTGTTCCGTATTTTAAAGACTTTAAATTTGAAAATTATCCAAAACCATTTATCGGATATAGCGATGTGACGTATTTACATCTATTCTTTAATCAATCTCACCAACTCATGACTTATCACGGACCGATGATTAAAGACCTACTTTTAAATGACGAATTGACAACCTGTCACTGTTTGGAAACAATTATGGGTGAGACAACTTTTGATATTATCGATGTTCCTTACTACAATGAGACCTTACGTCCTGTTTCTGGGACACTAGTGGGTGGAAATTTAACAATGATTTGTACGACATTGGGGACCCCCTATGAAATTGAAACGCGAGGGAAAATTTTATTTATCGAGGAAGTTGATGAACCGACCTATTCGGTGGATCGGCTATTAACGCAGTTAAGCCAGAGTGGGAAGTTGGAGGAAGCAGAAGGGATTATTTTAGGTGACTTTAACGTTCATGATAAAGAAGAAACACAACAATTACTTGAGCGCACCTTTAAAGATTATAAAAAGCCGGTGGCTCATCATATACCGAGTGGCCATTGTCGACCAATGATCACTTTACCAATGGGGGCTGAGGTGACCTTAATTCCTCACTTAAATCGCATCGCTATCCGTGGAAAAAAAACGTGTTTATAAGAGAACGAGATAAAATCTTCGTTGATTTTATCTCTTTTTTAATACCCGGGAAATAATTTGAAAATTAAAGGGACATCTTGAATCTTAAAGGCGAGGTTTGATATAATGGACAAGTTGCTTTAAAAGGAAGATGAAAGGTGGTTTTGATAAAATGTATGATATCAGACAGGAAGGCTGGGTAGAAGCCATTTGTGGTAGCATGTATGCTGGAAAGACTGAGGAGTTAATCCGTCGTTTAAAGCGTTTAGACTTTGCGCGACGTTCATATTGTTTATTTAAACCAGTTATTGATAATCGTTATAGTGATGATGAAGTCGTTTCACATAGTGGATTGAAAATGCCGTCAATTGCGATTGAGCATCCAATTGAGATTTTTGATTATATTAAAGAAGATACCTATGCTGTTGCTATTGATGAGGTTCAATTTTTCGGGGAAAATATTGTGGAGGTTATTGAACACTTAGCTGATCGTGGAATTCGTGTCATTGTAGCGGGATTAGATAAAGATTTCCGAGGGGAACCGTTTGGAAATATGCCAGCTTTATTAACGAAGGCTGAGTTTGTTACTAAATTAACTTCAATTTGTAGTGTATGTGGGGCATCAGCGACAAGATCACAACGATTAATCGATGGAAAACCTGCTTCGTACTTTGATCCTATTATTCAAGTAGGTGCGAAAGAGGCTTATGAACCTCGTTGTCGCCATTGCCATGAAGTAAAAGATCGCCCAACGACATTAAATTTAAAATAATAAAAAAAGTTTAGATAAAATGTTGACAATATGATTGTACGCATGTATAATTAATATTGTTGATACGGAGGAATACCCAAGTCCGGCTGAAGGGATCGGTCTTGAAAACCGACAGGGCGTGAAAGCGTCGCGGGGGTTCGAATCCCTCTTCCTCCGCCATAAAAAGATAATAATTCACACAAGTGTGTGATTTTTTTTTATTCTTTGTCGCAAACTATAAACGCTTAGTAGTAGGGTAAAAAAACCTTCACAATTAATTGTGAAGGTTTTTTGTTTAGAAAAATGAGCTAGACCATACAATAAGGGGGAATTTGCACGGTAAACTGACGATTTATGGAAAACATCAGGCATCGAGTCAATGGTAGGTAAAGTTGTCGTTTATAATTAGTTATAGGGAGGAAATTTATTTGGTTACAGCATTTTTTCCAACGATTATTTTATTGATAGGATACTTATTCTTTCTTGTCATGACGAAGAAGTATAAGAGTTATTCAAGACAAAAGCTAACACGGTTAACTCTTTTTGTTTGTTATGTGATTGCGCTGATTGGAATTGTATTTTTCCCATTTCCAATTCAGCGAGAATTAATTGAGGATAGTATTCGATATGGGATGGAGCAGTATCATAATTTCATTCCGTTTAGCACACTCCTTCGTTCGTTTAACGAAATGGGTGACATAGGAATTTTATCCCTGATGCATCTATTCTTAAATGTTTTATTATTTATCCCCCTTGGCTTTCTCGTCCCCATTATCTGGAGTAAAAAAATGAGCGTTCAATCTGTTGTTTGGTGCGGATTCTTCACGTCCTTGTGTGTTGAAGCGGTTCAATTTTTATTAAGTTTATCCTTAGGTTATGTCTATCGAAGTGCAGACGTGGATGATTTGATTTTAAATACTTTGGGAACATTTATGGGCTATCTGTTATTTAAATTCACCTATTATAAAAAAAGAAATCGATCGTGTCTATAAAGAGGAAACAAAAAGCCTTCTCGAAATCTGGAGAAGGCTTTTTGTTTATTTACGACAATTTGATATCTTTTTGCAACCGTTGCATCCGCAACCACATCCACCAGATGTCTGATTACGAATGAGCTTTTTAATAATTAAAAGGAAAATAACGAGTAAAATCAAGGAAATGACTAAGGTAGCTAAAGAAATTTGATGTCTTAATAAGAAAATTCCCCCTTGATAAATAATGAATGAAACAACATAAGCTAGACCAGTCTGATATAAAATAGCTGTTAATGTCCATTTCCACGACATCATTTCTCGTTTAATAGCGCCGATAGCAGCAAAACATGGAGCGGCTAGGAGTGTAAAGGCCATAAATGAGTAGGCGCTTAAGGGAGTGAAAAGAGTAGGTAAACTGTTTATTAATTCAGTCGACTCTTCCGTCATCGCATCACCAAGGCCAAATAAAATTCCGAAGGTAGCAACTACATTTTCTTTTGCTAAAAATCCTGTCATTGTTGCAACTGTTGCTTGCCAATTACCAAATCCAAGTGGAGCAAAAATAGGGGCAATTGCGTGACCGATAGAGGCTAAAATACTATCTCTTGCATCAACCATCTCGAATGACCAGTTAAAGGATTGTAAGAACCAAACGAAACCTGAGGCAACAAAAATAACAGTCCCAGCTTTATAGATAAATCCTTTTGCTCGATCCCACATATGTAACAACACATTTTTTAGTGCTGGCAGGTGATAAGGTGGCAGTTCCATCAGAAATGGAGTTGGATTCCCTTTGAATAAAGGAGTTTGTTTTAAAAGGATTCCTGAGAAAATAATCATTGCTATTCCTAAAAAGTACATCGATGGAGCAATCCAAGACTTCGTTGGGAAAAAGGCCCCGGCGATAAGGGCGAAAACAGGCAACTTAGCCCCACAAGGAATGAATGGGGTTAAGATAATTGTCATTCGGCGATCTTTTTCATTTTCAATCGTACGGCTCGCCATAATTGCAGGAACGCTACATCCTGATCCAATTAACATAGGAATGAATGATTTTCCAGATAACCCGAATTTTCTAAAAAGGCGATCCATAATAAAGGCAACGCGGGCCATATATCCACAGTCTTCTAGAATAGAAATAAGGAGAAATAAAATTATAATTTGAGGGACGAAGCCTAAAACAGCGCCTACTCCGCCAACCATTCCATCGACAATAAGACCGATTAACCAATCGGCAGTATTGATACTTTTTAAAAAGTAAGAGAGGTTTCCTTGAACGAGCTCTCCGAAGAAAACATCATTAATCCAATCGGTGGCGATAGAACCGAGGGAAGTGACCGAAATATAATAAATTCCCCACATAATTAGAGCGAATATAGGAAATGCAAGCCATCGATTAGTTAAAATAGAATCAACTTTATGGGAAATGGTTAGTTGAGAATCTTTTGCTTTTTTAACACATTCTTGAACGATACTTTCAATAAATTCATAGCGTGCATTCGTTAGGATACTTTCACTGTCATCCTCTAATGAAGATTCATGTGTTGAGATAATCGTTTCAATTTTTTGATGAATATCTGTGGATAATTCTAACTGCTTCATCATATGAACATCTCGTTCAAATAATTTGATACTGTAAAATCGTTGGAGTGGTTCTTCGGTTATATTTTTTAATTCATTCTGAATTTCTTTTAGGGAAGATTCCAAATTTGTATCAAAAAGAGGCATTTTAGGTGGCATCTTTGTTATTTCTATTGCCTCTATTAACTCAGTTAGTCCTGTTTGTTTTAACGCAGATGTTTCAATAATAGGACACCCTAATGTGTGGATAAGTTTTGAAATATTAATTTGAGTCCCTTGTTTTTTTACCAAATCCATCATGTTTAAAGAGATGACGACTGGAATGTTTAACTCCATCAGTTGTGTTGTTAAATAAAGATTACGCTCAATATTAGACGCATCGATGATATTTAAAATAACATCCGGATGTCCATTCAATAAAAAATTTCGAGTAATAATTTCCTCGGGTGTATAAGGAGATAGAGAGTAAATTCCGGGTAAATCAACAATTTTAATTTTTTTGTTATCTCGTACTCTTCCTTCCTTTTTTTCTACAGTAACTCCGGGCCAGTTTCCAACATATTGGTTGCTTCCAGTCAAAGCATTAAAGATCGTTGTTTTTCCGCAGTTTGGATTCCCGATTAAAGCAATTGTCAATGACATAAAAATTCCCCCTTTTTTAATGGCTATTAACTATTTAACGATAATATTTTCGGCATCTTCCTTACGTAAAGATAGTTCATACCCTCGAACAGTGACCTCGATGGGATCTCCTAGTGGAGCTACTTTTCTTAAATAAATAGAGGTTCCCTTTGTAATTCCCATATCCATAATTCGACGTCGAAGGGCTCCCATACCATTTAATTTTGTTACAATGGCTGTCTCACCTATTTTTACATCCTTTAAAGTTTTCATTTTCATTCCTCCTAAAATACTTTTTGGGGTCCACGTGAATTAGAAGTTAATGTTAGTCTAAGTATTCATACCTAATCATTAAGAAGAAAATCTTTTCTTACAGTGGACACAAAATGATTGAAAAGATTTTAACCTGTGCATAAACAGAATTTATCTGTTAATACGCACTTCTCGTTTTTACGAGTTAGACAGTGTTAACCGAGCTCTTTTCTTTTATGTTAACATAATTAGGAAATGGTTAGCAAGTGCTAACTGAGATAATTCAGTATATGTCGAGTAATAATGATATATTCCATTACCTATTCATCTGATAAGAAGTATAAAAGTTGAAGAAATGAGGAATATTATGCTAAGATTATAACGATATTTAGATTTTATTAATTAGGGGGGCATATGAAATTACAAGAATCGGGTGAAAATTATTTAGAAACTATTTACCTATTAAATGAAAAAAATGGCTTTGTTCGTTCAATCGATGTAGCTAATGAATTGAATTTTTCTAAACCGAGTATTAGTCGGGCAATGCGAATCTTAAAGGAAGCAGGATTTATCTTGATTGAAAGAAATGGTCAAATTCGTTTAACCGAAGCGGGTTATCATCGAGCCAAAGCGATTTATGAACGTCATTGTTTGATTAAAGATTTTTTAATAAAGACCCTTCAGATTAGTGATGATCTAGCTGATAAGGATGCCTGTCGAATTGAACATGTTATAAGTGATGAAACATTTGAGCAGATGAAACGTCTATTTCAAAAAGAATAATTAAAAAGAGCAAGAATGATGGAACGGTCATTCTTGCTCTTTTGATATTAAAGTATCATTGATTTTACTCTACTTCCCCACGAAGTGAGAGCTCAAACCTAGTAACGAAAGTGTAAAAATAAGTTTAGCGAACGGTATAACCGAGATGATTAAAAGCATCTAAAATATATTTAGGCGATCCAATCCCCTCATTGTAATGAACAGAAATTAATTTTAAAGATAAATTAATATCTAATTTTTCCACCCCGTCTAAATTAGTTTCAAAATAATCTCTAATTTTTTTTTCATCCTCATTCGAACTTAAGTTATCCACGTTTAACATAAAAGTTTTAGCCATCATCCTCACCTCAGACTTTCTTTATCACTTAGTCTTGATAACCTCTTTATTTTATCATAGAATAAATTAAAAAAGAACTAATAACGGGTGATTATATGGAGCATCTTGAGTTTATGCAACAGGCAATTGAAGAATCAAAGAAAGCGCAAACCATTGGAGAGGTACCAATTGGTGCGGTTATTGTCAAAGATGATAAAATTATAGCGCGAGCGCATAATCTACGTGAAACAAGTCAGTTATCTACAGCCCATGCTGAATTATTGGCAATCCATGAAGCGAATAAAGCTTTAGGGTCATGGCGGTTGGAAGAATGTACACTTTATGTGACATTGGAACCTTGCCCCATGTGTGCGGGGGCAATTGTTCAATCGAGAATTCCGAAAGTTGTTTATGGCGCAAAGGATCCGAAAGGTGGATGCTGTGGGACTATTTATAATTTGTTAGAAGAGCAGCAGTTCAATCATCAGTGTGAAGTAATTTCTGGTGTAATGGAAGAGGAGTGCGGTCAGTTACTCACGACTTTTTTTAAAGAATTAAGACAGAAAAAAAAACGAAATAAGATTGACAAGCAAGAGACTAATTGATATACTAAATGTGTATCAATTGAAACTCTCTTTTGGTACCCTTATTCAATAGGACGGTGTGAACCAGGTCAGGACAGGAATGTAGCAGCCTTAAGCATTTAGTTTTATGTGGGTGAGGGTACCAAAGGAGAGTTTTTTTTATTAGCTCAACCTTGGTATCTTAACAGAATTTTAACAAACCGTTCGTTGGGTGTATGATAGAATAAAGGGAAGAAATGAACCTTGGAGGTATGCGTGATGGGAAAAAGGGTATTAGTAGTGGAGGACGAACTTTCTATTCAGAGAATTTTACAATACGATTTAATGCAGTCAGGTTTTATAGTTGATTTAGCATCAGATGGAGAAGAGGGGCTACAAAAGGCACGTCGAAATTCCTATGATGTGATGATATTAGATGTTATGCTACCTAAACGGGATGGTTTCTCAGTATGCAAGGAATTAAGAAAAGAGGAAAATCCAGTCTATATTGTCATGTTATCTGCACGCGATGATGAATTTGATCGGGTAATGGGACTTGATGTTGGAGCCGATGACTATATGACTAAGCCCTTTTCGTCTCGTGAGGTAGTTTCAAAGGTAAAAGCTATTATGCGCAGAAAGGGAATGCATCATCAGAAGGCGTGTACAGAACGTTTAAGTTATCAACAACTAATCTTAGACCAACGCCGTTTTGAAGTCTTAATCAATGAAGAGGTTATCGATTTTACGCTTAAAGAGTACGAATTGTTAGAATTTTTAATTCACCATCAGGGGCAAGCTTTATCACGTAATTTATTATTAGACCGACTTTGGGGATATGAGTATGATGGAGATACACGTATTGTTGATGTTCACATCTTTAAAATTAGGGAAAAATTAAAACCTTATGGGATTAAAATTAAAACCATACGTGGAATTGGATATATGCTAGAGGATGAGAAAAATGATTAAGACTCGCCATGAATTACTTTCATTTTATTTATTGTGTACAATTTTGCTTTTTGTAAATATTGGAACGTCTAATGATGGACAGATTACCTTTGTCTTTTTAATGATGTTACTGATTGTTATGATTTCCCAATATCGTCGTTCGATGATTTATTTAAAGCAATTGAAGCGATATGATGAGGTGGCGTTATTAGTTCAGGAGAAGAATGATTATAGTAGTATTCGTCCTCTTGTGATTGAGCAACAGGAGGTTGTCGGTGTTCAATATAATCAATTGATGCGGTTTATTCATCAACAAGAATTCAGAAATAAAAGGAATATGCAAATTCTGAATATTATTACTAATAATATTCAAGATCCCATTGTTATTTTAAATATTCATGGGGAGTTAGAGTACGCGAACAATCAATTTAAGGAATGGGTTCATATGACTGCGTTAAAGAAACTGTCGTTTTATGATGTAAAAAATGAGCCTATTCGAAAAATTCTCGAGGATGCGCTTATTTGTGAAAAAACTCGAAAAAAGCAACTTAAGATTCATAATAAGTACTATAGTTCAGTCGCACATCCAATCTTTGATGAACAAGGGGATTTTAATGGGGTTGTTGTTTTATTCTATGATATTTCTGATTTGAAAAAATACGAAAATTTACAAAAGGAATTCTTTAGTAACGTTTCGCATGAATTAAAGACTCCGATTAGCGCTATTAAAGGGTGTAGTGAAATTCTTTTAAATGGTGGGTTAAAAGATCAAGCAATTTGTGAAGAGTTTTTAACCATTATTCAAAATGAAAATTTGCGAATTGAACGATTAGTTAAAGATCTTCTATTAATTAACCGATATGAACACGATCAAATTAAACATCAAACACAGCGTTTAGAAGTAAACTATCTATTAAATGATTGCATCCAAAATGTACAAACAATAGCTAATCTTAAGCATCAGACGATTGATTTTGTTGAGGAAAAAAAATATTGGGTCGAGGGGGATTATACGAAGCTACAGCATTGCTTTTTAAACCTTTTAACGAATGCCATTCATTATTCTCCTGATGAGACGCAAATACAAATTAAGGTATCCGAAAAGTCAACCTTTATAGAGATAAGCGTGATTGACCATGGAATTGGTATTCCACCGGAGGATCTTCCGCATATTTTTGAACGTTTTTATCGTGTGGATAAAGCAAGGTCTCGCCATACAGGCGGGACAGGACTTGGCCTGTCTATTGTGGCGTCCATTATCGAAGCCCATCATGGAGCGATTCAAGTGCAGAGTGAATTAAATAAGGGAAGTTGTTTTACGGTTCAGTTACCTAAACTTTTGAAGTAACCTTTACGGTTTTTTTCTGATAAATCTTTATTTAACAGGGAAAAGTCGACCAATGGAGGTTGCTTTTTTTTGTTCATGGAGTTTTAACGAACTCTTAACAGAAAATTAATATTTCACATGTTTATTTATATTACAATGGATCTATCAAAAGAGATGTAAATGGAGGCGTGATGAATTTGAAAAAATTATTATCTTTAGTTGCGGTTGCAACGGTATCTTTAACAGTAGTTGCTTGCGAGGGGCAAAAACCTGCCGAATTAGTTGAAACACCAGCATTGAAGGAAGGGGCAATTGATGTCGTTAGTCGTGAGGCGGGGTCAGGAACGCGTCAGGCTTTCGAAGAAATTATCGGCTTTAATGGCGAAGGTCAGACACCGTTAACGAAAAGTGCAACAATTAAGGATGGAAATGGAGTTGTTGCAACATATGTATCAGAAAATGAGCAATCACTAGGATATATTTCCTTTGTTACCTTACAAGAAAATGAAGGAAAGATTGAAGGATTAACAGTGGATGGGGTAGAGGCGACGCCGGAAAATGTTTTAAGTGGAGCATATGCGGTAGCTAGACCTTTTGAAATGGTGTATATGGATCAAAATTTAACAGAAGTGGAACGTGCATTTATTGAGTTTGCTGCTTCACAAGAGGGACTAGAAATTTTAGATGCTAATGGAACTATTGTGGATAAATCAGCGGCAGAGGCTTTTGATATGACAAAATACAATCAATTATCTGGAAATTTAATGATGGGGGGATCAACGTCGACGGAGGCTGTTGTTAAAGCATTGGCAGATGAGTTTTGTGCCTTATTTCCAAAAGTGACCTATGAATACAACGCAACGGGTTCAAGTGCTGGGGTAAAAAATGCCATTGATGGAACTTATAAATTAGGATTTGCTTCACGTGAAATTAAAGATTCAGAGTTAGAATCAGGAATTCAAACAACAACTTTATGTATGGATGGAATTGCATTAGTTGTAAATCCAGAAAATGATGTAGAAGATATTTCAACGGAGCAAATTAAAGACGTGTATACAGGAACGATTACAGAGTGGTCGGTATTAACAAAATAATTAAAAAAGGAATTACTCAGCGAGGGGTAATTCCTTTTTTGTAGAAATAATCCAGGGGTTATTTGTTAACTAGAAATGTTAAGGAATTGTTAACAAGCGTTAACTTTATGTTAACAAAATAAGAAAAATAGAAGGATGATGTTACAATGTCCGTGTAGAGAAAAAGCGTTAAATTTTAATTTAACTGGGTGGAGGCGTTGAAACGTGAAAAAGGATATGAGTTTAAATAGGCGAAGAGTGTTCGTTGAAAAATTCTTCCATGGGTTGTTTTTACTGGCGGCACTGATTGCTGTATTGAGCGTCGCATTAATTATTATATTTATTTTTGGGAAGGGGTTGGCTCCATTCTTTAGTGGGAATGAATATGGAACCTACTCATTTATTGATTTTATAAGGGGGCTTAAATGGACGCCGCAAAGTGGAGAATACGGCATTGGATATATGATTGTTAACTCTATTTTTGCGACTTTCGGTGCCATTTTACTAGGAGTACCTATTGCCTTATTAACGGCTGTTTTTATTGCTGAAATTGCTCCTAAACGTATTGCGGGAATGGTGCGACCAGCGATTGAGTTATTGGCAGCTATCCCATCGGTATTATATGGGGTGTTTGGTTTTGCAGTGATCACACCACTTGTAAAACAGATTTCACCATATCCAACAGGAGATTCTCTAATAGCCGTTATTATTGTTTTGACAATTATGATTTTGCCAACGATTGTGGCAGTCGTTGAGACGGCGATTCGAGCGGTTCCTAAAAGTTATAAAGAAGGATCATTAGCGCTAGGTGCATCAAAAATACAAACCATTTTTAAGGTAACATTACCCGCTGCGCGATCAGGAATTTTAACGGGGATCATTTTAGGAGTAGGACGTGCGATTGGGGAAACAATGGCGGTTATTTTAGTCGCGGGAAATCCTGAGTCGGGAATTGCGACAACCATTTTTGACCGCGTCCGTTTATTGACAACAAATATTGCTTTAGAGCAAGGTTATGCGGCGAAGCTTCATGAACAAATGTTATTTTCAACCGCGGTTGTTTTATTTATCTTTATCATGATTATCAATTTAGTTTTAGCGCGTATTCAAAAAAAAGGAGGTGATTGCTAATGTCTCGAAAAATAAAGGATCAGTTATGCACAATGCTTATTTGGCTAGCGGCTACTTTTTCAGTAGGGGTCTTAGTCTTAGTGGTTGGTTTTATTTTCTCTAAAGGTTGGTCTAAGATTTCGGTAGATTTCTTATTTAATGACTATGAGTCAAAGACTCAGTACGTTAATCTTGAAAGTAATCAGGTATATATCGCTCCATCTTCCCTTTCAGCGGATGCACTGTTTTTAGAAAACTTAGGGGCAGCACTTGAATTAAATGGCGATCATTACGAGGTTGTTTGGATTGATAAGGAATCACCATTAAAAGAGGCAACTAATAATGCGGATGAGAAGGTGAGAATTAATAAGGGAGACCACATCCAACAAATTAAGGTTCCGGGAAAAAGCTTAACATTAGATGAGACGGTGGATAAGGAAGAGGTTATTCAATTTTTGGGCGATGCTAATACGTTGGTGATGAAAGTCATGTCTACCGGGGGTGGAATTTTCCCAATGATTATTTCAACCTTACTTTTAGTGTTCGTAGCCCTCCTTTTCTCTGCACCCATTGGAATTTTAGCAGCGATTTATTTAGTGGAGTATGCAAAACCAGGAAGGTTAGTGAATACCATTCGATTTGCAACTGAGATCTTAGCAGGAATTCCGTCGGTTGTTTATGGATTGTTTGGAATGCTTATGTTTGTAAATACCCTGAATTTAGGTATGTCCATTTTAGCGGGAGGGTTAACCCTTACAATTTTATTATTACCGACGATGATGAGGACAACAGAAGAGGCTTTAAAGGTTGTGCCAATGAGTTATCGTGAGGCTTCTTACGGACTAGGAGCGAATAAAATTCAAACCTTATCTAAAGTTGTTTTACCGAGTGCAATTCCGGGAATCTTGGTTGGGATTATTTTATCAATTGGTCGAATTATCGGGGAATCTGCGGCCTTATTATTTACAATTGGGACATTTGCAAAGTTACCGGTAAATCCTTCAACTGGAAGCTTCTCGCTGTTTGAAACAGGGACTTCACTCACTGTTCGTGCGTATATCGAAGTCAAGGAATCTGGAAATGTCGAAATGGCAGCAGCCATTGGAATTGTTATTCTTATTGTTGTGTTTACCCTTAATATACTGTCGAGATTAGTTGCGAAGAAATTTAGTAAAGTTAATGACTAGGAGTGTGAAGAAAGATGAAGCCAAAATTCAGTGTATCGGATTTAAATTTATTTTATGGAAACTTTCAGGCCTTACATCAAATTAATATAGAAATTCCCTCAAACCAGGTAACGGCCCTAATTGGTCCTTCAGGTTGTGGGAAGTCAACCTTTTTAAGAACATTAAATCGAATGAACGATCTTGTAGACACGGCGAAAATTACTGGGGAGATTCAATTAGATGGAGAAAATATTTATTCAGATATTGATGTGATGAAGTTAAGAACGCGTGTGGGGATGGTTTTTCAAAAGCCAAACCCGTTTCCAATGAGTATTTATGATAATATTGCGTATGGTCCACGATGCCAAGGGGTTAAGGATAAAAATCGACTTGATGAAATCGTTGAGAAGTCTTTACGTGGGGCTGCGCTATGGGACGAGGTTAAGGATAGGCTAAACAAATCAGCAATGGGATTGTCTGGGGGACAACAACAACGTCTTTGCATCGCGCGAGCGATTGCAATGGAGCCAGAAGTAATTCTAATGGATGAGCCGACATCGGCGCTGGACCCGATTGCAACCAAAAAGGTAGAGGAGTTAATGGAACAATTAAAAGAGAAGTATACGATTGTTATTGTCACTCACTCTATGCAACAAGCGGCACGTATTTCAGATAAGACGGCATTTTTCCTGATGGGGGAACTAATTGAATTTGATGATACGAATAAAGTTTTTACAAATCCACAGGATAAGCGAACAGAAGATTATATTACTGGACGTTTTGGATAAGAGGGGGAATTTGGAATGAAAAAGACAAGACTTGAGACAGATTACGAGGTACTACTGCAAGAGGTGAATCAATTATCACAGTTGACTATTCAGGCTTATGAACAAACACTATTAGCTTTAAAGACATTAGACCTAGAAATCGCCCTGACGATTCTTAAAAAGGATCAAAAGATTGATAATTTATCAGAAGAAATCGTGGAAGAGGCCACGATTGTTATTATTCGTCAACAGCCTGTAGCCAGTGATTTACGAAAAATCTTAATGATTATGAGATTAGCGACTGAATATGAGAGAATTGCAGACTATACGAAAAATTTAGCAGAATACATTATTTTAATTAAACAAAAGGAATCATTAGAACATTACGAAAAAAATGTGGATAAACTTGTTTATATGATAGAATTGGTAATTAAAATGTTAACGCTCGTTATTGAAGGATTAAAAGAAGAAAATAAAACAAAAGTCAAGGAAGCGGCGGATTTAGATAAAAAGGTGGATGAGGTTTATAATGAGTTGATGGCTTCGTTGATTACTCATATTCAAGTGGTCGACGGAAAAGTATTCGGAACTGCGTATGCTATTTTAATCAATAAATATATTGAGCGTGCGGGGGACCATGTGACCAATATTGCTGAAGAAGTTTTATATGCGCTTAAGGGGCATCGTTACCATCTGAACTAAATAATGAAAGGCAGTTCAATTAAATTGAACTGCCTTTCATTATGGAGACGACGGAGATTTTCATCATAATATTTTGGCGAATATATAATAAAGGATTGTTTCATCTTAGAAAACTACGTGTCAAATATTCAACCTAAACACGGGGAGAGGTATTAGTAGATTAAATGTTTGCATCGGGGTTAAGGAGAATTTATCAGAAGGATGTTAAAGTTTATCAAGGAGGGGCTTTATTGACTTTAAATTATTTCACTTTATGTCATTTAGGAGAATATCCGGGAATTTTCTTGTTTACCGGTTCGACTTTGGAGGGACATCTACGGAGACATTAAATTCCTAAGGGGAGTTGATTGATGAGGAGTAAAGAGCACTTGAAACTCATCACGATAATAAAGGTTATCAGTGCGCTGTCTCTTTTCTTTTGAGGGGTTTGATTATACATGAAATAAAGAAAAATAAGTGAGAATAGATCAAATGCTAGCTGTAAAAAGTGTGTTTGTGAACGGATAAAGAGAGGCATTAAAGAGAGCGTCTCTAAGAGTAATCCTGATAGATAGAGTGCATTTATAAGGGCTGAGTATTTAATGTCTAATTTTCCGATAAACACGAGTTGAGCCCCAAAATAGCAAAGAATACTAATAAAGCTCCAAAAAATAAGCTGGTTAGGATAAAATATCCCGATAGTAAAAAATAAACTGAGGTAATAAGACAAATTCATAAAGAGTAGATAGAGAAGCACATGGGTTCCGGCTTGTAACCTATCTCTACTCAAATAAATAATCACGCAAACGGAAGTAATCCAAAATCCCCCACAATTAACAATGTCAGATAAACTCCAAAATGTATTTGGTGAAAATGGCCTCAGATAGGCAGTAAGAACTCCGATTAAAGCTCCGAGAATACAGTAAGTTATCAATTTCATCTAAAAGGAACTCCTTTTCTATTAAATGTATAACTAGTATAGCACCAAGTTGTGGATAAATCTTTACTTTATTTTTAGAAAAGTGCAACAAGTGCTCAGACATTGTTAATAATGTATGATATAATCAAAATTATTTTTAAACTAGAAAGTTAGGAGTCTTTTTATGTCATATCATGCCCTATATCGTGCTTACCGCCCACAAAAGTTTAGCGACGTTGTGGGGCAGAAGCATATTGTTAGAACGATTCAAAATGCTTTAAAACATAATCGATTATCACATGCTTATTTATTTTGCGGTCCACGGGGAACGGGAAAGACATCGATTGCGAAAGTTATTGCCAAGGCGGTCAATTGTATCCACTTTCCAACGGATGAACCTTGTAATGAGTGTGCAAATTGTCAGACGATTACGAATGGATCCAATGCTGACGTTTTTGAAATTGACGCCGCGAGTAACAATGGTGTGGATGAAATTCGTGAAATTAGAGACAAGGTGAAATATGCGCCGACAACGGGGCGTTATAAAGTATATATTATTGACGAAGTTCACATGCTATCCACAGGGGCATTTAATGCACTACTAAAGACGTTAGAGGAGCCTCCAAAACATGTCATCTTTATTTTAGCGACAACTGAACCACATAAAATTCCACCAACGATTATTTCACGATGCCAACGTTTTGATTTTAAACAAATCTCCATTCAAGAAATTACAGATCACTTGATTGAAATTACTAAACAGCAAAACATGGATTACGACGAAGAGGCTATTAAATTAATTGCCCAATTATCTGAGGGGGGAATGCGAGATGCCCTTAGTCTGTTAGACCAGGTTATTTCTTATTCGAATCAAAAGATTTTATTAGAAGATGTCCATGCGCTTAGCGGGACGATCTCTAATCATCAATTATTGCAACTTATTCACGCTATCTATGAACGTGATTTTTCGTCGGCGATTGACTTGATAAAAGAACTGATCGAGGTTGGAAAAGAACCAAGTCGTATTATTGATGGGATGATTATGGTTTATCGGGATATCCTTGTTTATCAAAAGTCACAAAAGAGTGTTTCAGACAGTTTAGTCAATCACTCTACGTTTACACAACTTGCAAATCAGTTGATTTCAACTCATATCGTAGAATACCTATTTAAATTAAATAAAATTCAGTCAGAATTGAAGTACTCTAATCATCCTGAACTGATTCTTGAAATTGGGCTACTTGGTTTAGCAGATGAGGAGCCTTCATCGGATGTAGATAACAAGAATGAATATCAGATTCAAATTGAAGAATTAAAAGCTGAGATTAAAACTTTAAAAAATTTAATTAAAAAGGTGGAATCAACCGGAGGTAGTGGATTAAGGGAACCGCGGATTAATAAAAATGAATCACAATTTAAGATGGACTTATTTAATAAATCAGAACCTATTGAAATTCATCTTCCAAAAGAACCGGATCCCATCATTTTACCTGAACATGTGCCACAAACGATGCTAACCATTGAGCGAGTTTTATCCAAAGCCACTCGGGAAGCAAGGGATCATGTGTTACAAAAGTGGACTCAACTAAATCCATTAATTATGCCAGAACACCGGGATGTCATTGTACTTTTAAAGGATGGTCACGTTGTTGCGGCATCCGAAGAAGGGTTTATTTTAACCTATAAGCATGAACCTGGCTGTAAGAGGTTGTTGAGGGAAGATAATAAGAAGGTGGCGGAGCAAATCGTCGCTTATCTTTTTGGACACCCCTATTCATTTAGTGTCATGCCAGAATCATTTTGGTTAGAACAAAGACAAAGCTATATTGAACAGAAAAAAAGCGGGATTGAGCCGAGCTTAAAACAATATAGTCAGGACCTAAAAAATGTGATAAATTATAATAATGAAGAACAAACTAAAGATGATAGCTTAGTAGATAACATGATTCAAATGTTTGGAGCCGATTTAGTTAATATAATTGATGGATAGGAGTAGTGAAGAGTATGAACCCAATGATGATGAAGAAAATTCAAAAAATGCAACGTGATATGATGAAGGCACAACAAGAGATTGAACAATCAGTGTTTACAGGAAGTGCAGCGGGTGGAATGGTGACGGTTGAAGCGACGGGAACAAAGCAAATTAATAAAATTAATATTAATCCATCTGTTGTTGATCCTGAAGATGTAGAGATGTTAGAAGATGTCATCTTATTAGCTTTAAATGATGCATTACGCCAAGTTGATGAGAAAACGGAATCAACAATGGGACAATTTACAAAAGGAATGAATATTCCTGGATTATTCTAAGGAGAAATCATGCAATATCCACAACCCATTACAAAATTAATTGAAAGTTTTAGTAAGTTACCTGGTATAGGAAATAAAACGGCTGAAAGATTAGCATTCCATGTCATTAGTACGATGAAAGAAGATGATGCGACAACTTTTGCGAAGGCCCTTATAGATAGCAAACGCCAACTATTTAAATGTTCTGTATGTGGCCATATTACAGACACAGATCCATGCATTATTTGCTCGGATACTCACCGCGATCGATCAGTTATTGCGGTCGTTCAGGATCCAAAAGATGTGATTGCCATCGAAAGAATGCGTGGATTTAAGGGTCTTTATCACGTATTAAATGGTGTACTGTCACCGTTAGATGGGATGGGTCCAGAAGACATTGGAATCCCGGCCCTTATAGAACGCCTAAAAGATGAAAGTGTTAAGGAATTGATTTTAGCGTTAAGTGCAACCCTAGAAGGTGATGCTACGTCACAGTATATCGCACGGTTATTAAAAAATACTGATGTCAAAGTAACACGTATTGCCCGTGGTCTTGAAATGGGACGTTCAATTGAATATGCAGATGAAGTAACGTTAATTCGAGCTTTAGAAGGTCGAAGGGAACTGTTTTAAGAAGAGTTGTCTCTCCATGATTAGAAATGAATGGTCACGGGGGACAACTCCTTTTTTATAGAGGTTCTTTGTCAAATAGTGTTGCTGATTAATTTGTAACCTGTTACAACGAAAATTCAAATCGAAATCCTAGTAGCTATGCTGCTAGGATTTTCGTTTTAGGCTTTGTTAGATTTTGAACCATGAGAATACGAGATTTAAAGTGATAGAAACTACGATATCCAAAGGCAATACGCTTAATGACCTTAATTTTATTATTAATTCCTTCGATGGGACCATTTGTGTAATGAGTTGAGAGTGTATTTTTAATATAGGATTGATAAGTTTTAAAGGTTTGGAAAGCCGTTTGAAACTCAGGAGAAACAAGCGGATGTTCCGTTTCGAGTAAATGATTAAATCGTTTTAAGTTTTTTGTCTGAAGAGCGAAAAGTAACTCTTGATATAAATCATAGGTTGCTTTTAATTCAGGAGATAAATCAAGTAGAAAGTTTAAGATATCAATTTCACGCATGGGTTGTTTAAAGCAGTAAACTGATCGATAAGTGGTGGTATTAAGTAAAGCGTGAGATTTTAAAAATAAGCGCCAATAACGTTTGAATTTACGACCATGCTTTTTGAACTTTTTCATGAATCGGATTCGAGTTTTGTTCAGTGTACGAGAGAGATGTTGAACGAGATGAAATTTATCAATGATAATTTGGGCATGAGGAAAAAGATCCTTAATGAGGCTGATGTAAGGAGCGTACATATCAATCACAATATTTTTTACTCGATGACGTGCTTCCTTTGTGTATCGTTTAAAATAAGCTTGAAGGGAGTTTAAACGACGATCTTCAACGATATCGATGATTTGTTTTGAGTCAGCATCGCAAAAAATAAAAGACATATGCCCCTCAGCAGACTTAACGGATTTAAATTCATCAAAACAGAGATTTTCAGGTAAATAATTAAGGTTTAAGGTTTGAGATTCATAAAAGCTATGGATGATTCGATTGACGGTTGAATGAGAGACCTGATGGCGACGTGCGATATCACATTCAGAAATTTTATTTTGGGCCTCTAAAGCAATGGCGTGTTTCGTATGATAAGAAATGTAACAGTTCTTTTCAACAATTGAAGTACTTAGTGTAAAAGTAGACTGGCAATGCCCACAATAATAACGCTGTTTTTTTAGGTCTAAGTAGGTATCGTGAAGAGAGACTTTTGGAATGACAATTCGAGAGGTTTTAAATCCATGCTTCTTAAATTTTGAATCAAATAGGGTTCCGCATTTTTGACAATGAGTCGGTTGATACGTAAGAATACCTTTAAAGATAAAGCTAGTAATTCCGTTCAATTTTACTTTCTCAAGATAATCTTTTGAAAATGTAATATTTTTATCTTTAATATTTAAAAGTTTTCTAGTGAAATATGAGTGAGACATCAAATCTTATCCTTTCAATATTGTTTTAGTCGATAACATTGTGACAGGATTGAGACTTGAGGTCTCTTTTTTTCATACTATAAAAGTGCTGCTTAATCAGCAACACTAAATATTATAGAACCTTTATAGATAAGTCATATATAGGACAGCGAATTTAATAATAAAACATAATACGAATCTTAACCGGAATCTAGATTCACCTAATGTGTATGTCTAACCTATAAATATCCTATGATATTGATGAAAGCCTCTTTGCATACAACCATGGAATAGTAAAGATATAAATGATCTAATGAAAAAAATAAATAGATAGGTTATATCACTCTTTAAGGAGACATAAAATGGACAATATGAAGGGAGGTGACTTGTTATAAGGTCAAAGGGCTTTATAACATACATATGAAAATTATGGGCTGGCTTATTAAACGATTTATCATAGGGGTATTTGCACTATATCTATTTAACATCGTCGGGGTATATTTTAGTGTATCTGTTCCTCTCAATTACATTACATCATTTATAACAGGAACACTCGGAATTCCAGGATTTATCTTAGTTTATGTTTTAACAAAAATTGTTTTAATTTGAGAGGTCGAAGACCTCTTTTTTTTACAACCAAAATTTGATTGTTCATATCTATCCATTATGATGGTATAATCAGTAGGTGAATTAAGGAGCATGGGGGATTTAGATAGTTATTCTTTTGACAACGATGAAAATTCAAAAAAAAATGTATAAAAAAGAATAATTATTTTTAAAACCACTTGAAAAAAGTATGACTATGGGGTAAAATATCTAACGGTACATTTTCTTTATTTTCACAAGAAAATTCGAGCCCCAGCGAATTTTCAATATGAAAAATAATTATAGCGAAAGAAGTAGGAGGCAGGACAATGCGTACAACATTTATGCAAAAATCTCATGAAGTAGATCGTAAATGGTATGTTGTTGACGCTGCAGATAAAACTTTAGGGCGTTTATCTACAGAAGTTGCAACACTTTTACGTGGAAAACATAAACCAACATTCACACCACATGTAGACTGTGGAGATTATGTAATCATCATCAATGCTGATAAAATCACATTATCAGGAAATAAATTAGAAAACAAATTATACTACCGTCATTCAGGATATCAAGGTGGATTAACAGTGCGTACTGCAAAAGAAATGCGCGAGAAAACACCTGAGCGTATGTTAGAATTATCTGTAAAAGGTATGTTACCAAAAGGACGTTTAGGACGTGCAATGGGTAAAAAATTATTTGTTTATGCTGGATCTGAGCATCCACATGCAGCACAAAAACCTGAAGTTTACGAACTTCGTGGATAATCAAGAGGGAGGTAACACTATATGACAGTACAATACTTAGGAACTGGTCGTCGTAAAAGTTCAGTTGCACGTGTACGTTTAGTACCTGGAACTGGTAAAGTAATTATCAACGGTCGCGAATTTGAAGATTATATTCCTTCTGCAGCAACTCGTTTAGATATCATGCAACCATTAACATTAACTGAAACTACTAATCAATATGATGTTTTAGTAAATGTTAACGGTGGAGGATTAACAGGACAAGCAGGAGCTATCCGTTTAGGGATTTCACGTGCATTATTACAAGTTGATGCTGAATACCGTGGAACATTAAAACCAATCGGATTATTAACTCGTGATTCACGCGCTAAAGAACGTAAAAAATACGGACTTAAAGCAGCTCGTCGTGCACCACAGTTCTCAAAACGTTAATTATTATTATATTTATTGGAGTCACTTCATGTGGCTCCTTTTTTAATATAGAGTGTTACTAAAAGTCTAAGTGGATATCCTAAATAAAAAGCAGTATATGTCATATCTTCTGCTCCTATGCTTATATCGTATCGAGGAGACCGATATAGATCCGTAAGAGATAAAGAATAGATGATATGATGAGTTTACGCAGATGAAATTTAAAAGAAGAAAGAGCATTGGAAAAAAAGATACAGGTATTTTTTTTAGTTAGTAGATTTAGTTTTAAACAGCGGTTGTTTTTCTTTTACCAGCACCTTTAATAGTGCATAAAAGTCTTTCTATTGTTCCTATACCTTAAGGACTCCAAAAGGTTAAAATAAATGCCCGCAGTACCCATTTATAGAAGCATGTAAAGATTTATCAGTAGTCATATTTCTAGTTAATAAAAAAATATAAATCTTTCTATGGAATTGGAATAAATTATAGATTAGGGGGGGGCGTACCATTTTATAGGAGAAAGTAAATGTTTAAAAAATGTATCTAATAGCTATCTAGAGACAAAATGAAAAGATTAACTATTAAAAACTTTTAACTACTTAATCCAATAACTGTGATAAAGTGTTTTATAACGCAACGGGAGGATTATGGTGGGATTAAATAGATTTTTATGTAAAAGGAGGCGAAGGGATAAGAGTGATAATTAGAGTGTTAGATCGTCATTTTAAAAAATAAGTAGGAGAGATGAGAAAGCGAATTTATAATCAACGCTAATCTAACCAATAGTTGTTGATTAGGGGGAGGAAGGTTGTTTAATAATAACAATAAAAGTTGTTGACATGACTTGTTTTAAATGTTATTATTATTGAGTCGCAAAAACTGTGATAAAAAATAAGCAAAAAATGTTTGACCTAATAAGTTAAACATGATATACTAAAAAAGTCGCCAAAAGGGCGATGGAAAAGAAAACAAAAAAAGTTAAAAAGTGTTTGACAGAAACGGTTGAACATGATAAACTAGAAAAGTCGCCAAGAGAGGCAGACAAGAAATCTTACAAAAAAGATAAAAAATGTTTGACAGAAAAAGTCGAATGTGGTAAGATAAAGAAGTCGCCAAAAGGCGAGAGAAGTTCTTTGAAAACTAAACAGAACGTCAAGAATCATGAGCGAAAGAAATTTCGCAAGCTAAGGAAACAAACAATTATGGAGAGTTTGATCCTGGCTCAGGATGAACGCTGGCGGCGTGCCTAATACATGCAAGTCGAGCGAACCACTTCGGTGGGAAGCGGCGAACGGGTGAGTAACACGTAGGTGATCTGCCCATCAGACGGGGACAACGATTGGAAACGATCGCTAATACCGGATAGGACGAAAGTTTAAAGATGCTCCTGGCATCACTGATGGATGAGCCTGCGGCGCATTAGCTAGTTGGTGGGGTAAAGGCCTACCAAGGCGACGATGCGTAGCCGACCTGAGAGGGTGAACGGCCACACTGGGACTGAGACACGGCCCAGACTCCTACGGGAGGCAGCAGTAGGGAATCTTCGGCAATGGGCGAAAGCCTGACCGAGCAACGCCGCGTGAATGAAGAAAGCCTTCGGGTTGTAAAATTCTGTTATAAGGGAAGAAAGGTGATAGGAGGAAATGACTATCAATTGACGGTACCTTATGAGAAAGCCACGGCTAACTACGTGCCAGCAGCCGCGGTAATACGTAGGTGGCAAGCGTTATCCGGAATTATTGGGCGTAAAGAGCGCGCAGGTGGTTAATTAAGTCTGATGTGAAAGCCCACGGCTTAACCGTGGAGGGTCATTGGAAACTGGTTGACTTGAGTGCAGAAGAGGGAAGTGGAATTCCATGTGTAGCGGTGAAATGCGTAGAGATATGGAGGAACACCAGTGGCGAAGGCGGCTTCCTGGTCTGCAACTGACACTGAGGCGCGAAAGCGTGGGGAGCAAACAGGATTAGATACCCTGGTAGTCCACGCCGTAAACGATGAGTGCTAAGTGTTGGGGGTCGAACCTCAGTGCTGAAGTTAACGCATTAAGCACTCCGCCTGGGGAGTACGGTCGCAAGACTGAAACTCAAAGGAATTGACGGGGACCCGCACAAGCGGTGGAGCATGTGGTTTAATTCGAAGCAACGCGAAGAACCTTACCAGGTCTTGACATACCATTGACGCCTCTAGAGATAGAGGGTTTCCTTCGGGGACAATGGATACAGGTGGTGCATGGTTGTCGTCAGCTCGTGTCGTGAGATGTTGGGTTAAGTCCCGCAACGAGCGCAACCCCTGTCGTTAGTTGCCAGCAGTAAGATGGGGACTCTAACGAGACTGCCAGTGACAAACTGGAGGAAGGTGGGGATGACGTCAAATCATCATGCCCCTTATGACCTGGGCTACACACGTGCTACAATGGTTGGTACAAAGAGAAGCGAAGCGGTGACGTGGAGCAAACCTCATAAAGCCAATCTCAGTTCGGATTGTAGGCTGCAACTCGCCTACATGAAGTTGGAATCGCTAGTAATCGCGAATCAGAATGTCGCGGTGAATACGTTCCCGGGTCTTGTACACACCGCCCGTCACACCACGAGAGTTTACAACACCCGAAGTCAGTGGCCTAACCGCAAGGAGGGAGCTGCCTAAGGTGGGGTAGATGATTGGGGTGAAGTCGTAACAAGGTATCCCTACCGGAAGGTGGGGATGGATCACCTCCTTTCTATGGAGAAAGAGACGTTCTGTTTAGTTTTGGGAGAATTTCGATTTTCCTAGAATTGATCTTTGAAAACTAGATATCTTCTGAAGAAGAAAAGTTAAGTAATAAAGGGCGCACGGAGGATGCCTAGGCACTAGGAGTCGAAGAAGGACGCGACAAACGGCGAAACGCCTCGGGGAGCTGTAAGTAAGCAAAGAGCCGGGGATATCCGAATGGGGAAACCCGCTAGTGGTCATACGCTAGCACCGTATGGTGAATCAATAGCCATAGAGGAGACAGACCCAGGGAACTGAAACATCTAAGTACCTGGAGGAAAAGAAAGAAACATCGATTCCCCAAGTAGCGGCGAGCGAACAGGGAGGAGCCCAAACCGGAGTAATCCGGGGTAGAAGGACCTTCAGAAATGACTGAACATGATAGCCGAATGGTCTGGGAAGGCCAACCGGAGGGGGTGAGAGTCCCGTAGGTGAAATTGTGTGAAGCAGGGAAGGGATCCTGAGTACGGCGGGACACGAGAAATCCCGTCGGAAGCAACGAGGACCATCTCGTAAGGCTAAATACTACCTAGTGACCGATAGTGAACCAGTACCGTGAGGGAAAGGTGAAAAGAACCCCGGAAGGGGAGTGAAAGAGAACCTGAAACCGTGTGCCTACAACTAGTCAGAGCCCGTTAAAGGGTGATGGCGTGCCTTTTGTAGAATGAACCGGCGAGTTACGATATCGTGCAAGGTTAAGTTGAAGAGACGGAGCCGAAGCGAAAGCGAGTCTGAATAGGGCGAGGAGTACGATGTTGTAGACCCGAAACCGTGTGAGCTAGCCATGAGCAGGCTGAAGGTCAGGTAACACTGACTGGAGGGCCGAACCAGGGCACGTTGAAAAGTGCTTGGATGACTTGTGGCTAGGGGTGAAATTCCAATCGAACACGGATATAGCTGGTTCTCTCCGAAATAGCTTTAGGGCTAGCCTCGATAAGAGTCTACTGGAGGTAGAGCACTGAATGGGTGACTGCCCCCACCTCGGGGTACTGATCTCAATCAAACTCCGAATGCCAGATAGATATGATCGGGAGTCAGACTGTGGGTGATAAGGTCCATGGTCAAAAGGGAAAGAGCCCAGACCGCCAGCTAAGGCCCCCAAGTGTCCGTTAAGTGGAAAAGGATGTGGAGATGCACAGACAACTAGGAGGTTGGCTTAGAAGCAGCCATCCTTTAAAGAGTGCGTAATAGCTCACTAGTCGAGTGACTCTGCGCCGAAAATGTACCGGGGCTAAACGGACCGCCGAAGCTGCGGATTGACACGAAGTGTCAGTGGTAGGAGAGCGTTCTAACAGCGGAGAAGCAGTACCGGAAGGAGCTGTGGAGCGGTTAGAAGTGAGAATGCCGGTGTGAGTAGCGAAAGATAGGTGAGAATCCTATCCATCGAAAGCCTAAGGTTTCCAGGGGAAGGCTCGTCCGCCCTGGGTAAGTCGGGACCTAAGGTGAGGCCGAAAGGCGTAGCCGATGGACAACAGGTAGAGATTCCTGTACCACTTAATAAACTGAAGGAGTGACGGAGAAGGCTAAGTTGAGCGTGTGAATGGATTCACGTGTAAGCAGTGAGGTGGTCATGTAGGCAAATCCGCATGGCGAAACATTGAGCTGTGATGCCGAAAGCCCGAAAGGGTGAAGTCAGCTGATGTCACGCTTCCAAGAAAAGCTTCTAGGGATAATTTATTAGGTGCCCGTACCGATAACCGACACAGGTAGGCGAGGAGAGAATCCTAAGATGAGCGAGAGAACTCTTGTTAAGGAACTCGGCAAAATGACCCCGTAACTTCGGGAGAAGGGGTGCTTGTGAAAGCAAGCCGCAGTGAAAAGGCCCAGGCGACTGTTTATCAAAAACACAGGTCTCTGCTAAACCGCAAGGTGATGTATAGGGGCTGACGCCTGCCCGGTGCTGGAAGGTTAAGAGGAGAGGTTAGCGCAAGCGAAGCTTTGAATTGAAGCCCCAGTAAACGGCGGCCGTAACTATAACGGTCCTAAGGTAGCGAAATTCCTTGTCGGGTAAGTTCCGACCCGCACGAAAGGCGTAACGATCTGGGCGCTGTCTCAACAAGAGACTCGGTGAAATCATAGTACCTGTGAAGATGCAGGTTACCCGCGACAGGACGGAAAGACCCCGTGGAGCTTTACTGTAGCTTGATATTGAGCACTGGTGACACATGTACAGGATAGGTAGGAGACGAAGAGACCAGGACGCCAGTCTTGGAGGAGTCGCTGTTGGGATACTACCCTTGTGTTACTGGGGTTCTAACCCGTGGCCATGAGCTGGTCAGGGGACAGTGTCAGGTGGGCAGTTTGACTGGGGCGGTCGCCTCCCAAAGAGTAACGGAGGCGCCCAAAGGTTCCCTCAGAATGGTTGGAAATCATTCGAAGAGTGTAAAGGCAGAAGGGAGCTTGACTGCGAGACCAACAAGTCGAGCAGGGACGAAAGTCGGGCTTAGTGATCCGGCGGTACCGAATGGAAGGGCCGTCGCTCAACGGATAAAAGCTACCCCGGGGATAACAGGCTGATCTCCCCCAAGAGTTCACATCGACGGGGAGGTTTGGCACCTCGATGTCGGCTCATCGCATCCTGGGGCTGTAGTCGGTCCCAAGGGTTGGGCTGTTCGCCCATTAAAGCGGTACGCGAGCTGGGTTCAGAACGTCGTGAGACAGTTCGGTCCCTATCCGTCGTGGGCGTAGGAAATTTGAGAGGAGCTGTCCTTAGTACGAGAGGACCGGGATGGACACACCGCTGGTGTACCAGTTGTTCTGCCAGGAGCATAGCTGGGTAGCTACGTGTGGAAGGGATAAACGCTGAAAGCATCTAAGCGTGAAGCCCCCCTCAAGATGAGATTTCCCATTCGAAAGAAGTAAGATCCCTTGAAGACGACGAGGTAGATAGGTCAGGAGTGGAAGTTTGGTGACAGATGAAGCGGACTGATACTAATCGATCGAGGACTTAACTAAATAGGAAAGGCAAAAACGAGCGATTATCACAGGCAGAAAGTGAAAAGAACTGAGGAATCACGAAGGTGATGAACAGTTATTGAACTTTACCACTGTGATGCGAGAGTTGCCGGACAAGAAGAAGTAAGCAGAAGATATCTAGTTTTGTGAGATTGATGAAATCTGACAGAAGGTCTAGTGATAAGGGCAAGGAGGGCACACCTGTTCCCATACCGAACACAGAAGTTAAGCTCCTTAGCGCCGAGGGTAGTACGCAAGTGCGAGAGTAGGACGTCGCTAGGCCATAAATAAAAAGCCTCAATAGCTCAGTTGGTTAGAGCACTTGACTGTTAATCAAGGGGTCCTAGGTTCGAGTCCTAGTTGGGGCGCCATTAAAAAATGGCCCGTTGGTGAAGCGGTTTAACACACATGCCTTTCACGCATGCATACACGGGTTCGAATCCCGTACGGGTCACCATTAAAAATAAAAGTGGAGGATTAGCTCAGCTGGGAGAGCATCTGCCTTACAAGCAGAGGGTCGGCGGTTCGAGCCCGTCATCCTCCACCATAAAGAGCCGGAATAGCTCAATTGGTAGAGCAACTGACTTGTAATCAGTAGGTTGCGGGTTCAAGTCCTGCTTCCGGCACCATATAACAAAAGAATACGGTGGGGTAGCGAAGTGGCTAAACGCGGCGGACTGTAAATCCGCTCTCTGAGAGTTCGGCGGTTCGAATCCGTCCCCCACCACCACTTAAGAATGGGCTATAGCCAAGCGGTAAGGCAACGGACTTTGACTCCGTCATGCGCTGGTTCGAATCCAGCTAGCCCAGCCAATGATGTCCTGCTAGCTCAGTTGGTAGAGCATCTGACTTTTAATCAGAGGGTCAGAGGTTCGAGTCCTCTGCAGGACACCATTTTGAAAAAGGCGCGTGCCTGAAATAACGATATGCCTGGGTGGCGGAACTGGTAGACGCACAGGACTTAAAATCCTGCGGGTGGTGACACCCGTGCCGGTTCGATTCCGGCCCTAGGCACCAACTAAATAGCGCCCATAGCTCAATTGGATAGAGCGTTTGACTACGGATCAAAAGGTTAGGGGTTCGACTCCTCTTGGGCGCGCCATAAAAAACGGGAAGTGGCTCAGCTTGGTAGAGCACCTGGTTTGGGACCAGGGGGTCGCAGGTTCGAATCCTGTCTTCCCGACCATTAAAAAAGAAAAAGAGAATGGGGACTTAGCTCAGCTGGGAGAGCGCCTGCCTTGCACGCAGGAGGTCAGGGGTTCGATCCCCCTAGTCTCCACCAATTAAATAAGTATCATGTTAGTATCATGGCGGAGTAGCTCAACTGGCTAGAGCGTACGGTTCATACCCGTGAGGTTGGGGGTTCGAGTCCCTCCTCCGCTACCAAAAATAGGACCGGACCCTTAGCTCAGTTGGTTAGAGCTATCGGCTCATAACCGATCGGTCGTAGGTTCGAGTCCTACAGGGTCCACCACTTTTCATACATTATTCGGAGGAATACCCAAGTCCGGCTGAAGGGATCGGTCTTGAAAACCGACAGGGCGTGAAAGCGTCGCGGGGGTTCGAATCCCTCTTCCTCCGCCATATTAAAATAAATAAACATCGCGGGGTGGAGCAGTTGGTAGCTCGTCGGGCTCATAACCCGAAGGTCGCAGGTTCAAGTCCTGTCCCCGCAACCAAAAGGTCCAGTGGTGTAGCGGTTAACATGCCTGCCTGTCACGCAGGAGATCGCGGGTTCGATTCCCGTCTGGACCGCCATTTAAATAATAAATAAAAGGCTTGGTAGCTCAGTCGGTAGAGCAAAGGACTGAAAATCCTTGTGTCGGCGGTTCGATTCCGTCCCAAGCCACCATGATGGAGGATTAGCTCAGCTGGGAGAGCATCTGCCTTACAAGCAGAGGGTCGGCGGTTCGAGCCCGTCATCCTCCACCATAAAAGTCCTGCTAGCTCAGTTGGTAGAGCATCTGACTTTTAATCAGAGGGTCAGAGGTTCGAGTCCTCTGCAGGACACCATTCATAATGCGGGTGTGGCGGAATTGGCAGACGCGCTAGATTTAGGCTCTAGTACCTTTGGTGTGCAGGTTCAACTCCTGTCACCCGCACCATTATAGTAAAATAAGGTAATCTTTATTATAGTATTATCTTTTTTTATTTTAGAGAATAAATACCATTGCATATAAAAGAAACTGGTTATAAACCAGTTTTTTTTATATGCTTTTTTAGTATATATCATCATGGTTTAACTCTAGTAAATAGAAATCACAATCTATACTGTGAATAAAGGAGGCTGCCTTATATAAAAAAGGGTTCTTTGTCAAATAGTGTGGGTGAATAAAATCTATACATATAATCGGGAGGAATTAGGCTATTCTTTAGATGGTTTGATTCCTCTTCTTTTTTTGTTCAAAAGTGTATTTATGAATAATCAAAATTCTTGCTTTGAAATGGTAGAAACTACGGTATCCAAAAGCGATTCGCTTAATGACTTTGATATTGTTGTTAATTCCTTCGAGTACTCCATTGGTATAAGGAGTTTCAATTGTATTTTTGACATAGTCTTGATAATGAGTGAGTGTTTTTAAAGCTGTTTTCATTTCGTGTGAAAGCAGATCAGAGGGGTGTTGAATGGCATGATGAAATATTTCAAGGTTACGAAGTTTAATAGCCTGTTGGACAGTTTGGTAGAAATCATAAGTCTCCTTTAGTTCAGGGTCTAGGGCTAATAAAAAGTCAATAATTTCTTGTTGAGAGATCATCTTTTTGAAGCAGTTGGAATAGAAGTAATGAGTGGCATTAAGATCTTCTTGGGCTTTTAAGAGAAGTCGCCAATAATGTTTGAATTTATTATAAAACTCTTTATTTTGATTCATGAAACGAATGCGTGTTTTATTAAGAGCACGAGAGACTAGTTGAACGATATGAAATTTATCTAAAACAATCTTAGCCTTAGGGAATACCTCTTTAATGAGTGTCATATAAGGGGCGTACATGTCAATGACGACGTGGGTTACACCTTCACGAGCTGCTTTAGAAAATCGCATAAAATAAGTCCTTAGTGTACTTAAGCGACGGTCTTCAACGATATCAATTAGCTTTCCATTGGACGCATCACAAAAAATGAAGGACATTGCTCCGTTCCCTACCAATGGAGGATACATGCTTCGCATGGCAGGTGACCCTTGGCCGATTTAACCGACTTAAACTCGTCAAAACAAAGAACTTTTGGGAGAGAATTAAAGGGAAGCGGCTGTTCTTCATAGGAAGAATGAATGACGCGGTTAACGGTTGAATGAGAAACGTTAAGCTCACGTGCAATATCTGTTTCGGATTTCTTATGACTAGCTTCTAAAAAGATGGCTTGTTTTACGGGAGTGGAAATAAAACAATTAGGGTTAACAAGAGATGTTTCTAGGGTAAATGTTCGGTCACAATGACGGCATTTATAACGTTGTTTTTTTAAGTCTAGATAAGCATCAAATCCGGAAATTTTGACTAGCTTAATACGTGAAGTTTTGAAGCCGTGTTTAATGATATTTGAGTCAAAAGAATGACCACAGTGGTAGCAATGAGTCGGTTGAAAAGAAAGAGTCCCTAAAATAAGTTTAGAACGAACATTCTTAATCTGAGTTTCCTGGATACAATTTTCTGAAAAAGTAATATTTTTATCTTTTAAATCAAGTAAAGTTGAGATACAATTAGTATGAGACATAAAACCAATCCTTTCGTGTTGTTTTAGCCGATTACATTGTATAGGATTTTGGGGACTATGTCTCTTTTTTTTGTCTCAATATTTATGGCAATCAAAAAGGTGTGAGTAATCCCACCCACACCAAAAATTATAGAACCTAAAAAAGATAAGTTTTTAAAACACTCAATAAAAGTTAGATTATTGTAAAAGTCTTTTCTAATCCTATACCAGTGTATAACCCAAAAGATCAGAATTGATTTATATCGTCTAGGGGGTCAGGATTATATGAAGATACAGTTCTGTTTCGGAATAATGTCTTTGATTAAATCACGCGTATTAGAATGCAAAGCTTTTTTCTTCTTGTAAGTCCTCTCAAAAATAAGGGTTAATTTTTATTTAATTAATTGAGGCGAGTATGATGCTAGTCATGAAAAGTAGTATATAATATATACATTTAAGTAATAATATGTAGGATTTCTTTTTTCATCACATTGTTATGATAAAATTTATTATATTACTTTGATTAACTTAAAATTTAATATTATTTGTATTGACTTTCTTTTATTTTAACTATATAATGATATTAGTAATTATTACTGATAATAAAGGAGGAAATAAGAATGTCTTTAATCAATACTCAAGTTAAAGAATTTGCAGTACAAGCATATCATAATGGGGAATTCAAAGAGGTAACTTCTGAATCAATTAAAGGAAAATGGTCAGTATTTTTCTTCTATCCAGCAGACTTTACATTTGTATGTCCAACTGAATTAGGAGATTTAGCAGATAGCTATGCTAAATTCCAAGAAATCGGATGTGAAATTTATTCAGTATCAACAGATACTCATTTCGTACATAAAGCATGGGCAGATGCTACAGAAACAATCGGTAAAATTAAATACCCTATGTTAGCTGACCCAACAGGAACTTTAACTCGTAACTTTGAAGTTATGATCGAAGAAGAAGGATTAGCATTACGTGGAAGCTTTGTAGTAAATCCAGAAGGTGTAATCAAAGCGTATGAAATCCATGACAATGGAATTGGACGTAACGCGGAAGAGTTATTACGTAAAGTTCAAGCTGCTCAATTCGTTGCTGAACATGGTGATCAAGTATGTCCTGCAAAATGGCAACCAGGTGCAGAAACATTAACTCCAAGCTTAGACTTAGTAGGTAAATTATAAGATATAATTTCAAAATAAAAAGAGAGCATTATGCTCTCTTTTTATTTTGAAAATTAATATATAATGAATAAGATGACTAAATTTTCTTGTTATACGTTAGTGTGTTTAAGTTTAGAGTTGATAAAGAGAATCGTAACATAATATATAATTACGATAATTTAATTTTTATTTTTATAACAATTGATACTTAATCTTGTTATAATGTTAGGTGTAATTATTTTATTTCGGAGGATGAATTTGTGAAACGTTTGGATATATATTTAATTATTGCAGTTGTTGCAATTACCAGTTTTTTGTTTATACAATTTACATTACAATCAGAGGATAATCAGGAAGTGATCATTTCCGTAAAGGGAGAAGAATATGGTCGTTTTAAGCTAGATGGCAAACACACTGTTTTAGATATTGAAACAGAATTGGGATATAATAAGGTCATTCTAGATGATAATGGAGTTCGTATTGAAGAGGCTGACTGTCCTGATCATGATTGTGTAGAAATTGGTTTTATTCATCGTTCGGGTCAAAGTATTATCTGTGCACCGCATCAATTAGTAATAGAGATTGTAGGGAGTAGCGATGCAGATTTAGATGGAATTTCGATTTAGGGACATATATCTTAACATGAATAAAGGGCGGTGTATTAGGTGAACAATGTTGTCAAATTAGAAAATGTATGTTTTGGTTATGAGGACGGCAATGAAGTATTAAAGAATTTTAATTTAACTATTAATGAGGGGGAGTTTGTTACTATTTTAGGCCATAATGGATCAGGTAAATCGACACTATCTAAATTATTGGTAGGATTACATGAGATTCAAGGGGGGAAAATAATAATTGATGGACAGCCCTTAACGGAAAGTAGTGTTTTTGATATTCGTCAAAAGGTTGGGATTGTTTTTCAAAACCCAGATAATCAATTTGTTGGTTGTACGGTCCGTGATGATATCGCATTTGGGTTAGAAAATAAATGTGTACCCTATGAGGAAATGGACAATTTGGTTAACAAATATGCTCAAGAGGTAGGTATGGGGGACTTTTTAAATTTTGAACCGCATTATTTGAGCGGGGGGGAAAAACAGAGGGTAGCTATTGCAGGGGTTTTAGCATTAGGGGCTAAAATTATTATTTTAGATGAAGCGACAGCAATGTTAGATCCTCAAGGACGTGAGGATATGATGAAATTGATTCACGAATTAGTAAAGAATCGTGATAAGACGATAATTATGATTACTCACTATTTAGACGAGGCTATTCATAGCGATCGGATCATTGTCATGAATGAAGGAAAAATAATTTTAGAAGGGAAACCTAAGGACGTATTTAAGGAAAAGGAACTATTAGAGTCGGTTAAGTTAGACGTTCCGTTTGCAGTAAAGGTATCTTATGAGTTAACAAAAAGGGGAGTTTTGAGCGAGATTGTTACAAGTGATGAGGAGTTGATGAATGAGTTATGCAAATTAAATTTGAATCTGTAAATCATATATACAATGCAAATACTCCTATGGAGCGTAGAGCGTTATATAATATTGAATTTGATGTACCTAAGGGACAATTTTTAGCTATTATTGGACATACAGGATCAGGAAAATCGACACTTATTCAACACATGAATGGGTTATTAAAACCTAGCAGTGGAAACATCAAGGTCGGGGATAAAGTTATTAAATCTGATGACAAGAATAGAGACTTAAGGGAAATAAGGCAGCATGTAGGTTTGGTTTTTCAGTTTCCAGAGTATCAGTTATTTGAAGAAACAATTGAACGGGATATTATATTTGGTCCGATGAACTATGGGGTATCTGAGGAAGAAGCTATACGACGTGCTCATGATGTTATACAGATGGTTGGACTAGATATAGAGATGTTAGGGAGGTCGCCGTTTAATTTGAGTGGCGGACAAATGCGGCGAGTGGCCATTGCTGGAATACTTGCCATGGATCCAGATATCCTAGTTCTAGATGAACCTACTGCTGGGCTTGATCCACGAGGGCAATTTGAGATAATGGAGATGTTTTATAAATTGAACAAAGAATATGGGAAAACAATTGTATTAGTTACCCATGATATGGATTTGGTTGCAAAATATGCGGAAGAGGTAATCGTTATGAATAAGGGGGTACTAACGATAAAAGGTACTCCAAAAAATGTTTTTAAACAAGTGGATTTATTAAGAACGTGTGGAATAACGTTACCTATTCCATCCCAAAATTATTATAAATTATTAGAGCGCTTGAATGTAGATGTAGATAATTTACCATTAACTGAAGAAGAGTTTATTGGACAAGTTGAAAGCTTGTTAGGTGGGGGGGAATAGTTGTTGAATAGTATTGTGATAGGGAGGTATTTCCCCGGATATTCATTGTGGCATAGACTAGATGCTCGTTCTAAAATTTTAGCTACTTCATTTTTCGTCCTTTCATGTTTTTTTACAGATAACTGGTTATTTATGATTTTATTGTGTGGTTTAGAGTTATTGGTCATGAGGTTAACAAAAATACCAATAAATTACTTTATTAAAAGTTTAAAACCAATTATTTTCTTTATTGTATTGACATTTTTTTTACAAGTATTTTTTAATCATCAAGGAAATGTTATATTTTCATTAGGGCCGCTTAAGATTTATGATAAAGGGTTGAATCTAGGTCTTTATATGAGTATAAGATTAATAATTGTAGTAATTATTTCAACTCTTTTAACTTTAACTACGCGACCGTCTGATTTAACCTTAGCCTTAGAATCATTATTTAAGCCGTTAGGAAGGATTGGAATTCCCGTAGCCGAAATTGCATTAATGATTTCGATTGCTTTAAGGTTTATCCCTACTTTATTTGAGGAGACACAAAAGATATTAAAAGCACAGGCATCACGAGGTGTAGATATTAGTGAAGGAAACTTTAAAGATAAAGTAATACAATTAATTTCTTTATTGGTACCCTTATTTATCTTATCGTTTAAACGAGCTGATGAATTGGCAAATGCTATGGAAGTGAGAGGGTATGTTCCGGGTCGTCCACGTACGAGCATTAATCAATTAAGATGGAGGATACCGGATACAATATTAATTTTAATTTCTATTGGTTTATTTTTAGGAGCAATTATTTTTTAAGGTGGAATTTTATGAAGAGAATTAAATGCACAGTATCTTATGATGGTACGTTATTTAATGGTTATCAGAGACAACCAGGACAAAGGACGGTACAAGGTGAGATTGAATCAGCTCTTAATAAGATCTGTAAACAATCAGTAACAATTCATAGTTCCGGAAGAACCGATGCAGGGGTTCATGCTTATGGACAAGTTTTTCATTTTGATAGTGATCTTAGCATGGATGGGGGGCGTTACGCTAAAGCGTTGAACTCGATTTTACCTGAAGATATTTATGTATTAGATAGTCAGGAGGTTCATCCAGATTTCCATTCTCGTTACCACGGTAAGGTAAAGGAGTATAGATATAAGATGTCTTTAAACGAATATAATCCGTTAAACCGTCATTATGTCTATTATCATCGCCGTCCACTAGATGTGGAGAGAATGAGAGAGGCCATGGGATATTTATTGGGAACACATGATTTTACTTCTTTTTGTGGAAATTTGGACGAGGTAAATAAAGAGCGAACAATTTATAAAGCAGAGCTATTAGATGATGAGGGTGAGCTAACCTTTATCTTTGTTGGTAATGGTTTTTTACGCTATATGATTCGTATTATGGTTGGGACAATGATTCAAGTTGGTGAGGGACGTAAACTTCCAAACGATATAAAACATATCCTAAGCATGAAGGATCGTCGTTTAGCTGGTCATACGGCAAAGCCACAGGGACTTTATTTACACCGTGTTGAGTATCCGGAGGAGGTTTTAGTTGTTCCGTCGAAAAAAATAGAATAAAAATTATCTAAGTAGAAAAATGTATGAGATGTCGATAAATAGGGTAAAATGAAAACATAAATATTAGGTCTTTGTTTGTTTATCAAAGAGTTTATGTTATAATTTATAGTAGATAGGGTGAGAAAAGGGGAGCAACGAGTTATTTGTTGAATTATACAGGAGGCAAATATGGCACTAAAATTCATAAATAAATTATTTAGTCGGCAAAATCATCCGACTCAAAGCATGATTCAACCGAACGATGCTTTAAATCTAGAGGATTTATCGAAATATATGCAAGTCATTACAAATAAAGAGACGACAGGATACAAGGGGTTAAGAAGAGCATTTGAGGAAAAATTACCTGTTCAATTGACAGTAGCTGATGATAATGGTGATTCATTTGAAGTTGCAGGAACGATTTCTCATTATGATGAGCATTACGAACAACTCTTGGTTATTACGGACTCTACATTAAAACGGGTAGTATTTAATCAAATTTTAGATGTTAAAATTTCAGAAGAATAGTTAGTGGTTATCCTTATTCGCTAACTATTCTAAAGATAAAAAAGGAGTTCATAGGTTACATGACTCTTTTTTTTTATCATTATAGGGGAGTAAAAGAAGAGAGGAAGACGCGAATGTTTATTCAAAAGGGGATTTAGGACTGTAAAAAGTAGGATTAAATGAAAAGGAAAATAAAGCGGTTACGACGAATATTAGATGGTTCATTAATTTTTTAATAAAAAGCGTTCATTTTAAGAAAGAGACAAATTTCTTTAAAATTATAGTCATCTATGAGATAATGTTGATTGATATTTATTCATTTAGAAAAGGAGCATAGACGATGAGCGGATTATTTATTACGTTAGAAGGCGGGGAAGGTGCCGGAAAGACTACAGTTGCATATTCAGTAATTGAAAAATTATCTTCGGTTGGAATCAAGGCTATTTATACACGCGAGCCTGGGGGAATTAAAATTGCTGAAAAAATTCGTGAGATTATTTTAGATCCTAATCATACGGAGATGGATTGTCGTACAGAGGCTTTACTTTACGCTGCTGCGCGTCGTCAACATCTGGTAGAAAAGGTTAAACCGGCAATGGAAAATGGATATGTTGTATTATGCGATCGTTTTGTGGATAGTTCTATTGTATATCAGGGGTATGCACGTGGAATAGGTATGGAAGAAGTACTTAAAATGAATGAGTTTGCAATTGAAGGGTTTATGCCTAATTTAACTATATTCTTTGATATTGAGCCAGAAGAAGGACTAAAACGTATTGCTAGAAACCATCAAAGAGAGGTTAATCGTTTGGATTTAGAAGACTTATCGTTTCACCGACTAGTTTATAATGGGTATAAAAAACGGGCGGTAATGGATTCGAATCGTATCGTATCAATAGATGCTACGCAGTCAGTTGATGAAGTATCCAATGAGGTATTTAATTTAATTATTGGACAGCTGAAAGATTAGATAAATTCACATGAAAAGGGATGGTCTCTGTGCATGGATGGGAAAGATTTTTAGAGGATCAATCAAAGATAACGCGTTTTATTGTTAATAGTTATCTAAAAAATCGTCTGGTACATGCATACATTTTAGAAGGGGCAAAAGGGATAGGAAAGTTGTCGTTCGCTAAAAATTTTGCTAAAATGTTATTATGTGAATCAGATGATAGAATTTGTGGTAGTTGTAGAAGCTGCCAATTGATTGAAAGCGAAAAACATGTGAATGTTTACATGATTCGTCCTGAGGGAAATAGTATAAAGAAGGAACAAATACAGGCTTTACAAGCTGAGTTTTCGAAGAAGGCTGCGGAAAATGCTCCTAAGGTATATATTATTGAAGATGCTGAAAAAATGTCCGTTAGTGCCGCGAATAGTTTATTGAAGTTTTTAGAGGAGCCGATGAAAAACACTTATGCGCTTTTATTAACGGAGAATAAGGAGATGCTCTTACCGACTATACGTTCGAGAGCCGTCGTTTTAACATTTACGCCAATGTCGCGCGAAAAATTGATTGAACAGTATAAATCTGTCGGAATTCACCAATACGCATCTATTTTGGCCTCGTTAACTCAAAGTTTGAATGAAGGGATTAGATGGTCCGAATCTGAACAATTCAGTTCTGTCGTTAGTCTTGTTCTAAAAACTGAAGAGTGCCTTTTAAAGATGAAGATGGATCCCTCGATTATATTGATTCAAAATCCAGAGATATTTAAGAATAGAGAATTTCAATTACTATATTTAAATCTTTTAATCATTTATTATAAGGATGTATTAAAAATCAAGCTAGGCAAGAATGATGACTTATCATTTGAAGCCTATAAGACATCCTTATGTGAGAGTTCCGAGGTAAACACGATAAGCGACTGTTTAAGAAAGATACAGATTATTTTAGATACAGAGAAACGATTAAGAGCAAATGCGAATGTAGTGCTTTGCTTTGATCAATTATTTTTGAGAATGAAGGGAGGAATTGAAGGATGCAATATGCCGTAGTAGGAGTACAGTTTAAACAAGTAGGAAAGAAATATTTTTTTGATCCTAATGGATTCTCTCCACAAAAAGGGGATTACGTATTGGTTGAGACTATCCGCGGAATGGAATTTGGAACAGTGGTGATTGAACCAAGGCTGGTTGATGAAGAGGATGTATTTTTACCTTTAAAACCTGTATTACGAATTGCAACCGAAGAGGATATTCAAAAACATAAACAGAATAAGGCGGATGAATCTTATGCGATGGAGGTTTGTAATCAATTGATTACAAAGAATAAGCTAGAAATGCAACTCTTAGGGTGCGAGTATACGTTTGATCGCACAAAGTTAATTTTTTATTTTACAGCTGAGGGAAGAGTCGACTTTAGACAATTAGTGAAGGATTTGGCCTATACATTTCGTTTGCGGATTGAACTTCGTCAAATTGGTGTGCGTGATGCCGCGAAAATGATTGGAGGACTAGGACCTTGTGGTCGTGTTTTATGTTGTACATCCTTTTTAGGTGAATTTGCGACGGTGACTATCAAAATGGCTAAAAATCAACAGTTATCGCTTAATCCATCTAAGATTTCAGGTATCTGCGGAAAACTTCTATGTTGCCTAAAGTATGAGAATGAAACTTATGTTGAATTAATGAAAAGATTACCTGATGTAGGAAATAGAGTTTTAACGGAGCTAGGCGAGGGACGAGTACGTTCTATTAATATGATTGCCGAAACTGTTATTGTGGAATATAAAGATACAATTAGAAAGCATGATGCATCAGAAATATTAAAAATATTAGATCGCAAAGTAAAGAAAGATGATCATAAAATTGATCCAGAATTAAAACAGTTAATGGATTAAGTTGGCTATGTAATGTAAGAAAAAGATTTAGATGAAGGGCTTATCGAGGGGGAAATTCTTCTATAGAATAGAGAATTTCCCTTTATAAGTATAATAAATATGTTGGAGGGTATTTAAGATGTCAGGTAAAGAGTACTTGTTAAAAGAAAATGAAGTTTTAAATGATTTATTAGGGTACGATGGTTTAAAGATTATCCAACATCCTGAAATGTTTAATTTTTCATTAGATTCGACCCTTTTAGGAAATTATGCCACATTAAATAAAAATGCTCATAAGGTTGTTGATTTGTGCACAGGTAATGCCCCGATTCCTTTATTTTTATCCCTTCGTAATTCAAACATTAAAATTATAGGGGTTGAAATTCAGGATGTTTCCCACGATTTAGCTAGTCGTAATGTGGCCGTTAACGGTTTAGAGAATCAAATTGAAATTATAAAAGGTGATTTAAAAGGGATTAATGAGAAAATCGGAAGATTTTCTTATGATGTTGTAACGTGTAATCCTCCTTATTTTAAGGTCAATCCCGATAGTAATTTGAATAAAAATGATTACTTAACTATTGCCCGTCATGAGGTATTAGCCACACTCGATGATGTAGTGAAGGAGGCCTCATTGTTGCTTAAACAAGGGGGGAGATTTGCAATGGTTCATCGCCCAGATAGATTGATTGATATTATAGAAACATTTAGAAAATATAAAATTGAACCCAAACGAATGAGATTAGTATATCCGCGTATTCATCGGGAAGCAAACGTACTTTTAATCGAGGGAATTAAAGGGGGAAAGGCCGGAAACCTTCGAATTGAAAATCCTTTATTCGTTTATGAAAATGAAACAAGTGTTAATTACAGTCAAGAAATTTTAGATTTATTTATGTTGGGTAAGAAAGAAGAGGCGTCTCAATAAAGGGCGCTTCTTTTTTATGGTAAAAAATTAGTTATAAACTCTTAATAGATGGATAAACTATCAGTAGGTGATAGAATGTGAAACGATCAATTGCATTAATAACTTTAGCCATAATAACATTTCTCGTTTACTGTTTAAGCTTTTACTATTCATCCGTTGTGGATAGCGTTGCGATTGCGACGGGGAGCCTGGTTTATATAGGGCTTTCTGTACTCTCTATATTAGTCTGGTTAATTATCTTTATTTATTCTGATTCAAAAAACAAACTTCCGTGGTTATTTGTAATCGCGTTATTTCCCGTGTTAGGTTTAATTCTATATATAATGGTCGGAAATGGATTTAGAGAGACTTATAGGTACCATCGACGAATGAAACAATTGGGGGATGACTACCTTAGTCCGGTTTGTGATTTTGACCATTCACAAGTTAAAACGGTGTTGAGCGATGAAGCTTGCAGACTTGTTAAACTAAATAAAATGACTGCTATAAATGATATTTCCTTTCGTTCTAAAACACGTATTCTTACAAATGGAGAGCAAAAATTTCCCGTTTTATTAGAGGCGATTAAAAATGCCCAACAGTTTATTTTCTTAGAATATTATATTTTTCATAGCGATGAGATGGGAATGCGTGTTGTTAATGCACTAATTGATAGAGCTCAGGCCGGGGTAGAGGTGAGAGTTTTAATTGATGCTATGGGTTCTTCAAAGAGAATGTCGCAGTCAACCATCTCGTTAATGAGACGGTCTGGAATTAAATTTGCAGAATTTGATCCTGTGTGGATCCCAATTTTATCGAATAAAATAAATCACCGGAATCATCGAAAAATATTAGTAGTTGATGGAAAGGTGGCAATTACTGGCGGAATTAACATTGGGGATGAATATATCCACCGTTCGGTTAAGTTTGGATTTTGGAGAGATACATCCATTTTAATAGAGGGAGAAGCAGTGCATGATTTTTCTGTTTTATTTGCAGGTGATTGGTTCTTTGCAACAGGGGAACGCCTAGAAGATGAACGTTATTTTTATTTTACTAAATGTGAGGAGGATGGCGGCGTCCAGGTCGTGGATTCTGGTCCAACATCAGCCATCGCACCCATAAAGCAAACTATTTTTCGGATGATTATGGATGCTAATCAAAGTATCTATATGATTACTCCCTATTTAATTCCTGACTTTGATGTCATTATGGCTTTAAAAAATGCTGCCTTATCGGGGATTGATGTCAGAATTATTGTTCCTGGAAGACCGGATAAGAAATTTGTCTATTATGCTACACAATCTTACTTTGAAGCATTGTTAGCTGTAGGGGTTCGTATTTATACTTATGATGGTGTATTTTGTCATGCTAAAGTCGTCATTGTAGATGGGAAAATAGCAACGGTTGGAACGGCTAATTTAGATATTAGAAGTTTTTATTTAAATTTCGAGGTGAATGTGATGCTATATGAAACGCAATCTATTCAATCTCTATTGAATGATTTTAATATTGACTTTTCTCGATCAACTGAAATAATTTATCAGGATTGGAAAAATAGATCGATTAAAGATCGGACGTTACAATCTTTAGCGCAGTTGTTTTCCGCAGTTATGTAGAAAGGATGAGGTTTAAATGATAGCAAATACCCATCGATTAATTGGAGAATTTCTGTATAATCAGTTATCTCCTACTAATCAAAATCATATTCATAAAGAATGGTTCATGTATGGAAATATTAAACCTGATATTAGTCAGAAATACTTAAGGATGAGCCATTATTATCGGGATAATAGGGAAATTATTTTTTCCATGCTCAATCATTTACTGACACATCCGGTTAGTGTGAAACATTTTTCTGAACATTTGGGGGTCATTATTCACTTTTTCTGTGATTACGCGTGTGTTTACCATGCAAACGACTATTTATATGAACATCATTCATTAGCAAAACATATAAAATACGAAGTTAAATTACACCGATATGCCAAAATTAAATTTCAAAAAATGGATCCCGTAAAAGCTATTCCTTTCAAGGATGTTCAAGAGATTCAGTACTATGTTTCTGAGTTAACTCGTGGTATGAATGAGGTTCCGTTAATAAGGAGTGTATCGCAAGATTTCGAAGATATGGTGGTACTTGCTTTATCAGTGATGCAATATGTGATAACACACTTTGAATTTAATAAATTACTCGTGACTGATTATCCAAAAAGGAGTAAAATTTAGTATAATAGAAAGTATTAATTAATAGATGGAGTGACTTATATGGAGATTCAAAAAAGCTTTAAACAAGAGGGTGCGAGTTTATACTTAGTAGCGACCCCTATTGGAAACTTAGGAGATATGACCCCTCGTTGTATTGAAACATTAAAATCTGTAGATTTAATTGCGGCAGAAGATACGAGACATACTAAAAAATTATGTCATGCTTTTGAAATTGAGACTCCTTTAACTAGTTATCATGAACATAATAAGGATTCGAAAGGCAACCAAATAATCGCATTACTCGAAGAGGGGAAAAATATAGCCCTGGTGAGTGATGCGGGATTGCCATGTATTTCGGATCCAGGTTATGAAATTGTTGCAGACGCGATTAAGGCAGGTTACGCTGTTGTTCCTATTCCTGGTGCAAATGCAGCCTTGTCCGCACTAATTGCTTCGGGTCTCGTTCCCCAACCCTTTCTTTTTTATGGGTTTTTAAACCGCGTTAAATCAAAGAAGAAAAAGGAATTAGAGGATTTAAAATATCAACCTTTTACAACAATCTATTACGAATCGCCACATCGTATTAAGGAAACTCTTCAAGTTATGTTAGAGATTCTTGGAAATCGACGTGTTGTGATTGCCCGAGAGTTAACTAAGCAGTATGAGGAGTTTATTCGTGGAACTATACAAGAAATTCTTGAGGTGGCGGATGAATTACGTGGCGAGATGGTTGTTATTGTTGAAGGAACGACCGAGAAGAAAGAAGAGGTTGTCTGGTGGCAAGATTTAGATATCATTGAGCACGTAAATTACTACATTGAACAGGGCCATAGTCCTAATGAAAGTATTAAACGTGTTGCTAAAGAACGTAAACTAGCAAAAAATGAAGTTTATCGTACATTTCATATAAATTAGTACAGTGATTAGGGGAGAGGTGAAGCGTATGCAAGAGTTTTATCGTGATACATGGGCGGAGATCGATTTAGACGCTATCGCTTATAATGTAAAACAAATTAAAAGAATACATCCGACAAAATCACTTTTTGTTGTTGTAAAGGCAAACGGATATGGTCACGGGGATGTAGAAGTGTCTAAAGTAGCAATAGAGGCAGGAGCAAATTGTCTAGCAGTTAGTGGATTAGATGAGGCATTACGTCTACGTCAATCAGGAATTGAAGTCCCAATCTTAGTCCTGGGAATGACTCGCCTAAAAGATGTTCCATTGGCAGCCCGCCATAATATCTCATTGACCGCTCATGATAAAATGTGGATTAACCAATTAGTACAATTGCCATTAAAGGAAAAGATTAAGGTTCATTTAAAAGTTGATAGTGGGATGCATCGGCTAGGGTTGATGGATAGTGATCAAGTTAAAGAATGTTATGAGGACCTTTGTCGAGCTTCAATGGTTGAGATTGAAGGTATATTTACGCATATGGCGACAGCGGATTGTGATAGCGAGTATTTAGATTACCAAATCCGTCAGTTTAGGCATCTCATCAAGGAATTAGATTTAACGGGTGTCAAATACGTTCATTTAGAAAATACTGCAACACTATTACAAAAAGAATTTCAATTTGATCACGGAATTCGTTTGGGTCTAGGGCTTTATGGTATTAATCCGGATGAAGACTTCATTCCAATTTCATTTGACCTAAAACCTGCCTTAAAATTATTTTCTAATGTTGTACAAGTAAAAAAAATTAAAAAGGGAGATAAGGTAGGCTATGGTGCGACCTATGAGGCTTCTGAGGACGAATGGATTGGTGTAGTTCCTATTGGATATGCCGATGGATGGATTAGACTACATCAGGGAAGAAATGTGATTGTTAATGGAGTTGAGTGCGAAATAGTTGGTCGGGTGTGTATGGACCAGATGATGATTCGTTTGCCGAATCCTATTCCAATGGGAACAGTTGTCACCCTAATTGGTGAAGGAATGCCTGTAGAGCGTGTCGCACGAGAAATTGGAACGATTAGTTATGAAATCTTATGTTTAATTAGTGATCGCGTTCCTCGAGTTTATAAGAAGGATGGTAAAATTATAGCCGTAAAAAAAATGAGATTTGAATAGAATCTATCGAAAAATTAGCTGTTCCCTATACACAACCAAAAGACAATGAAGTATAGAAGAAAGTTTTTTTATGGTCTTAAAATTTTGTCTTTTATGATTGAAACTCAGGATGGATATTGTGGCGGTTTAATCCGAGAGTGGCATTACATGAAATATAAAAGCATTGATCATTGTATATTTTAGTGGGGGATAATTTATGAAAAACGGGAAATAGGTAGATTAGAAGGGGTTATTAAGGATTTCATTTATCCATAAAAAAACTGACTTGTTAGATTGTTTGAATGACGAATCCATACAAGTCAGTTTTTTTTATGTAATAGTGAGCTTGAGTTTAAAAGAAAGACAACTATATCAGTTTTTATATGAATGATCATATTCCAATTATTTTATTTTTGGATAAGTTAATGAAAGAGGGGGATATTTTGAGTGTATCTAGATATCTTTCTTTTTTCATATAGTTATCTTACTTTAGTGATAAACGTTTATAGATTTGTGGCAAATTATTCAGAGTGGCATTAATTTTATAAGATGCATTTTCTTTATGGATATGAGCGGTTAATAAATTATCTTCAAAGTGATAATTTTCAATTTCATAACCCTCACAATGAATATCATAAAGAAGTTGGCTGAAGGGATAGTTTTTTAAATCCTTCTTATGAAAATAATAAATATAGGGCTGGTTGACGACGAGTCTTTCGGTACGTTTAAGTTGTTTGAGGTTGTGAATTGTATTTAGTCGGCGCTGAGCAATATATTTATTGGGGTAAAAAAGGGCAGCGGCAATCTCACTGCTGATGGGCAAATGTGCAAGACAATATTCAATGAGGGTAATATCTCTTTGGGTAAGTTGTCCTTTTACATTTTTCATATTAATTCCTCCCTAACAAGAAAAAGTGTACCAAATAACTTATGTCGAAGTGTAGTAAAACTATTTTTTCGTATGTATACTTAAAATAATATGTTAATGTATAGGAGGAATTCATGGAAAATTTACAAAAAATGCTAGTGATTTCTCGAATATTGGGGATTTATTTTTACGCATATAAAATTAATCTCATAGGGAATATTACTTATCCTTCACTTTAATGTCTAAATATGTTTGAAGTATGCTATAATATAGGCATTAAAAATTTAAAGAGGTGAAGTTAGTGAGTAAGCCGACATTTTATATTACAACACCAATTTATTATCCAAGCGGGAGATTTCATATCGGGACAGCCTATACAACTGTGGCTTCTGACGCAATGGCTCGCTATAAACGTGCCCGTGGATTTGACGTGCGTTTCTTAACGGGAATGGATGAACACGGACAAAAAATACAAGAAAAAGCAATGGAAGCGGGGAAAGATCCACAACTTTATGTAGATGAAATTGCTGATGCCGCTAAAAAATTATGGGAAATGATGGATATTACAAATGATGATTTTATCCGTACGACAGAAAAGCGTCATGAAGAAATTGTAGAGAAAATCTTTTCGATATTCATGGAAAATGGTGATATCTATAAAGGAAACTATGAGGGACTTTATTGTACACCATGTGAGGCCTACTTTACACCGACACAACTTGTAGATGGAAAGTGTCCAGACTGTGGACGTGAGGTGAAAGTTGTTAAGGAGGAATCATATTTCTTTAATATGCAAAAATATGCTCCTCGTTTAATGGAATATTACAATGAAAATCCAGACTTTATCTTACCAGAATCGCGTAAAAATGAAATGGTTAATAACTTTATTAAACCGGGATTACAAGATTTATCGGTATCACGTACTACATTTGATTGGGGGGTAAAAGTTCCAGGCGATCCAAAGCATGTAATATATGTTTGGGTGGATGCCCTATCAAACTATATTACTTCTCTGGGTTATGGTTCGGATAATGAAGAATTATTTAATAAATATTGGCCAGCCGATGTTCACGTAGTAGGTAAAGATATTGTTCGCTTCCATACAATTTATTGGCCTATCTTTTTAATGGCGTTAGGACTGCCATTACCGAAAAAAATCTTTGCTCATGGATTTATTATGATGAAAGACGGAAAAATGTCTAAATCAAAGGGTAATGTCGTTTATCCAGAAATGTTAATTGAACGATACGGTTTAGATGCTGTGCGTTATTTCTTATTACGTGAACTACCATTTGGTCAGGATGGTGTATTTTCACCAGAATCTTTTGTTGAGCGTGTTAACTTTGACTTAGCGAACGACTTAGGAAATTTATTAAATCGTACTGTTTCGATGATAAACAAGTATTTTGACGGGGTTATTCCAACGTACAAGGGACAAGTTGCTGAGTTTGATCAGACATTGGAAGAGTTCGTTAATACTACAGTAACAAAGGTAGAAGAAAATTTTGAGGAAATGCAATTTAGTGCGGTATTATCTGATATCTGGTCATTAGTAGCACGTACAAATAAATATATAGATGAAACTGCCCCGTGGGTATTAGCAAAGGAAGAGGCTAATACTGATAAATTAGCTTCTGTGATGCTTCATTTAGTGGAAAGTTTACGCCAGATTGCTATTATGATTGAACCATTTATGCCGCGTACAACTCCACAAATTTTTGCACAATTAGGAATTCATCAACAAGACGTTATGAATTGGAATAGTTTAAAGCAGTTTAATAAATTGTCAGAGGGAACAAAAGTTGTTTCTAAAGGGACACCGATTTTCCCACGTTTGGAGGTAGAAGTAGAAGTGGAATATATTAAAGAACAGATGTCAAAATCAGTTGCGACGAATACTGAAAAAGCAGCAGAGACAAAAAATGAACAACCTAAAGAAGAAAAGGCGCTAATTGGTATTGAAGATTTTACAAAAGTTGAGATTAAAATCGGACAAATTAAAGAATGTAAACAACATCCTAAAGCTGATCGTCTATTAGTTTCACAAATCGATTTAGGAACAGAGGTTCGTCAAATCGTTTCGGGAATTGCTGAACACTATAAACCGGAACAATTAGTAGGTCGTAAGGTATTGGTTGTAACAAATCTAAAACCTGTAAAACTTCGTGGTGAATTATCAGAGGGAATGGTTTTAGCCGCTTCAAATGATGGGTTATTAACATTACCTACGATTATGGATGAATTACCAAACGGGTCATTAGTTAAATAGGAATGAAAAAAGAATCTGTGCCTAAGGTATAGATTCTTTTTTTATATAAGAAATATAAGTATGGGGAGGGCCAACTCTTAAAACTATACTGATTAGGCGAATAGTTTAGAAAATTAATATAAAATATTTGACAATATTGTATTGGAGTGGTATTATAAATGAGTCGCCAAAAGGGCGATGGAAAAGAAAACAAAAAAAGTTAAAAAGTGTTTGACAGAAACGGTTGAACATGATAAACTAGAAAAGTCGCCAAGAGAGGCAGACAAGAAATCTTACAAAAAAGATAAAAAACATTTGACAGAAAAAGTCGAATGTGGTAAGATAAAGAAGTCGCCAAAAGGCGAGAGAAGTTCTTTGAAAACTAAACAGAACGTCAAGAATCATGAGCGAAAGAAATTTCGCAAGCTAAGGAAACAAACAATTATGGAGAGTTTGATCCTGGCTCAGGATGAACGCTGGCGGCGTGCCTAATACATGCAAGTCGAGCGAACCACTTCGGTGGGAAGCGGCGAACGGGTGAGTAACACGTAGGTGATCTGCCCATCAGACGGGGACAACGATTGGAAACGATCGCTAATACCGGATAGGACGAAAGTTTAAAGATGCTCCTGGCATCACTGATGGATGAGCCTGCGGCGCATTAGCTAGTTGGTGGGGTAAAGGCCTACCAAGGCGACGATGCGTAGCCGACCTGAGAGGGTGAACGGCCACACTGGGACTGAGACACGGCCCAGACTCCTACGGGAGGCAGCAGTAGGGAATCTTCGGCAATGGGCGAAAGCCTGACCGAGCAACGCCGCGTGAATGAAGAAGGCCTTCGGGTTGTAAAATTCTGTTATAAGGGAAGAAAGGTGATAGGAGGAAATGACTATCAATTGACGGTACCTTATGAGAAAGCCACGGCTAACTACGTGCCAGCAGCCGCGGTAATACGTAGGTGGCAAGCGTTATCCGGAATTATTGGGCGTAAAGAGCGCGCAGGTGGTTAATTAAGTCTGATGTGAAAGCCCACGGCTTAACCGTGGAGGGTCATTGGAAACTGGTTGACTTGAGTGCAGAAGAGGGAAGTGGAATTCCATGTGTAGCGGTGAAATGCGTAGAGATATGGAGGAACACCAGTGGCGAAGGCGGCTTCCTGGTCTGCAACTGACACTGAGGCGCGAAAGCGTGGGGAGCAAACAGGATTAGATACCCTGGTAGTCCACGCCGTAAACGATGAGTGCTAAGTGTTGGGGGTCGAACCTCAGTGCTGAAGTTAACGCATTAAGCACTCCGCCTGGGGAGTACGGTCGCAAGACTGAAACTCAAAGGAATTGACGGGGACCCGCACAAGCGGTGGAGCATGTGGTTTAATTCGAAGCAACGCGAAGAACCTTACCAGGTCTTGACATACCATTGACGCCTCTAGAGATAGAGGGTTTCCTTCGGGGACAATGGATACAGGTGGTGCATGGTTGTCGTCAGCTCGTGTCGTGAGATGTTGGGTTAAGTCCCGCAACGAGCGCAACCCCTGTCGTTAGTTGCCAGCAGTAAGATGGGGACTCTAACGAGACTGCCAGTGACAAACTGGAGGAAGGTGGGGATGACGTCAAATCATCATGCCCCTTATGACCTGGGCTACACACGTGCTACAATGGTTGGTACAAAGAGAAGCGAAGCGGTGACGTGGAGCAAACCTCATAAAGCCAATCTCAGTTCGGATTGTAGGCTGCAACTCGCCTACATGAAGTTGGAATCGCTAGTAATCGCGAATCAGAATGTCGCGGTGAATACGTTCCCGGGTCTTGTACACACCGCCCGTCACACCACGAGAGTTTACAACACCCGAAGTCAGTGGCCTAACCGCAAGGAGGGAGCTGCCTAAGGTGGGGTAGATGATTGGGGTGAAGTCGTAACAAGGTATCCCTACCGGAAGGTGGGGATGGATCACCTCCTTTCTATGGAGAAAGAGACGTTCTGTTTAGTTTTGGGAGAATTTCGATTTTCCTAGAATTGATCTTTGAAAACTAGATATCTTCTGAAGAAGAAAAGTTAAGTAATAAAGGGCGCACGGAGGATGCCTAGGCACTAGGAGTCGAAGAAGGACGCGACAAACGGCGAAACGCCTCGGGGAGCTGTAAGTAAGCAAAGAGCCGGGGATATCCGAATGGGGAAACCCGCTAGTGGTCATACGCTAGCACCGTATGGTGAATCAATAGCCATAGAGGAGACAGACCCAGGGAACTGAAACATCTAAGTACCTGGAGGAAAAGAAAGAAACATCGATTCCCCAAGTAGCGGCGAGCGAACAGGGAGGAGCCCAAACCGGAGTAATCCGGGGTAGAAGGACCTTCAGAAATGACTGAACATGATAGCCGAATGGTCTGGGAAGGCCAACCGGAGGGGGTGAGAGTCCCGTAGGTGAAATTGTGTGAAGCAGGGAAGGGATCCTGAGTACGGCGGGACACGAGAAATCCCGTCGGAAGCAACGAGGACCATCTCGTAAGGCTAAATACTACCTAGTGACCGATAGTGAACCAGTACCGTGAGGGAAAGGTGAAAAGAACCCCGGAAGGGGAGTGAAAGAGAACCTGAAACCGTGTGCCTACAACTAGTCAGAGCCCGTTAAAGGGTGATGGCGTGCCTTTTGTAGAATGAACCGGCGAGTTACGATATCGTGCAAGGTTAAGTTGAAGAGACGGAGCCGAAGCGAAAGCGAGTCTGAATAGGGCGAGGAGTACGATGTTGTAGACCCGAAACCGTGTGAGCTAGCCATGAGCAGGCTGAAGGTCAGGTAACACTGACTGGAGGGCCGAACCAGGGCACGTTGAAAAGTGCTTGGATGACTTGTGGCTAGGGGTGAAATTCCAATCGAACACGGATATAGCTGGTTCTCTCCGAAATAGCTTTAGGGCTAGCCTCGATAAGAGTCTACTGGAGGTAGAGCACTGAATGGGTGACTGGCCCCACCTCGGGGTACTGATCTCAATCAAACTCCGAATGCCAGATAGATATGATCGGGAGTCAGACTGTGGGTGATAAGGTCCATGGTCAAAAGGGAAAGAGCCCAGACCGCCAGCTGAGGCCTCCAAGTGTCCGTTAAGTGGAAAAGGATGTGGAGATGCACAGACAACTAGGAGGTTGGCTTAGAAGCAGCCATCCTTTAAAGAGTGCGTAATAGCTCACTAGTCGAGTGACTCTGCGCCGAAAATGTACCGGGGCTAAACGGACCGCCGAAGCTGCGGATTGACACGAAGTGTCAGTGGTAGGAGAGCGTTCTAACAGCGGAGAAGCAGTACCGGAAGGAGCTGTGGAGCGGTTAGAAGTGAGAATGCCGGTGTGAGTAGCGAAAGATAGGTGAGAATCCTATCCATCGAAAGCCTAAGGTTTCCAGGGGAAGGCTCGTCCGCCCTGGGTAAGTCGGGACCTAAGGTGAGGCCGAAAGGCGTAGCCGATGGACAACAGGTAGAGATTCCTGTACCACTTAATAAACTGAAGGAGTGACGGAGAAGGCTAAGTTGAGCGTGTGAATGGATTCACGTGTAAGCAGTGAGGTGGTCATGTAGGCAAATCCGCATGGCGAAACATTGAGCTGTGATGCCGAAAGCCCGAAAGGGTGAAGTCAGCTGATGTCACGCTTCCAAGAAAAGCTTCTAGGGATAATTTATTAGGTGCCCGTACCGATAACCGACACAGGTAGGCGAGGAGAGAATCCTAAGATGAGCGAGAGAACTCTTGTTAAGGAACTCGGCAAAATGACCCCGTAACTTCGGGAGAAGGGGTGCTTGTGAAAGCAAGCCGCAGTGAAAAGGCCCAGGCGACTGTTTATCAAAAACACAGGTCTCTGCTAAACCGCAAGGTGATGTATAGGGGCTGACGCCTGCCCGGTGCTGGAAGGTTAAGAGGAGAGGTTAGCGCAAGCGAAGCTTTGAATTGAAGCCCCAGTAAACGGTGGCCGTAACTATAACGGTCCTAAGGTAGCGAAATTCCTTGTCGGGTAAGTTCCGACCCGCACGAAAGGCGTAACGATCTGGGCGCTGTCTCAACAAGAGACTCGGTGAAATCATAGTACCTGTGAAGATGCAGGTTACCCGCGACAGGACGGAAAGACCCCGTGGAGCTTTACTGTAGCTTGATATTGAGCACTGGTGACACATGTACAGGATAGGTAGGAGACGAAGAGACCAGGACGCCAGTCTTGGAGGAGTCGCTGTTGGGATACTACCCTTGTGTTACTGGGGTTCTAACCCGTGGCCATGAGCTGGTCAGGGGACAGTGTCAGGTGGGCAGTTTGACTGGGGCGGTCGCCTCCCAAAGAGTAACGGAGGCGCCCAAAGGTTCCCTCAGAATGGTTGGAAATCATTCGAAGAGTGTAAAGGCAGAAGGGAGCTTGACTGCGAGACCAACAAGTCGAGCAGGGACGAAAGTCGGGCTTAGTGATCCGGCGGTACCGAATGGAAGGGCCGTCGCTCAACGGATAAAAGCTACCCCGGGGATAACAGGCTGATCTCCCCCAAGAGTTCACATCGACGGGGAGGTTTGGCACCTCGATGTCGGCTCATCGCATCCTGGGGCTGTAGTCGGTCCCAAGGGTTGGGCTGTTCGCCCATTAAAGCGGTACGCGAGCTGGGTTCAGAACGTCGTGAGACAGTTCGGTCCCTATCCGTCGTGGGCGTAGGAAATTTGAGAGGAGCTGTCCTTAGTACGAGAGGACCGGGATGGACACACCGCTGGTGTACCAGTTGTTCTGCCAGGAGCATAGCTGGGTAGCTACGTGTGGAAGGGATAAACGCTGAAAGCATCTAAGCGTGAAGCCCCCCTCAAGATGAGATTTCCCATTCGAAAGAAGTAAGATCCCTTGAAGACGACGAGGTAGATAGGTCAGGAGTGGAAGTTTGGTGACAGATGAAGCGGACTGATACTAATCGATCGAGGACTTAACTAATAAGGAAGTAAGCAGAAGATATCTAGTTTTGTGAGATTGATAAGATCTGACAGAAGGTCTAGTGATAAGGGCAAGGAGGGCACACCTGTTCCCATACCGAACACAGAAGTTAAGCTCCTTAGCGCCGAGGGTAGTACGCAAGTGCGAGAGTAGGACGTCGCTAGGCCATAAAAAAATGCGGGTGTAGTTTAATGGTAGAACTTCAGCCTTCCAAGCTGACTGTGAGAGTTCGATTCTCTTCACCCGCTCCAAATAGCCGATCAACATCCTTCGGGATGTTTTTTTTATTTATCAAGAATAAAGATATAAGTTGGCCTTATTTTTATTATTTTTGGAAAATATCTTAAGTGCTCCTGAGGCAGAAATTTTATGGAATACAAAATAACTGGAACTTATATGTATTTTTATCTTTATTTTCTAATAAAAAAATTAAGTTTTGGTATAATAAAAAGAGAACGTATTTTCTACAGTATTTATAAATACGTATCATAGAATGTCCGAAACTTTATCCTATGATAGAGTAGTGTAGAAAATATAAATTGTGATTTAGGAAGAAATAGGTGATACTGTGCTTTTTGATACTCATGTACATTTAAATGATAAAAAATATATGGATGATTTAGTGGAGGTAATTGATAGGGCCAAAAATGAAGGGGTAAAGTATATGTTGGTTGTTGGATATGATCAAGTTTCGAACCAACGTGCTATTGAGCTAGCAGAAAAGTATGAATTTATTTATGCTGCAGTGGGATGGCATCCAGTTGATGCAATTTATTTAACGGATGAATTATTTGACCAATTAAAGGAGCAGCTAAATCACTCTAAAGTAGTTGCTGTGGGTGAATGTGGTCTTGATTATCATTGGGATACTTCTCCTGTAGATATACAGAAAGAGGTGTTTGTGAAGCAAATTCAATTAGCTAAAGAGATAAATAAACCCCTAATTATTCATACTCGTGATTCAATACAGGATACTTATGATATTTTGAAAGAGAATAGTGTTGATGTAATAGGGGGTGTCATGCACTGTTATAGTGGTAGTATTGAAATGGCACGGAGCTTTATTAATCTAAATTTTAAAATATCTTTAGGTGGTCCTGTCACTTTTACAAATGGTAGAAGGGCACAAGAAGTTGCTACCCATATTCCACTAGAAGATTTATTAATCGAAACGGATGCTCCCTATTTAACTCCGCATCCATATAGGGGAACACGGAATGAGCCTGCATATGTCTCGATGGTTGCCAAAAAGATAGCAGAGCTTAAAAATATATCGGATGAGAAGGTCGCGAAACAAACAACCTTTAATGCATGCCAACTATTTAATATTGTTTAAATTTGAAAGGTGGATATAGAATGAAAAAAATTAATGTTGGAAAAGTTTCATATACCTGTGCAGTAATATTAATAACGGGGTTAATTACTGCATGGAGTGTCTTCTTTATAAATAATTATTATCAGGAAAAGTCGCTGAAGAATGGAAGTACCGCTGCGCTTGATAATTTAACAGAGTCAAATGGAAATTCTCAAGTTGTTCAAAACGTCGTTGAACGTCAGGTTGTTACACAGGAGGAGGCACGTATTGAGGCAATCAATAAGGTTTCTCCTGCTATTGTAGGGGTTGTAAATTTCGCTAATAATGCGACTCAAGGTGAGGGATCAGGAATTATTTACAAAAAGGATGGAAAAGATGCCTATATTGTAACTAATCAACACGTTATAGATAAGGGAGACTATTTTGAGGTTGTTTTTTCGAATGGGGAACATGCAGAAGCTACTCTAATTGGGGGAGATATTTATACGGATTTGGCAGTATTAAAGGTAAGTGATGCTAAGGTTGATACAGTCGCCGAGTTTGGCAATACTGAGGATTTAAAGGTAGGTCAAACTGTTATTGCAATTGGTAATCCACTAGGATTAGATTTTGCAGGATCTGCCACATCAGGGATTGTTTCAGGACAGGATCGTGTCATTGCCGTGGATTTAAATAATGATAAGGTTGACGACTGGGAAATGACAGTTTTACAAACAGATACTGCAATTAATCCAGGTAATAGTGGTGGGGCGCTCATTAACTTAGATGGAAAAATAGTAGGGATTAATTCAATGAAGATTGCGACAAGTTCTGTTGAAGGGATGTCATTTTCAATTCCTACATATGTTGCGATTCCTATCATTACAGATTTAGAAAATTACGGAGAGGTTCGTCGTCCACAATTAGGGGTATATATTCAAGAGATGGGAATGATTCCTGATCGTCTAAAAGAAATGCTTAAAATTCCAACAGATCAAAAAACCGGAGTTTTTATTTATGAAGTTTTTGAAGGTGGAATTGCTGAGAAAATGGGATTAAAAGCAGGTGATATTGTTACGGCTATTAATGGCGAGGAAGTAGAGGATACGATGGCCTTTAGAAAAAAATTATACCTTATGAGAGAGGGAGACAAACTAGAATTAACGGTTATTCAAGATGGAAAAACTACGACTTTATCGGCAACTGTTGCACCAGCCGATAAAGATAAGGTGTCTTCATAAATCAATACTCTTGTGACCTCTGACATTAAATCGGTTATTCCCTTTTGTCTAGTGTTTGAAATAATAGGGAATTAAAACTGATAGAGTACCTTCATTGTAGACAAAAGAAGAGAAGCAATACTATCGATGATGATAGAAATGTCTTAAAGTCTATGATGAAGGTACTTTTATTATATAGTTAAAAATGATTCATCCCAACTCTCCTTATTATACGGAATAAAGGTATTATGTCATTAAATTTTACCTCAATAAATCTGTTAAAGCAGAGGGGAGGCAATCAAGGGGGATGTATTAGTACTTGTTATATTCTAATTGAGGCCTACTATCGTTAATACATACAATGATGAGTGAATTTTCTTTTTATTAGCAATAGAATAACAAAGATTAAAAGGACTAAACACGATTTCCAACGTATTTAGTCCTTTTAATGTACTTCTCTGGGTATTTAATTTTTCCTAAATGCTTTTCGTACGATAAATACTACTGACTAACTGTAAGTGAACTTTTATGATAATGGTCCTCACATGAAATAGACGGGACATTATTCTTTTCATAATAAAGTGTTACTTTATTTTTGCATTCTTCCGACGCTAGATAACCCGTTGTAGGATCGATTTTGACAGCAACCACGTTTTTAGGTTTTTCAAACCATTCTGTTTGAGTGTTTTTTAACGAGTTTTCCATTACCTCAGACCATATATTTTTAGCATAGTGGTTAACTTCAACTCCATCCAACGTTCTACCCTGATCATATCCCGTCCATACTGTTGTTAAAAGTTCGGGAGTGTATCCAATCATCCAGGAATCGGTATTTGTCGATCCACTTTTACCTGCATATTGATGAGTTAAGTTTTGAATAATAGATAGACCGGTTATAGATAAATGATTATTTTGTTGTAAATTAAACATTCCGGTCATCATTTCATTCATAATATAAGTTTTAGTTTTATCCAGGATTTGCTTTTGTTCTGTCTTAGTATCAGAATAGACGAGAAATCCACGGTCATCCGTGATAGAGGTAATAAATTTTCTATTTACGGATTTTCCATTATTAGCGAATATACTGTAGGCTTCAGCCATCTCCATAATATTTACAGGTTCAACACCAAGAGCTGCAGAAGGAATACTAGGAATATTAGCTGAAATTCCAAATCGTTTAGTCGTTTTTGGAAGCACATCTAATCCAAGAAACGTATGAGTTTTTACGGCATAAATATTATCTGAAACAGCGAGAGCATTCGCCATTGGAATACTTTTATAAGCATATGAACTATTATAGTTATTTGGTGTATAGGAATCTTTTCCTCCGTTGTAGGTAAATGTTGTGGGTTCGTTCATAAATGTTGTCGACGGGTTAAATCCATACTCTAGGGCGGCATAATATAGAAAAGGTTTCATTAATGATCCTATCTGACGCTCACTATAGAGTGCACGATTATATTGTGATTCCTCATAATTATTTCCTCCAGATAAAGCCTTAACGTATCCGGTAGAAGGTTCCATAACAATAACGGCTGTCTGAACGTCTAAATCTTTTACATTTTGAACAATAGATTTATTTACTTGACTTTGTATTTCCTGATCCAGTGTAGTATAAATATTTAAGTTTCGGTAGGAACTCGTTTGGCCATCTAATAAGTGATCGACCTCGGCTAGAACAGCGTCGACGTAATAAGGGGCCTCATAGTCAACATCCCCAGGGATTTCACCAATTACAACGGGATCACTTTTTAGGGCATGTTCATAATCTTCCACGCTAATATAGTTTTCATCTAACATAGACTTTAAAACAATCTTTTGGCGGTTCGAAGAGTTTTCGGGGTTTTTAATGGGTGAATAATAGGTGGGTCCCTTTGGAATACCAACTAATATCGAGGCTTCGGCAAGTGATAATTCATTTGCATGTTTACCGAAGTAATAGAGTGATGCATCTTCTATACCGTAATTTCCATGCCCAAAGTTAATAGTATTTAAGTATCCTTCGAGTATAGTGTCCTTATCATATCCGAGTTCAAGACGAATGGTATAAAAGGCCTCTTTAATTTTTCTTGACCATGTTTTTTCAAAGCTTAAGTATAAGTTTCGTGCATATTGTTGAGTAATGGTTGAGGCGCCCTGCGCTCGCGTTCCTGTGGTAAGGTTAGTGATTACTGCTTTTGCCATACGAAGAGGGTCAAACCCAAAGTGATCGTAAAAGTTTCGGTCCTCCGTTGCTATAAAACCATTAATAACATAAGGTGAAATTTCATCGAGACTAACCCAATGTTGATCTTTGGGATATGTCTTCTCTAAGAAAACTTCTCCTTTTGAATCGTAGAATGTAATGGTTGTATTAACGTTAATGTCCGGTGCGGGGAGGTATTTGAAGTATTGGTATACGGTTAGACACATAATTGCAATTAATTCTAGGCAGATGACTGCGGTAACCTGAGTATATTTTGACTTAAAGAATGCAGATATTTTTTTTGATAATTTCATAAACTCACCTCCATTTTATTTTGTCCATCCTAAATAAAAATATTTACATAAATAGGAATAAATATACATTAATGTTTTTTTAAGTTAAAAAAGGAAATTACGTTCTGTTGACGTAATTTAATATAGGAGGTGTTTTATGAATTATAATATCTATGTTTTAACGTTTATCATCGGAACGATTTTAGGTTCTTTTTACCATGTTGTTGGATATAGAATGCCACTGCAATTAAATTGGATGAATTCACGTTCCTTTTGTCAACATTGTCACACTTCTTTGACCGGGTTTGATCTCGTTCCGGTAGTATCCTACATTTTTTTACGTGGAAGGTGTAGACACTGTCAACAATCTATTCCTTTTTTTCATCTTATTATAGAAATATTATCTGGATTATTATTTTTGTTACCACTACATCATTATGGAAGTTTAGGATTTTTTTCAGGAGAAATTTATATAGCATGGATATTTTTATCTTTATTAATAGTAATTACGGTGTCTGATTGTTATTTTCAATTAATTTTAGATAAGGTTTTGATTTTTTTCTTCATTCTACTCGTAGCCGGATATTCTTTTTTTTCAAGTTGTAATATTTTTTATAGATTAATAGAGGGGGGAGGGACTTTTTTAATTTTTTATGTAATTAGTATAGTTGGAAAATTCCTATTTAAAAAGGAGGCACTAGGAGGTGGAGATATTAAGTTATATGGGTTAGTTGGTTTAGTTTTAGGAATCAGGTGTACATTTATATCATTATTATTATCTACGATACTCGCACTAATTTATTGCTGTATATTTCGACGAGGCAATAATCGTACTCCCTTAACGTTTGGTCCCTTTATTGCTGCTTCGGCATATTTTTGTTTATTTCAGGGAGAAACATTTTTAGAAGTTTACATAAAATTATTTTATTAAAAAACCATCAGCATTAATTGATGGTTTTAACATTATCCAAATTTAAATGTGACATTGCATTTGCTAATGAGGGGGTTAAGGACTGAATAGATTCTTCATTTAAGGGAATCCATTCATAATAATCATGTTCTTCTGATAACTGTATTTCTTCTGTAAGAGGCTGGCATAAATAAATAATCCCCATTATTAAATAGTCCTGGTTAACAAAGTCCCATTGGTGTAATACGCTTATTGGTTTAATTAAAAGGGATGTTTCCTCTAATATTTCACGTTGAAGAGTTTCTTCTGCACTTTCGTTATTTTTCATTTTTCCGCCTGGTAAATCAAAGTACTCACACCGTGGACTAACTTTATGAAGAACTAAAAATTTTTTATCTTTAATAATTAATCCTTTAACAGAAAAGTGAATTTGCGCCATATATCCACAACCTTTCAGTAAATGTTAACTCAGTATATGTTTTCTATAATAAAAAGATGTCATAATATGAGATCATTTTGCTAAACTGATTAAAATAGTGTAAAATAATAACGATATGAATACGATTAATATAAAAGGATGTGGAAAAATTGGCATTAACAGCTGGAATCGTTGGTTTACCTAATGTTGGGAAATCAACTTTATTTAATGCAATAACTCAGGCAGGAATTGAAGCAGCTAATTACCCATTTGCGACAATTGACCCGAATGTGGGTGTGGTTGAGGTCCCAGATGAGCGTTTAAATAAACTTACTGAATTAGTGAGTCCTAAAAAAACAGTTCCAACTACATTTGAATTTACCGATATTGCTGGATTAGTCCGTGGAGCTAGTAATGGGGAAGGGTTAGGAAATAAATTTTTAGCTAATATCCGAGAAGTGGATGCTATTACACAAGTCGTTCGTTGTTTCGAGGACGGGAATATTATTCATGTTGAGGGATCAGTAGACCCAATTCGTGACGTAGAGGTAATTAACCTAGAGTTAATTTTAGCCGATATGGAACAGGTTGACCGTCGTTTAGGTCGCTTAGCGAAACAGGCTAAATCAGGTGATAAGGCAGCTAAGGCCGAACAAGCGGTATTAGAAAAGGTTAAAGCTGGATTTGATCAAGAGTTACCGGCACGTGCGTTAGAGTTAGATGCCGATGATATCCAAACAATTAAACATTTACAATTGCTAACGTTAAAACCAATTCTTTATGTTGCGAATGTAGGTGAAGAAGATTTAATGAGTGATGAGGATAACGAGCATGTAAAGGCATTACAAGAGTATGCCGCACGTGAAGGGGCTAAAGTCATCAAAGTTTGTGCGCGTATTGAGGAAGAGATTTCACAATTAGATGATGATGAAAAGTCAGCATTTTTAGAAGAATTAGGAATAAAAGAAAGTGGTTTGGACCAGTTAATTAGAGCCGCCTATGATTTGTTAGGATTAGCTACTTATTTTACTGCGGGTGTGCAGGAAGTTCGTGCATGGACGTTTATTAAAGGAATGACTGCTCCTCAATGTGCAGGGGTTATTCATAGTGATTTTGAACGTGGATTCATTCGAGCTGAAACAGTTTCATATGATGATTTAGTAAAATACGGTTCAGAGCAAGCGGCACGTGAGGCAGGACGATATCGATTAGAAGGAAAACAGTATATTGTTCAAGATGGTGACGTTATGTTATTCCGTTTTAACGTTTAAAAATATTTTGTTTATATTCGTGTATAAAAGAGAAATAAATATCTCATACTATTAATAGTTCATCATTAAATAGCATCTACGATAAAACAACATGAATTTAATGATGGGCTTTGTAAAATAGGCACTGCTTTAGAGTTGTGCTTATTTTTTTGATATTGATACGTATAAAACTAGTTTTATAAATATATTGCCGTATAATAAAATAATTTGTATTGCAATTAGTTTAAACTAGTGTTATAATTTATGACTGTGAGTAATATGACTATTACTCCTTGCCCGATAATGGGCCGTCTAGACCAAGAGGAGGTGCAATATAATGAGAAAATACGAAATTATGTATATCGTTCGTCCAAACTTAGAAGAGGAAGGGCGCAAAGCAGTAATCACAAACTTCCAAAACATGTTCACTAATATGGGTGCGGAAATCGTTGAAACAAAAGAGTGGGGTATGCGTGATTTAGCATATGCTATCGAAGATTTCACAAAAGGTTACTACGTTGTAATGACAGTTAATTCTTCAATCGAAGCGAAAAACGAATTTGATCGTTTAGCTGGAATTAGCGAAGATGTTATTCGTTACATCGCAATCAAAGAAGAAGCTTAAGATTATAAAGTACTAAGTGAGGGTGATATAAATGATTAATCGCGTTGTTTTAGTAGGGCGATTAACACGTGATCCAGAACTAAAGTATACGACTAATGGAATCGCTAATTTGCGATTTAGTATTGCGGTTAATCGTACTTTCACTAGTCAAAATGGAGAACGTCAAGCAGACTTCATTAATTGTGTAGCATGGCGAAGCCAAGCTGAGAATATGGCGAAGTTTTTACGTAAAGGTTCTTTAATTGGTGTTGAAGGACGTATAGAAACAGGTAGCTATCAAGCTCAGGATGGATCTATGCGGTACACAACAGATGTTGTGTGTGATAGCGTTCAATTCTTAGAACCTCGTTCGGCAACTGCTGATCGTGGAAACTTTGGAACTCAACCATCTCACGATTTTAGTGGAGGAAATCCATTTGGAGGTGGATATGGTGGAACACCATCATTCCCACAACAAGCACCAACACCTAATAATTATGGTGGAGGAAATCCATTTGGAGCCACTCAAAGTGTAGATCAAGGTTTTGCTAATCCAGGATCAAATTTTAATAGTGAGCCGGATTTTAGCTCAACAATTAATATTTCAGATGATGATTTACCATTTTAAAATAAATTATTAACTATTACTTTAAAAGATGTTAGGAGGAACTATCATGGCTCAATTCCGTCGTGGAGGACGTCGTCGTCGTAAAGTTTGCTATTTCACTACAAACAAAATTACGAAAATCGACTATAAAGATGTAGATTTATTAAAACGTTTTGTATCTGATCGTGGAAAAATCTTACCTCGTCGTGTAACAGGAACAAGCGCTAAATACCAACGTGAATTAACAGTTGCTATTAAACGTGCTCGTCACATGGCATTATTACCATTCTCTGCTGAATAGTAATAACACATTGTTTACAAATTGGCGCGGCATCGCGCCCTTTTTTATCACATACTAACCAACTAATCTTTATTAATTGCTAGATAATGTAAAAGAAATATATATTTCTTCTAGCAAGTCTCATTTTGAGATATTTACATTAGGGCCCAATTATTAAAAGAGATTGAAGTAAAAAGCCGCTTCCGTTAGGAAGTGGCTTTTTATAATTTAATAGGTGACGGTATAGTTTTATTTTTCGTTTTCTTCTGACTGACTAACAGACATCTGCTTACTTTGTTCTTCACATTTCATTGTAGATCGATCTAGTAAGTAAGTGTCCGTACAGCAACTCATATCTTCTGTTAAATGTACATCACTCAATAGTCGGAATGGATTATATGAATTTTTATTTTCCATAGCTAGTTCCCCCCTATAATAGGATATATATAATAAATTACGATATTTATTATATACCTAAAAAGATAAAAAAATAAGCTATTCTCCATAAAAATAAAAAATAGTTTATCTTCAGTTAAATACACATATCTTTCTTGTTTTATATCCTTGCTATAGGCATTAATTGCTGACTTGTGTGCATGTGATGATGAGTTGATTTGAAGATTTAATTTATGATGAATTTCGTGAGATGGTGTTAGATACCCAGAAGGAACATTTATGGTTAATATAAATAAAAAAGATGATTTTAGAATTTTACTGAAATCATCTTTTTTATTTAAATGGTGTTGATGATATTTTTAAAGGTTAGTTTATTAGAATATTTAATTCACACACTTAAAATTGTGATAGGCTTATACAGAGTTTTTTCTATAAATCTTTTGTGCTTTTCTATCATATGGATGTAAATTTTATGGTGTGTATAGGGGGAATGATAGTTAGAGAGTGGTTAGAGTTTGGTAAAGGGATTGGGATGAATGGATGTAAGTTTTATGATGTGGATAGAGAGAATGATAGTTAGAGAGTGGTTAGAGTTTGGTAAAGGGATTGGGATGAATGGATGTAAGTTTTATGATGTGGATAGAGGGAATGATAGTTAGAGAGTGGTTAGATTATAGTAAATGTCTTAGAGTAAATGAATGTAGGATTTATGGTGTGGATAGAGAGAATGATAGTTAGAGAGTGGTTAGAATTTGGTAAAGGGATTGGATGAATGGATGTAAGTTTTATGGTGTGGATAGAGAGAATGATAGTTAGAGAGTGGTTAGATTATAGTAAATGTCTTAGAGTAAATGAATGTAGGATTTATGGTGTGAATAGGGGGATTGATAGTTAGAGAGTGGTCAGATTATAGTAAATGTCTTAGAGTAAATGAATGTAGGATTTATGGTGTGAATAGGGGGATTGATAGTTAGAGAGTGGTTAGATTATAGTAAATGTCTTAGAGTAAATGAATGTAGGATTTATGATGTGGATAGAGGGAATGATAGTTAGAGAGTGGTCAGATTATAGTAAATGTCTTAGAGTAAATGAATGTAGGATTTATGGTGTGAATAGGGGGAATGATAGTTAGAGAGTGGTCAGATTATAGTAAATGTCTTAGAGTAAATGAATGTAGGATTTATGGTGTGAATAGGGGGATTGATAGTTAGAGAGTGGTTAGATTATAGTAAATGTCTTAGAGTAAATGAATGTAGGATTTATGGTGTGGATAGAGAGAATGATAGTTAGAGAGTGGTTAGAATTTGGTAAATGTCTTAGAGTAAATGAATGTAGGATTTATGGTGTGAATAGGGGGATTGATAGTTAGAGAGTGGTTAGATTATAGTAAATGTCTTAGAGTAAATGAATGTAGGATTTATGGTGTGGATAGAGGGAATGATAGTTAGAGAGTGGTTAGAGTTTGGTAAAGGGATTGGGATGAATGGATGTAAGTTTTATGATGTGGATAGAGGGAATGATAGTTAGAGAGTGGTCAGATTATAGTAAATGTCTTAGAGTAAATGAATGTAGGATTTATGGTGTGGATAGAGGGAATAATAGTTAGAGAGTGGTCAGATTATAGTAAATGTCTTAGAGTAAATGAATGTAGGATTTATGGTGTGGATAGGGGGAATGTAGTGGTTAGGGTATGTTGGATAGGTAGCTTTATGTGTAGTTTATTATAATTTTTTAATGTTTATTGTCATTGATAGTAGGCTATAATAATTAGAGTATGTTAGTCATTAAATATTCTATTTATTTAATCAAACGAATGGGTGTTAAATGTTATCTAGTAGGTTTGAATGGAGGATTGTTAAATTGATGATGTATAATTTAGAAGTTGTAGTAAATAAACTATAGATTAGCGTAGGAGGATATATTATTTAATTAATAAATTTTTTATATCGTTTGATTAAATTTTTATATGAAATATTTTTTTAGTAATGTATATAATGGTGAAATGGATGTTATTAAATTTGTTGAAATGAAGTCTTTTAAGAACCCTCATTTCAATAATATATTATTCAAGCGCGTATTTTTTGAATAAGTAAAATATAATGGTTTAGACAATTTTTACAAAATTTAATGATTTGAGAAGAGAATAGTAATTATCCTAAATTGTGGTATAATAGAGGAGGTAATTGGCATTTATGAAGGGAGTTTTTAGATGAAGATAAGGTCACTCACTAATGCCGCGGTTATGCTCTCTATGTATATGCTTTTATTTGTTTTATACAATATAGGAGTTTTTCCAACGATCATGTCAATTCTATTACCTATCCCTATTATTATCTACTCCGTAACTGTAGGCCGTATTCGGGATATATTGTTATTATTTATTGGATGTTTTTGTGGGACTTTTTTATTTGGTTCAATTTATGGTGTAATAACGACATTAAATTACGGGGTAATGGGGACCATTATTGGTATTGGTATGGTTAAAAGTTGGCCGTATTGGCAACGTATCTTGAATGCGGTAATTATTTCGGTTCTTTCATTCCCAATTACGATTTATTTTGTTAGTGGCTTAAATGTTAAAGAATCCGTCACGCAGATGACAGGAGAAATAGAGGTTATGATTCAATCTATAGCTAATACGTTACCTAGTGACTATACGGCTATTATAGAGGAGTTACAACGTTCTATAGATTTGATGGCGACACTATTTCCGACGATTGTAATTTTAATGGGGACGATGTCCGTTTTTTTGAGTGATACGGTTGCCATTTTGATTTTAAAAAAACTGGGTATTTCCCCTTTGAAATTTAAGAAACAGAATATACATAATATTCAGGTAGGACCTACATTAATTATAGTTTTAGTCATTGGTCAACTTATAAAAACTGTTTTATCTATCCCAACAGTAGATTATATTTTGATTAATGTTATGGCCATAATTAATATGTTATACGTTTTGCAGGGAATTATTGTTGTTCTATTATATTTTAAGTCTCGCTCTAAAATTGGACTAGGTATTCTTACAGTTATTCTAATGTTACTATTAGGGTTTTCCATATTTATTGAGATGTTAGGAATAATGGATGCCTTTTTCAACTATCGTGATAAATTGGTTTTAGAGAATTAGTTATTGAAATGAGGTGATATGGTGAAGAAATTGAGGAAGTGGCTAGATGAGTATCAAGATCATCTGGGATACATGGCGATTTCTACTGTGTTTTTAATATTGAGTGGGGGATATGCCTACTATCGATCAGATGTCATTTCGCTTATTATTTTCCTATACTTTGTAGGGGATATAATTTATCGATTGAACGCATATTTTCACTATAAGGAAAATGTGTTGAAAAGGATTGAGTCTATTTCATATCGAGTGAAACATGCTGGAGAAACTGCATTTAATCAATTACCAGTTGGAATTCTTCTATATGATGATGCCTATGAAGTTGTATGGTTTAATACCTATTTAAAACAGATTTTCAATCAGGATTTGCACGATAAGGGATTAACGCATCTGAGTGAACAGTTATATAATCGTGCTCTTAGTGACGACGAAAAATTTAGTGTAACTATCAATCAGGAAACATATCGCGTGTTACATATGAAAAATGAGAGGTTAATGTACTTTACGAATGATACTGAGTATACGACGCTTTCGCAAAAATATCAAAATGAACATCCTGTTATAGGAATGTTGGTTATGGATAATTATGATGAGGTTTTTCATAATTTGAATGAGCAAGAAAAGAGTGAGTTTCACGGAAAGATAGTTTCTATCATTATGCAGTGGGCCGATAAACATAAAATATATATTCGAGCAACGGCAACAGATCGATTTATATTAATGATGCCATCGGTTGTTTTGCAGCAATTGCGTGAAACGAAATTTACAATTATTGATAAAGTACGTGAAGCTGCTAAAGAGAAGGATGTAATGTTGACGATTAGTATTGGATTGGCAACGGGTTACGATAGTTTTTCGGAATTAGGTCAACAAGCTAATTATATGCTAGATTTAGCTTTAAGTCGGGGTGGAGACCAAGTAGCGATTAAGATTGCGACCGATGATAAGTTCTTATTCTATGGTGGAAAGACGAATCCAGTAGAAAAAAGAAACCGTGTCCGTGCTCGGGTTAACGCACAGGCGTATGAACGTTTGGTTCGAGATAGTGACCGTGTAATTATTATGGGGCACAGGTATCCAGATGTTGACGCAATCGGGGCAAGTATTGGATTGTTACGCATGGGAATTGCATCAAAAAAAGAAGCTTATATCGTTTTAAAATTAGAGGAGTTAGATAAGACAGCTAAAAACTTTGTGGATGAAATATTTAAAGATGAAAATCTTAAGAAGTATTTTATTTCAAGTGAGATGGCAATTGAATTAATGACGAAAAATACATTACTCGTTGTAGCAGATACGCAGGATCCTAAAATGGTTATAGAGCCAGCTTTACTGCCAAAAGCAAAGAAAATCGCGGTATTTGATCATCATCGACGAGGTGTAAATGTTATTGATTCGGTATTATCATTTGCAGAACCATATGCTTCTTCAACCGTTGAATTAGTTGTGGATATGTTTGATTACTATTCACAAAAAATTAAAATGACTCCATTAGAAGCATCCATTATGCTAGCGGGAATTATTGTGGATACGCGAAGATTTTCTTATCATACCGGGCGACGAACATATGAAACCGCCGCTATATTAAAACAAAAAGGTGCGGAAGAGAAGTTAGTGCAGCAGTTGTTAAGAACCCCGTTAGAAAATTATTATAGTAAGGCTCATTTAATCGAAAGAGCAGAAATATTTAAGGATGAATTTATTATTGCGTCGGCGGATGATGAATTGGTACTTGAAAAGGTTCAAATAGCGCAGACAGCAGATGAATTATTAAATGTTCAAAATATTAAAGCTTCATTTGTTATTTCACGTATTGACGAGCAACATATCGGTATAAGTGCACGATCGTTAGGAGATGTCAATGTTCAAGTTTTAATGGAGCAATTAGGTGGTGGTGGGCATTTAAATAATGCAGCAACCCAAATTCGAAGTAGTAGTACACAAGATGCAGTTTTATTATTAAAAGAAGTTATTGTAAAAGAAATAGAAGAAAGCGGTGAATCTCAATGAAAGTAATTATGTTAGAAGATGTAAAAGGTAAAGGTAAAAAAGGAGAAGTAAAAGATTTCCCGAATGGATTTGCGAACTTTTTAATTAAACAAAATAAAGCCATGGACGCAACTCCAGCTAATATGAATAAGTTAAAGCTTCAACAGGCGGAGGAAGAGAAACAAGCTGAGCTACGATTAGAAGAAGCTAAAAAGTTAAAAGTGGAATTAGAACAAAAGACTGTTATTGTGAAAGTGAAAGCTGGAGATCATGGTCGTGTCTTTGGATCAGTTAGCACAAAGGCGATTGCAGAAGAATTTCAAAAACAATTTGGGATTAAATTAGATAAACGTAAGATGGAGCTAGAAGAACCAATTCGCGGTCTTGGGATGGCACGTGTTCCTATTCATTTACATCCAGAGGTTGTTGCTACAATTTCTGTTCAAATTAAGGAGAAGTAAAGAAATCAAATATAATTGTATTATCTAGATAGAAAGTTGGTTATGTTGTGATAGAATCGTCAAATCGTCAAATGCCCCATAGTACTGATGCAGAGCAAGCAATACTTGGCGCTATGTTATTGGATGAAAAAGTGTGTGAGGATGTAAAGCTAAAATTACAACCAGATGATTTTTATCATCATCGCCATCGTATTATTTACGAGGCGATGCTCACATTACTTGAGCAAAATATAGGTGTAGACGTGACGACAGTAGCTGCATATTTGCAAGATCATAAGAGGATTTCAGAAATAGGTGGTGTGGAATACCTTTTAACGATTTATGAAAGTGTCGCGACTACTGCCCACACTGAGCATTATGTTGAAATGGTTTTAGAAAAATCAATTTCGAGATTAATTATTAATCGTGCTCAGGGATTAATTGAACAGGGATATGACCCTGAAACTTCAACTCAGGATTTAATTGATACAGCCGAACAACAATTTTCCGGACTTGCACGTTTAAATCAAGGATCAGATTTCAAGCAAATCGATAATGTTATTATTGACTTTATTAAGAATGTAGAACGTTTATCCCAATCTACTGGGGAAGTTACTGGGTTAACAACGGGGTTTACAGCTTTAGATCATATGACGTCCGGGTTACAAAATAATGACTTAATTATTGTTGCTGCTCGTCCAGCGATGGGAAAAACGGCGTTTGCCTTGAATATTGCTCAAAACGTCGCAAAATTAAATCATATTAATGTTGCTATTTTTAGTCTGGAGATGGGAGCCGATCAATTAGTTTCCCGTTTAGTAAGTGCTGAGGGTAGAATTGAGGCTCACCGTTTAAAAACGGGTAATTTAGAGGGGGCCGATTGGCGATCTTTGAAAATCGCAACGGATGTATTAAGTAATTTAGGAATTTATATTGATGATACACCAGGTATACGTGTGGGTGAGTTACGTGCTAAATGCCGTCAATTACATCAACAAAGAGGACTTGGCCTAGTTATGATTGATTATTTACAGCTTTTATCAGGAAGTAAGTCAAGCGGAGGTAATCGACAACAGGAAGTCTCAGAAATTTCACGTATGTTAAAGGAAATGGCTCGTGAACTCAAGATTCCTGTCATTGCTTTATCCCAATTATCACGTCAGGTCGAAAATAGGGAAGATAAAAGACCAATGATGTCAGACTTAAGGGAATCTGGAAGTATCGAGCAGGATGCAGATATTGTTACTTTCCTATATCGTGAGGATTATTATAAGAAAGATCCTGAGTTGAATGATAATATCGTAGAGGTTATCTTTGCTAAACACCGTAGTGGTGCTGTGGGAACTGTGAAACTAGCCTTTAGAAAAGAAATAAGTCGTTTTGAAAATCTAGTTAATGTTCCAGATTCACCAAATATTCCTAATGTTTAGAGTTTTAATACCCATATATCGTATCTTTATATAAAACACATTTTGACGACAGGTGGTACTTATATTATAATTAGGAATGAATAATTAGAGGAGGATTTGACTATGTTTGAACGTTTAGAGGCAATCTTAGAGCGTTATGAAAAAATTAACGAGATGATGGCTGATCCTGCAATCGTTACTGATATTAAGAAGTTAACTGAGTTATCAAAAGAACAACGTGGACTTGAAGAGACAGTTAATGTATATACTGAATATAAAGAAATTGCAGCTTCAATTGAAGATTTAAAAGAAATGGTTAAAGATTCAGACCCTGAAATTAGTGAAATGGCTGAGTTAGAATTAGAAGAATTAAAACCAAAAATTCCTGCATTAGAGGAACGTTTAGAAATTTTATTAATTCCTAAAGATCCAAATGATGAAAAGAACGTAATTGTAGAAATTCGAGGAGCTGCTGGAGGAGATGAGGCTAATATCTTCGCGGCAGACTTATATCGTATGTATACAAAATATTCAGAGTTAAAAGGTTGGAAAATCCAGGTGATGAATGTTGATTATTCAGAATCTGGAGGAATGTCGCAAGTTGAATTTATGATTTCGGGTGAAAGTGTCTACTCTCATATGAAATATGAATCAGGTGCTCATCGTGTTCAACGTGTTCCTGCAACAGAATCTCAAGGAAGAATTCATACCTCAACAGCAACTGTTTTAGTTATGCCAGAAGCTGAGGATGTGGATATCGAGGTAAGTATGAATGATATTCGTGTAGATACATTCTGTTCATCAGGACCTGGTGGGCAATCTGTAAATACGACAAAATCGGCTGTACGATTAACTCACGTGCCTACTGGAATTGTTGTTTCATGTCAGGATGGAAAATCTCAACATGAAAATAAGGCAAATGCCTTAAAAGTTTTAAAAGCACGTATTTATGATTCTATTTTACAGGAGCGCCTTGAGGCCGAGGGTGAAGAACGTCGTTCTAAAATTGGTACAGGTGAACGTTCGGAAAAAATTAGAACATATAACTATCCACAAAATCGTGTCACAGATCACCGCATTGGATTTACAATCCAACAGCTTGATCGAGTAATGGAAGGAAAGTTAGAGCCTGTTATTGAAGCATTAATTACCGAAGAACAAAAGCGTAAATTAGCTGCACAAGATTAATTAAAACCATGGGAATAAACCGTGGCTAACTTAACTTTTTTGAATGATAATAAAGGCGAGGTTTACATCATTGATGTCGACCTCGCTTTTAAATTTAGAAGGGATAGTTTATTGTTGTGCGTGGGGAGATAAGTGTGGGATGGAACTAATACTCAGTTTAAACGTGCAGAAAAAAAAGCGCCCGGGGGAGGGGCGCTTTTTAAATTTAATCTAACTATAAAAGGGGGGACTTTTATAGTTAAAAGGAGGATAATCATATAATGGGGGAATTATATGATTATCTTTCTCCCGAGTCTCTCAAGGGGGGGATGAGAGTAGGCTCCGAAAAAGTCTTTGCCATACTGGGGAGAAAATAAAGTATTAAAATACTTTGGGAGAGAATTATAAGGAGAGAGTATGAAAAATAAAACTTTAAAAATTGGGGAGAGAAATGAGTAATGAAATAAAGTTTTATATGGGGGGAAGAGTATGCCCGTAAGTTTCTCGTCTTACGGACAATAATATTATGAACAGCTATTGAGATTCTTAAACACCTTTTTTAAAAAAAATTAAATATTTATATGAAATTTGATTTTAGTATCATTTTATATAAAGAGTTAGCTTGTTATCTTGCTCCATCTAACATTAATATATGTAGAAATTGATAAGGTGTGACAGGAGTTTAATAGTTTAAAACAGATTAGTACCATAATAAAATTCCTGGATTGGTAGAGAATTTTAGTAATAAAGATAATTTTTATTTGCATGTTATATTATTTTAGAGTAAAATGAGGTTGATTTTAAGAAGACGGTGATAATATGAAAACAATGCGTGAACTTTTAAACTGGGGAGAAAAATTCGCCCTTGAAAATGGAAAAGAAGACTCAGCAGTTAAATTGCTATTAATGGATGCTACGCAAAAGGAAAGTTATGAAATTTTAGCAGATATGAATATGGTTGTTCCACAGGAACAAGTTGAAAAATTTGAACATGATGTGCATCTATATGTAGAGGATAATATCCCAGTTCAACATATTATGGGATATGAGACTTTCTTTGGTCATAAATTTATTGTAAATGACGACGTTTTAATTCCACGTTTTGAAACAGAGGAATTAGTTGCAAATGTACTATCTACGTATGATGATGTTTTTAATGGATCAAAGGTTAAAGTGGTAGATGTAGGAACAGGAAGTGGTGCGATTGGGGTAACACTAGCTGTTGAAGAGCCTAATATGGAAGTGACCGTGACTGAGTTGTCGGAAGCCGCTTTAGAGGTTGCTAAACAAAATGCCAATCAATTAGGGGCGAATGTTACTTTTTACCAAGGAGATATGTTACAGCCATTGATTGAACGTGGATTAAAATTTGATATTTTGGTTTCTAATCCGCCATATATTCCATTAACTGAAGAGGTTGATCCTTTTGTAAAAGATAATGAACCACATTTAGCATTATTCGGCGGAGAAGACGGTTTAAAGTTTTATCGTCAAATTTTAAGGGATGCCCATAAGGTGGTTAATGAGAAAAATATTATTGCTTTTGAACATGCATATAATCATAAAGAAGCTATGGCTCAATTAATTAAAGAGCACTTTCCACATTCTAAATTTGAAACTTTAAAGGATTTGAATGGGAAAGATCGAATGACGATTATTATTAATAACTAAATTAAGAAGATTATAAGAAAGGCTCCTATTTATTAGGGGGTCTTTTTTAAAAAATTCTAAGGTAGAACAAATTATAATATAAGGAGTCCTTTCTAGTATGATTTATCATTATCATGAACTTAGTGATGCGTTAGCTCGTGTGACGCAAGAAGATATTATTGTTTTTCCAACCGATACAGTCTATGGAATAGGGGCCAGTATCTATTCTCCCCAAGCCATTCAAGAAATTTTTGAAATAAAACAACGTCCAACGGATAAATCGTTAATTGTCTTATGCGCGAATAAAAAACAATTGGAGGAAATTGTAGGTCCTCTATCAAGTGATATTGAAGGATTAGTTGATAGGTTTTTACCGGGGGCGTTGACGCTAGTTTTAAATTGTTGTAAGTCATTATGTAAAGAAATTACTCGCGGGAAACAGACGATAGGCGTTAGAATTCCCAACCATCCGGTATCAATACAGTTATTAAACCAATTAGGTCCTTTGGCGACAACCAGTGCTAACGTATCAGGTGAACCTAGTCCTACAAAAGTTGAAAAAAGTAATCCTATTATGAATCAGGTTCCTTATGTTTTTGATATAGGTGAGACAGAGGCGGGGGTCCCTTCGACCATTTTAGATTGCACCACCTCCGAATATAAAATATTGAGAGAGGGAGCTATTCCGGCAGAAGATATTTATAAATTTTTAAATAAAAAATAAAAAAATATGAAATTACACGTATAATTTTTAAAATATCGTCCATAATGAGTTATCAGTGAAAGGGACGGTGTTTAATATGAATCAAAAAACAACAATTATTGTGGTATTAACATTAATTATGATGGTAACAGTATATCAGATTGGTAAGGCTGAACCTCAAGGAAATAATGCACAGGTAGTCGTAAATGATACAGCTATTCGTATCCGTATTATTCCTAATTCAAATAGATATGAGGATCAACAGGCTAAAAAAATGGTTCGTTATGCAATGGACGAGTATTTAGCATCAAATAAGGCGTCATTTGAAACAGTAGAATCAACACGTGAATTTATTACAAGTAATATTGGACAAATAGAAGCGACAGTTTCTCATGTATTAGATACGATTAACTATGAGAATGGGTTTGAAGTTAGTTATGGTGCGCACTTATTTCCTGAAAAGCAATATAACGGTGAAACTTATGAACAAGGATACTATGAAAGTTTAGTTATTACTATCGGAGAAGGTCGAGGTAATAACTGGTGGTGCTTTATGAATCCGGATTTATGTTTAGGTCCAAATGCAGTATCGAATGAATCAGAAGATCAAAGTAATTGGAATAATCAATATAATGCAATGGAAACGACGCAAGAAGCGTTCCAAGAAAAAAAATTCAAATCGTATATTTCTGAGGTTTTTGATAATTTCTTTGGTGATAAAGAAACTGAAAGTTATGTTTCGGCGGAAGATACAAAAAAGGAAAATTGGTATTTATACGAGGACGAGTATTAATTTTTAGTGATTCATAATTAAAACCGTCCTACCTTTAAATCATATAAATACACCTATATAAGCATATTCCCTCTTTATTAAGCATAGGATGTTTAGTAAAGGGGGATTTTTTTATGGTAACTAACACAATAATAAAACGTTATGAACAAACAGACTACAATCAAGTAATAGATTTTATTAAAGAAGTAACAGATTTAGAAGAGGTTAATTCACATATTCTTGAACAGTCCATTTTAATTAAAGATGATAATAAGGTTTGGGGAATGGTTTCATTCGAGGATTTTAACAACATTGGAATTATTCGCTATTTCATTTATAATCAACAAGTTATTCCAGATCTGTTAGTTAATATGTTTTTTGAATTATATCATTCAGCTAAAGATAAAAATGTAAATCAATTGGTAGCTATTGCTTCTCATCCTTACGCTACTCAATTATTTTCATTGTTAGGATTTGGTGAGATGAAAAGAACGGCTCCCTTAAAGATACCTGGAATTCCGGAGTCTGATGATGTGAAATTGATGACTATAAAATTTGAATAATACGATAAAAAGATGTATAAGAAGGAACAAAAAAAGTCCCTTCTTATTTTTTTTGTTAATTCGGTGGCGGGATAAATTTTTAATAAAACTTAACCTTATTTTTAAAAATATGATATAATTGAGAATATAGAATTATTTTACAGAATAAAAGGAGCATTACTTATGAAGGTAGCTATTGCATGTGATCACGGTGGATTTAATTTAAAGCAAGACATCTTAGAATTATTAAAGGGAATGAATGTTGAATTTGAAGATTTTGGTTGCTATGATGAATGTGCTGTGGATTATCCAGATTATGCCTTTAAAGTATCGGAAGCCGTAGCAGCCGGACAGTTTGATCGCGGAATTTTAATCTGTGGGACCGGTATTGGAATTAGTATTGCAGCTAATAAGGTCAAAGGGATTCGTTGTGCATTAGTCCATGATTTATTTTCGGCTAAGGCGACAAGAGAACACAATGATTCAAATGTACTAGCCATGGGAGGCCGCGTGATTGGTCCAGGATTAGCGAGAGAGATTGTATCGGTTTGGTTAACAACTGATTTTATGGGTGCACATCATACAGCACGTCTTAAAAAAATCTCTGATTACGAAAACGTCTAAGAAATCCTGTACTAAGGATTTCTTTTTTATATTTCTTTTTTAATACTTTAGGGTAGACTATCCTAGTTTATTTATGATGAAGAGATATAAACGTTATTTCCTTGAATTGCTTGAGGTATCTCTTGGAATAATCTGTTGAAAACGGATTAAAAAAGTTGTAGAATTACTTATTATTGAAATATGAAAAATGAGAGGTGAACCGTGTGATTAAAGTTAATATTTTAGATCACCCATTAATTCAACACAAATTAACTCAAATTCGCCAGAAAGATACACCGACAACTCAATTTCGTCAAATGATTAACGAGATTGGTGGGTTAATGGTGTATGAAATTACGCGTGATTTGCCATTGGAGCAAGTTGAAATTGAAACACCTGTAGCTACAACAAAGGCCAATGTCATTGCTGGTAAGAAAATGGTTGTTGTTCCTATTCTACGAGCTGGTTTAGGAATGGTGGACGGAATTTTAAAAATGATTCCTTCAGCGCGTATTGGACACATCGGGATTTTTCGTGATGAAGAAACGTTGCAACCGGTAGAGTATTTTGCTAAGTTTCCGGATGAGTTAGATCAACGTGATATCTTTATTGTCGACCCAATGTTAGCTACAGGAGGTTCAGCAATTGCTGCTATTAACTCTATTAAGCAACGAGGGGCTAAAAATATTAAATTAGTATGTTTAGTTGGGGCTCCAGAAGGAGTTAAAGCGGTAAATGAAGCACATCCAGATGTAACGATTTATTTGGCTTCTTTAGATGAGAAACTAAATGATAAGGGATATATTGTTCCAGGTCTTGGAGATGCTGGCGACCGTATTTTTGGGACTAAATAATGAGTCAGCCATCTAAGGTTGTTAGAGCTATGAAGTGGATGTCACTTCTATCTCAAGTAGGTATTACAATGATTGCTAATATTTTTGTAGGACTATTTATTGGAAAATATCTAGATAAATGGTTGGGGACATCTCCATTATTCTTACTCGTATTAGTATTTGTTGGCGTATTTAGTGGAATTAAAAGTGTCTACTTGTTAATAATTAAAATGGATAAGAGGGATAAAACTTGAGTCAGTTACAAAATGATCCAATCCGAGTTATACCTAAACGCGTAATTCAATTAGCATTTTTGTTTACATTTTTAATCGCTGTTGTTTCAATGATATTCAATATGCCGATGATTAATGTATTAATTGGTTATTGGGTGGGCGTAATAGCTAACTTAATTAATTTTAGACTAATTGTTGTTGGCGCTAAAAATGCCTTAGACCAACAGGAAAGTGGTGTAAGAAAAACAATGCAAATGAACTTGCTAGTTCGTTTAATTATTTACGCTGGAACTCTCGTAAGTATTGTCCTATTACTAGGTACTGAAGCATTTATTGCAGGAATTATTGGAGTTTCTATGGTAAGATTTGCGATTCAAACTGATGGTTTCTTTACGTTTGGTTATGGAAAAAACGGAAAGTAATCATTGTTGAATATATAGTTAGTGTAGTCCTACATTATGGATTATATTAACCCCCGATAGTTCATATCGGCCAGATTAGAAGATGGAATCACCTTCTTAAAAAATATTTCTCGCGAAAGGAGGGTAAGAATGAATCCACTACTAATGAAGATTGCAATTGGAGAAAGTGATGGGACGGGGTTGTTTAAAATATTCAATCCGGGAACAGAAATGAAGTCCATTGTAAATCCGACCGTATTCAATTCGGTTGTTTTAGTATTAGTTTTATCGGTATTCTTTATCATTTGCGGAAATGCAGTGAAAAAGGCCGATCCGACTAAGCCTTCTAAAGGTATCGTATTGTTACTAGAATTATTAGTAACAGGTATTGAGGGTCTAGTGGAACAAACGATGGGGTTAAAACATCTAAATTTTGCTCCATTTATAGGAACATTGGCAGCCTATCTTGTTTGTGCCAACCTATTAGGATTGTTGGGGCTTAGTGCACCTACATCTGATTACAATGTGACATTGGCGTTAGCCGTTATCACGATTGTTGTTATGATAGGGTCAGGAATTAAGGCAAAGGGAATTGGAGGATATCTATACGATACATACCTTGGAGATTTTCCATTTTTATTACCTTTGAACATTACTGGTGAGCTCGCAAAACCAATTTCATTATCATTCCGTTTATTCGGAAATATCTTGAGTGGTGGTATCATTATGTCGCTTATTTATCAGGCACTTGGATGGTTCTCGCCATTAATTGCACCTGCGTTACATGGATACTTTGATGTATTCTCGGGTGTGATTCAAACATTAATCTTCATCATGTTAACTATGATTTGGTCACAAGGAGCAATGGAATAGTTAATAATAAAAAAACAAAAAAGTTAAATTAGGAGGAATTTAATTATGTTTTTAGAAACAGTTGCATCTTCAATTTCAAATGAGGCGTTTGTATTAGGTATGTCAGCAGTAGGTGCTGGATTAGCAGTATGTTCAGGGATCGGGACAGGTATTGGACAAGGTAATGCAGCGGGACAAGCGGCTGCAGCAGTTGGACGTCAACCAGAAGCTAAAGGTGATGTAATGCAAATGATGATTTTAGGTCAAGCGATTGCCGAAACATCAGCAATTTACGGATTCGTTGTAGCGATCATCTTATTATTCATTAATCCACTTGTTAATATGTTATAATTCACCTAAAACCTATTTGATAGAATTGTATACTATACATAGATAAGAAAGGGGGCAACCGACTTGC